>NZ_CAJXQY010000024.1 GCF_913058315.1 uncultured Alteromonas sp. | reverse complement strand
ACCTACGACCTTCGGGTTATGAGCCCGACGAGCTACCAGACTGCTCCATCCCGCGTCTGTACTGGGTTGAACCGGACTGCGTGTTGCCCTGTACCGTTCAAGTGGTGCGTATTATACATAGGGTTTAGAGGTTAGCAAGGCCTGTTTGGCGAATTGTTTCAATTTTTTGACCAACCGGTTAAATACCCACCACAACGTTCACTTAGCATACTATTTACTACGATTTTAACTAAAATAGCGATTCATTTTTTGCGCCAGTCTAAAGTCCAGTTCGCTGAGACCGCCCACATCATGGGTGGTTAATCTGACTTCAACTTTATTATAAACATTAAACCACTCAGGGTGATGTTTGAGCTTCTCTGCCCAGATAGCCATTTGCGACATCCAGCCAAAAGCGCCGATAAATCCTTTAAAAGTAAACGTACAGGTAATCGCATCGCCGTCCCGTTGCCATAGGCAACCTTCTTCTGCAGTGGCATTTAATGCGGCCAGTTGTTCTGCGATTTGAGTTTCATTTAACTTGGCAGTCATAGGGTTTCCTTGTTTTCAATATACCTTCTTACCTTAACGAAAGTCACAAAGCGCTCAAAGGGCTATCACTTTTCTTTGTCTGAGAGGCTGTAAAGTAATCCATGCAGCAGAGTAATCCTTTCGTGTTATGCAGGAAAATTTTACTCACTGCTCTCTGCCCAACCCCTAAAATAAACTCATATAACTATTACTTTCAGTGGGTTATACATGAAAAAGCGGCTGGTACAATGCTTGCAATAGCCACTGCAGATCAAATTTTAGGTTACATTCAGGCGGTTTGCGGAGAATTATGAAAGCACTACATCTCGATACTTTTTGGCAACTGATTAATGAAAAGCTTGAGCGCTGGGTCGAAGCAAGTATTAAACACCTGCCTAATATTGCCGTGGCCATCTTTATTGCCATGGCCTTTGGCCTGCTGGCCAAAATAGTCGGAAACCTTGCTCACCGCGTTCTGTCACGCACTTTTGACTCCACGCAAATTGTCGGCTTGCTCACCTCCATCATTAAAGTGGCCATTGCAACCGCGGGCATTTTTATTGCGCTGGACTTTATTGGACTGCGGGGAACAGTCACCTCTTTACTGGCCGGTGCCGGTATTGTGGGCCTGGCCATTGGTTTTGCGTTCCAGGACATTACTGAAAACCTTATAGCCGGCATTGCAATGGGGGTGCGTAAACCCTTTCAGATTGGTGATGTTATCGAAGCCGAAGGGGTATTTGGCAACGTAGAGGCAATAAACCTTCGCAACACTCATGTAATGACATTCTTTGGCCAACGGGAAATCATTCCCAACAAGATTTTATTTCGCAATATTCTTACTAACTATAGCGTTAATGGCCATCGCCGGGTTGAAGTGCCGGTTGGGATTTCCTATGCGGACGATCCTCAGCAAGCAGCCGAAGTGTTAACCGAAGCCGTAAATGAATTTGACTTTGTGATCAGAAAAGAAGAAACCGGCGTGTGGGCTGAGTCCTTTGGCGACAGCAGCATTAATTTGCTGGTCTGGTTCTGGATCGAATACCCGGGCGAACCGGGTTTTCTGGCGGCAAGACATCAGGTAATCGTTGCCATTCAGAGAGCATTGAGCGATGCTGATATACTCATCCCCTTCCCTATTCGCACGCTGGATTTTGGTGCTAAAGGAGGCGAGAAACTCAACGCTATGCTTAACGATTCTGTTTTACCTCAAAGCCAAACAGATGACGGTGCTTCCCAGCCATCGGCTAGTGAAGACGATAATAGTCCTGGCGATGATAGTTAGAAACCAGTTTTAATTTTGTTTGGAGACATCCCATGAAGTTTCGTAATGTACGTCTTTTTTTATTCGGATTAATCGCTGTTGCCGGTATGACAACGGGTTGTGCAACGATGGAAGGACTCGGCAAAGATATCAAAAAAGCAGGTGAACAGCTTGAAGAAGCCGCAGACAAAAATTAAGGGAATTAGCAAAATTCTTATCGGTGTCCCAGCTGGTCTGACAATCAACCAATGTGATAGAAATGTTGATTTTCTATTAATAATGGTAATAATGACTGCAGTTAACTGGTTGGGCCACTTCTTACATGAATTTAAACCGAATCGATTTAAACCTGTTTGCTGTATTTGATGCCATTTATACCGCAGGTAATCTTACCAAAGCCGCTGATATCCTTTGCATCACCCAACCGGCAGTGAGTAACTCGCTGGCCCGGCTTCGTGATCTGCTTAACGACCCTTTATTTGTCAGAACAGGCCATACCATGAGTCCGACACCGGTGGCCCAAAATCTTATCGGCCCGGCCAGACAAGCGCTTTCGTTACTGCGCACCAGTGTACTGCAAAGCCGCGAGTTTAACCCTGAAGTCGCAGAGAAGACCTTCCAGTTCGCTTGTCGGGATCTCATTGAAGCCAGTATTCTTCCGCGTTTGATTGCTAAAATTGAAGCGCAGGCACCCGCTATCACCATAACTAACTATGATATTGATAAAAAGCAGGTAGTAAATGCCCTGGCCAGCGGACAGCTTGATTTCTATGCCGACAGCGAAACGCTTACCGAGCAATACCTGGCCAGACACAAAATCGCCGAAGACCGGCTGGTAGTGGTTGGTCGCCCGGAACATCCGGCTTTTGCCGACCCCATGTCAATGGAGAACTTTCTGGCTTATGGCCATATAAAGGTGAGCCAACGACCCGACCAGGCCAGTGAGGTCGATGTTGAGTTATCAAAACTTGGCCACCAGCGCCGTATTGCCATGCAAAGCCATCATTTTCTAACCATTCCCAGTGTGCTGGTGAAGACAGATTTACTGGCATGCTTACCCTCCCATCTGGCCAAGCACTATAATTTAGCCGTCAGCGAGCTTCCTTTTACCTTGCAACCTCTCGATTATTACGTTTACTGGCATGTCAGTGCCAATGAAGATCCGGCCCATCGCTGGGTTCGCCAGCAACTTATCGATATCGCTCAGGCATTCCTGACACCACCGTTAAATCAGAACGCCGCCTGAACTGTGGCTTAGGTTACAGCCTCGCTGCCCATCAGGCGAGGCTATTTCTCACTGTATAATGACCTCTCAGACAGCCAAAAAGCCCTTTTATGAGCATTTCGGCTAAGCTGGCAAAAAACCATTTATCCCTTACATTACATTAAGTTAAAAACCAACCAACACGACACCCCGCCACTTTACGTATTAAGATTCATAACAATGTATTATTCAAAGAATTTACCGCGGCGACTTACAAGGCTTTAATGAAATGGACAAAACAAACAACTGATTGACCACCTAACCTAATTTAAATTTTACCTTTCAAGGAGCTAACCATGTTGAAAATTGTTAAGACCTCTTTGTTTGCTTTAACTGCATCGCTGGCGTTTACGGGCACAGCGAGTGCTAATGTAGAAGAAGCTCTGGCCAATATTTGCACTATTGTTAGTGCCGATGATAAGGGCGAATTACGCAAAAAAATGCGTGCGGTTCAATCCGACTATCGCTTAAAGCTACACGATTACTACTCAGGCATTTCCTGTAACGGTCAGAGTCTGATCCGCACAGCATTGCAGAACAATGCGGTAGAAGTCGGTACCCTGCTGGTGAAAAAAATGCCTAGCCGAGAATTAGGCGAGCCGGAAAATGACGGCAAAACACTGCAAGCCTGGATTAATGAGAATGGTCTTCAGGATCATGCCATTGCCAAGGAATTAATGGACCGTCTGTAAGACGGCCACAGACCCCTTTTCATGTTAACCATGTAAACCGTTCAACATGGTTGCAGGGAATGTAGCAGTCCCCTGCATTTAGAAGGCGCCTCACGGCGCCTTTTTTCTTTTTTCATTTCAAGACATTGATTTTGCGCTTCTTTCTAAACTCTAAAAAGAGTATTCAAACGCATACCAATGTATCACCTTAGCTGTTTTAACCGCCTTATACTTTAGGTTTAATAGCATCATCGAAACGGAGCAAATAAAAATATTTGCCCTTAAGACTGCTAAAACTACCGAGGATTACCACCATGTTGAAATTTGCTAAAACTGCTGCTCTTGTATTAACGGCTTCTTTTGGAATTAACGCTACTGCGCACGCCAATGTTGAAGAAGCTCTGGCGAACATCTGCACTATCGTTAGTGCCGACGATAAAGGTGAACTGCGCAAGAAAATGCGTGCGGTTCAATCGGATTATCGTTTAAAACTGCATGACTATTATTCAGGTATTAGTTGCAACGGCCAAAGCCTTATCCGCACTGCGCTGCAAAATAATGCCGTGGAAGTGGGTACCCTGCTGGTGAAAAAAATGCCAAGCCGTGACCTGAGTGAGCCGGAAAAAGACGGTAAGACCCTGCAAGCCTGGATTAATGATAATGGCCTTCAGGATCATGCTATCGCCAAAGAAGTGATGGACCGTCTCTAAGACGTCAGACCCCTTTCATGATAACCATGTAACTTGTTCAACATGGTTGCAGGGAGCCTAGCAGTCCCCTGCATTGGAAAGGCGCCGAAAGGCGCCTTTTTCCTTTTCAGGCCACCCTAAAAATCTCTAATATATTGATTTTAAATACTTAATCAACCCATACGTAGAGTATTATTTTAAATACCAATGTATCAGACCTACTGTTTAAACGGGCATTAAATTTCGCTTTAATAGCGCCAACAAAACAAACAAAAATAGTAATTAACTTTAAGACTGCTAAAACGTACGAGGATTACCCCATGTTGAAATTTGCTAAAACTGCTGCACTGGTATTAACCGCTTCTTTCGGAATTAACGCTACTGCTCACGCTAACGTAGAAGAAGCGCTGGCGAACATCTGCACTATCGTTAGTGCTGATGATAAAGGCGAACTGCGTAAAAAAATGCGTGACGTTCAATCTGACTACCGTTTAAAACTTCGCGATTACTATGCAGGTATCACCTGTAACGGCCAGAGCCTTATCCGCACCGCGTTACAAAATAACGCGACTGAAGTGGGCACCCTGCTGGTGAAAAAGATGCCAAGCCGTGATTTAAGCGAGCCAGAGCAAGACGGTAAAACACTGCAAGCCTGGATTAACGACAATGGCATGCAAGACAACGCCATTGCTAAAGAAGTTATCGCCCGTCTTTAAGACTAATAACGAATTCATGATAGCCATGTAAACATTTCAACATGGTAGCAGAGCTCCGGGCTCTGCGGTGGGGCGCCTTAGGGCGCCTTTCCTTTTTTTGATAACTCACCATAAAATATACACTTGCAGCTATAACGTATAAACTCAAATACCAATGTATGATTCCCAGTGTGTTATCACATCTACAACTAAGGTGTAATGACCTGGTTGCTGACCGAGATCAAGAAAAGCGAGCATATTATGAAAATCAAAATCGTTACCCTTAGCCTGCTGACCTGCTGTTTATTTGCAGGCACAACCATGGCCAATGAGCATAATATCCAACCTGCTTCTGTTGACAGTGCTCCACAACTGATTAAAAAGCTACGTGCAGACTCCTCACGTTTGCCGGTTGACCAGTTACTCAATAAGTACATCAAAAAAAATAACCGGTCAGAAAATACTTTCACAACGGCGCCAGCGTTATCTTTGAACGGTGCTAATCAACAGCCGGGACAACAAGCCGGTCGGTAAACTACTACCCGGCCCCCCTGTACCAATTATTAGTTATCACAATTTATTGCATTCATTGACTACCCCTCAGGCCTAATTGTCACTACACTATGCGCCAATTACTGCCGATAGAAAGTCAGGGCGATCTA
Organism: uncultured Alteromonas sp.; assembly: GCF_913058315.1. Taxonomy (GTDB): domain Bacteria; phylum Pseudomonadota; class Gammaproteobacteria; order Enterobacterales; family Alteromonadaceae; genus Alteromonas. Next base: position 38,327 of record NZ_CAJXQY010000024.1, on the reverse strand, counting down.
TGCAACAACCTCAGTCTTCTCAATCTTCGTATCACTCACAAAAGCTTGTGCCGGCAATGTCATTGCTGGCTACCGCGATACTCTCTTCTTCAGTGTTTGCACAATCTTCTCCCACGACATCTGAGTCCGGGTTGGAAACCATTGAAGTTACCGCACAAAAGCGTTCGCAGAACTTACAGGAAGTGCCGGTAGCGGTTACGGCTCTTAGTGGTGAGCTGTTAGCGGAAAAAGCCAGTTTCGATATTTTTGACATCGAACGCAGTGTCCCCACCCTGTCAGCTTTTCAAAGTCAGAGCGCCACTAACAGCGCTTTTGCGATACGAGGCATTGGCACCTCCTCACAAAATTTTGGTTTTGAATCATCCGTGGGTTTGTATGTTGATGGTGTTTATCGCGCCCGCCAAAACTCGGTAATTAACGATTTAGTGGATATCCAGTCGGTGGAAGTGCTGCGAGGTCCACAGGGCAGCTTGTTTGGTAAAAATACGCCTTCCGGTGCGGTAGTTATTAATACCGTGAATGCCGATTTTGATGGCCGGGGCTTTTTTCAGGTCACTGCCGGCAATTACAATACGCTGAATATAAGCGGCGCTAAGTCGGTCACCCTGATTGACGACGTACTGGCTATGCGGGCGAGCGGCTTTACCGCACGCCGTGATGGTTGGGTAACCGATCAGACTCACCCCGGCAAAGAGCTTAACAACCGCGACCGCTCAGGTTTTCGTTTGCAAGCCTTATATACCCCCACGGATGCCGTATCGGTAAGGGTAATCGCAGACTATGCCGAGCTCGACGAGCGCTGTTGTGCGGCGCTCACCTGGCAGGGTAACGTTCAGGCAAACGAGATAGCGGGTAAGTATGGTACCGATAGCCTTATTGCGTCGCCATTAATTGGCGGCCGGGTTTTTAACCAGGCGCAGTATTTCGATTTCACCACGGCGCTCAGCACCTCGCCGCGTTCCGCCATGCAAGACCGGGGATTGTCAGCAGAGATCGACTGGCAAATCAGCGACACCTTGTCGCTGGTGTCTGTCAGTTCACTGAGAAAATTTGATAGCTTTGACTATATCGACTCTGATTTCTCCGATGGCGAGCTTTTATCGACCACCAATGACTCGGCCCAGCGCGCGGTGACTCAGGAGCTCAGGGTTCACTATACCTCGCCATCATTGTCTGCCATTGCCGGTGTCTTTTATTTCCATCAGCGCCTTGATCTCGATTTCAATAATATGATTGGCGGTGATTTTCCGGCCTTTTTTGCCACCAGCGCTGCCGAACTCCAACCTCTTATAGAAGGGATTAATACGCTCAGTACATTAAGCGGAGGCCTGATAGCGCCGGTAGCGCCCGCCACGCCGGGAGGCACCGATTTCCCGCACAGTGCCGATCAGACCCAGGACAGTTATGCAGTGTTTGCCCAGTCAGACTGGACGTTTCTGCCACAGTGGACCCTGACTACCGGGATCCGCTGGACCACCGAAGATAAAACGCTAAACGGCGAATTCAGCGAAATTGGGCCAGGTATAAATGGTTTACCTACTCAACCACAGGATATTCCTAACCCCTTTACCGCGGTACCGGCTTTAACGGATATCGCCACGGCGCTGGCCACTATGCAGATGCCCACTGCGGACTCACTGGCAGCCATCGCACCGTTTCAGACTCCGGGCTGGGGCTTTTACTTTCTTAATACGGCTTCCATTCTGCCGCGGCCGTCCATGCAGGAATCCTTATCCGATGATAATGTTTCCGGCACGGTTAAAATTAGTTACCAGCCCAATGATGAACGCCTGATATATTTGTCCTGGGCGAATGGCTTTAAGTCTGGCGGCATCAATACCGATCGCATAGCGCCTGGCTTCGACCCGGTTTTCAAAGCGGAAACTTCCCGGGCCTGGGAGTTGGGTGTGAAGCAGGAATTCCCTGCATACGATTTACGCTTTAATCTGGCCCTGCATAAAACGGATATCGACGACTTTCAGGCATCCACCTTTACCGGGACGGGCTTTAATCTGCAAAATGCTGGCAGTATCGGCACCAAAGGCGTTGAATTCGATTTGGTCTGGTTACCGGTTGCCTCTACCCAGATCTCATTAAATTTCGCTCGCACACTGGCCACCTTTGACGAGTTTGACAATGGCACCTGTTGGGTTGCCTATACCTGGCACACCGGCATTGACGATCCGGGCCGGCAAAACCCTGAAGATCCTTATTGTTCACGGGCCGGTGACAGGGTCGGATTTGAACCAGAAACCCGTTATACGCTGGGTCTTGAGCATTATATTGACGTCTTTAGCTTCCCCACCACGGTGCGCGTGGATTATCTGTACACCGGTGATCTCTTCATGGATGACACCAACGATCCCTATAAACACCTCGACAGCTTTGAACTGGTAAATGCCAGCTGGATGTGGGAAATGCCTGACTGGGACAGTCAGCTAATTCTGTGGAGTAAAAACCTGTTTGATACCGAGTATGTAGCGAAAAATGGCTTTGACGTGCCGGTTCAGGCGGGCAAGATTATGGCTTACCCTGGCATGCCACGCACCTGGGGCATTACCCTGAGAACCCAGTTTTAAAGACAGCCGTTGGTTACCCGGTGTTCCCTTTCACCGGGTAACTAATCCCTACTTCGCCGCTTTTTATTGAACGAGATCAAATCGTCTTTGCTCAGAGTCTGTATGCTACGGCTTATCAGGAACTATCCGGTTCCCATAACGATAAACAGATGAATTCAGGCTATGCAAACTATCGATTTTTTTGACCCGGCGCTACTTAACAAATACAACATCAATGGCCCGAGGTATACCTCGTACCCTACTGCTCTGGAATTTAATAGCGATGTGAGTGATGCAACCCTGCTAACGGCGGCACAAACCAGTCCGGCGCAGAATTTATCACTCTATGTGCATATCCCGTTCTGCCATTCACTGTGTTATTACTGTGGCTGCAATAAAGTGGTTACCCGTCATGCTGAAAAAGCCGACCGCTACCTGGATTATCTCAGCAAGGAAATCACCCTTCGAGCAGCGGCATTTGGCCACTACAACGTGAGTCAGTTGCATCTGGGCGGAGGTTCACCCAGCTTTTTATCGCCAGACCAGCACCGACGCTTAATGGCGCTGTTAAGAGACGCTTTTACGTTTAGTGAAGAGGCTGAATGTAGTATCGAAATAGATCCCCGCACGGTGGATACCGATTACATCAGCGAACTGGCCGCCATTGGCTATCGTCGCATCAGTATTGGCGTGCAGGACACCGACTTTAATGTGCAACAGGCGATCAACCGGATCCAGAGTACCTCGCATATTGCCGGTTTAGTGGAACATGCCCGAGAGGTGGGCTTTGCATCGGTTAATCTGGATTTGATTTATGGTTTACCGCATCAAACCGAAGAAACCTTCAAAACGACCCTGGCAGCGGTAAAAGCGATGGATCCCGAGCGGGTCTCACTGTTTAGCTATGCACATTTACCCGAGCGATTCGCCGCACAGCGTAAAATAAAAGAGCAATGGTTGCCTTCAGCAGAGCTTAAACTGGCATTAATGAAACAAGCCATGTCCACGCTAAGTGAAGTAGGCTACGAGCTGATTGGCATGGATCACTTTGCCAAGGCAGACGATGAACTGGCCATTGCCCAGCGTAGCGGTACACTGCACCGCAATTTTCAGGGCTATACCACCCGTGGCGATCTGGATCTGCTGGGATTAGGTGTCTCATCCATATCGGCCGTTTATAACATGTATGGGCAAAACCCTAAGACGCTAAATGATTACTACGCTGCACTCGATGAACCGGCTAACTTAACCACGAAAGGCGTATTACTGAACCGCGACGATATGTTACGCCGTCAGGTTATTATGGAACTGATGTGCAACCTGAACCTGGCTATTCGCGATATTGAGTCCGAATGGGATATCGACTTCAATGCCTATTTTGCCGACGCTATTAGCGCTCTGGACCCCTTTATCGATGATGGCTTGGTGTCGATAACCGCACAGCATATCAAAGTAGCGCCAAAAGCCAGACTGTTGATCCGCATTATCAGTATGTCTTTTGACGCTTATCTGGCTAAACAGGTTCATCAGCGGCGCTATTCCCGGGTAATTTAATTCGGCCGGCCAGGTTTTAGATAGTTGCCGGCAGGGTTCGCCACCAGAGCAGCATGGCATTGCTCCATAAGCTGATCCAAATTGTCACCGGAACTGCCATCACAGCTGGCAATCGACGATTTAAACCGGATATTCAACGGTAATTTAGTGCCACTGCTGTAGAGATAAGAGCCCATTGCATTATTGAGCTGGTCGGCAAATTCAAGGCCTTGCTTTTCGCTAACATTGGGTAAACTGATCGCAAACGTTGCACCACTGATACGGCAGCATTTAGTCAAAGGAATACTTAGCTGACCTTCAATGACCCGGGCAACAGCCTGAATCGCCAGATTGCCCTGATGGAAGCCCTGATGGATATTGATATCATTGATACCGGCAATTTTAATTATCAGCATCGAAAAAGGCCGGTTATTCATCTGGCAGTAATGCAAATGATCGCCAACTTCTTTTAATAAATAGTGTTCTGTTTTCATACCGGTTAGCGGGTCGTCGTAGCCCGTATGAAACATTGAATCGGCTACAATTTTACTTTTCAGCAGGTTCTCTGCTCGCTGCTTGAGCGTATTACTGATGACGGGTTTCTTAACAAAGTCATTGCCTCCGGCAATCCAGCATGCCTCCTGGATATTGCGCTCCACAGAAGCGGTAATAAACAGGATAGGAATTTTGACAAAGTTGTTGTTAGCACGCACTTTTTCACAAAATTCCAGGCCGGACATCTCCGGCATCTGAATATCCAGCACGATAAGGTCAACCGGATGAACTGCCAAAAAATTAAACGCTTCCTGAGCGTTTCCTGCTGCTTCACAATGACAGATGTCACTTAATACCGCGATTAACATTAATCGGGTAATTTCATCGTCATCGACAACCAGAACCGTGCATTGGTCGATATGTTTCACCGCGGTACCTCACAAACCACATTATTGTTAAGTTATATACACTCCTTTAACAAAGTGCTATACAACTTTAGTAGTCATTTTTTTGACACTTCGACGGTTAATTGACACACTATTATTAGCCTTCTTTAATAAATTGCTCCAGTAACGATATCAGATGCGGCATTTGACGTGATATCTCGTCAAAAAGGCCTTCTATCTCCCTCTTCGAGGCCGTCTGGGCCAAAGACTCCAACGCTGCCAGTTTATCCTGCAGGCTGGCTGCGCCAATTTCTGCGGAGTTGCCCTTCAGGGCGTGCGCCGTAAACCGCACTTTTTCCCTGTCGTCCGCGGCTATAGCCTGTTCTATCGCCGCCAGTTTTACCTGACTCTCATTGAGGTACATGGCCAGTAGTTTTTTTAACAGGGCTTTATTATCAGCCAGTCTTACCAGCGTTTCTTCACATTGCCAGAGCGTTTGTTCAGGCCGTTTCGGGTCCTGGTTTGGCTGCTTACCTGTATCAGAGTGCTCCATACAACGTTTGACTTTCTGAATAAATTCACCCGCCTCAATTGGCTTGGTAAGGTATTCATTCATACCGGCGTCATAACATTTTTCACTTTCGCCCTTCAGCGCATTGGCGGTCATTGCAATAACAGGAATATTGCGGTGTACATCACCTGCAGCGCCTTGTCGAATTGCTCTGGTCGCATCGTAACCGTTGAGCTCAGGCATGTTACAGTCCATTAAAACCAGGTCTGTGTCAGGGTTGCTGAGCAGTTGTTCGATAGCCACTTGCCCGTTAACGGCAGTGAGTACTTTGGGTCCGTAGGGTTCGAGGATAAACTCAGCCACCTGACGGTTAATTTCATTGTCATCAACAATCAGGAAAGTGTTGCGACTAAAATCGATACGTTCCTGTGATGGGTCATCAGCGATATCCGAGCTACGCCGGTTATCGGCGGATAACACCGTTGACGGCGTTCTTTTTTCTCTGCTGTCGATCACGTTAGACAGGAAAACGGAACGGTAGAGCGGCTCTGTCAGCACCGTTGCCTGAGGTAATGCTTCATCGACAGATGCCGCCCCACTCGCTATCACGAACAATACTGGCAGGCGCTCTTTGTCTGCCACCCAGCGCCGCCAGTTTGCCGTAAACGTGGCATAGTCAGGATTCGATTGATCAATGAAGACAAAAGCACAGGCTTGCACTTCAACAAGGGATACCGGCGCCTCAAGCGCCTCAGGTAAGGCGCCGTTACTAACCAATATTCGTCGCAGCACGGTTCCCAGCGTTTTATTATCAACCAGCATTCCGGCAACACAGCCTGCCAGTCTGGGCTGCGCCTGGGGCTCCCTGACCTGCCATAATTTAAGGGGCAGCCTGATGGTAAAAGTAGACCCTTCACCTTCCCGGGAACTCACTGTTATCGAACCTTGCAGCAAAGCCAGTATTTCCCGGCAAATGGACAGGCCTAATCCGGTTCCGCCATAGCTGGCAGCGATAGTTTCATCGGCCTGGCTGAACGCCGTAAACAGTTTTTCCTGCTGCCTGGGCGATATACCTTTACCGGTGTCGGTCACTTCAACCACCAGGCAGGCATCATCGCGTTCTACCTCACTCAGGCATCGTACTAATACATAGCCTTCGCTGGTAAACTTAATCGCATTATTCAACACGTTATTGATGACCTGTGAGAGTCGGTGTGGGTCACTGTGAACTAAACTGAAGTTCAGTTCGCTGGTATCAATGTAAAAGCCAATACCTTTTTGATTAGCCACTACCGACATGGTACTGGTGATCCCCTCAATCATGGCTTCAGGGTTAAAATTCCGAAAGTCCAGTTCCAGTTTTCCAGCTTCAATTTTAGACAGATCGAGAATATCGTTAATCAGTCGCTTCAGGGTGTCCACACTGTTTTCAGCCATAGACAGCAATTTAGACTGTTTCGCATTCAGCGATTCGCTTTTCAGCAAAGTGGTGGCGCCTACAATGCCGTTCAGCGGCGTTCGCATTTCGTGGCTGATTGTGGAGATAAAGTTTGTTTTTAGCTGGCTGAGCTGCAACGCTTCGTCACGGGTCTTTTTGAGTTCCTGGGTGCGCTCCTCCACCTGCTCTTCTAACTGACGGTTTGTTTCAGCGACGGTTAGCAGACTTTCTTTTTCCACGGTTATATCACGGATAACAATGGCGTAAGCGGCCCCAGCCTGGGGATTATCAAGAGTATTCACTTTACAGTAATACCACTTGCCGCTTGTCGTGCCGGTCGGCCGGTACCATTCAGCACCGTTGAGCCCTGTGCCAAGGTGCGCTTCAAACGACGCGGCAATCTCACGGCCACCCAGCCGGGTCAGTATGTCAGTCATTTTATGACCGCTTATGTCACTCTCCTGAAGTAAAAACATACGCTCAAATGCACGGTTATAGGTATTTACCCGCCAGTCACTTGCCACGGTAATGACGGCATCTTCTGCAACGTCTACCGCCGCTTTGGCTTCTTCTGCGACCACCAGGAGTTTTGCCAATCGTTTGTTGTTATTCCCCAGATACTCCAGCGCTAGCACCGCCAGGATCAGCACGGCGGCTAATCCCGCCAGAGACTCAATACGTCGGCCAATAAGCTGATCATGATAATAGTCATCATCAACCATGACATAAGCATGCAATACCCCGGCTTCACCAGGCGCGACAAAAATATCGACTGCTGAGCCCAATTCAGCGTCACCCGTATCGCGGTTAACGTATCGATGTAATCCTTTAATGTCTGAATCAACGGCTTGATATTCACTGGTAAAGGTGCGTTCAGGGGCCAGATCACGACTAAATCGTAGGGCTTGGTTGGGATGTTTAATAAAATAATATTTGTCGTCAGTGAGCACTATCGATAAATGCTGCCCTACCAGAACATCCAGTTCAGTGAGCACATGAGATACCGCAATATTGGCAACCAGCATGCCGATGAACTGGCCCTCCGACTCAATCTTCAGTGCCAGTCGCACCGTAGGCTGATGAGGGAAAGTGAGCCGGCCATTTTCACGGTTGAGGTCAATGTGCGATACATACAGTTGATCGTTAACCAGCGCTCTGGTTTGATTGAAGTAATATCGATCGCTTTTGGCTTGTAATTGGTGCTCTTCAACGGCAACTATTTTGCCGTTTTTGCGGTCCACACGAATGGTTTCGTTGCCTTGTGCATCCAGCAGCCTTAATTGAGAGTAGGCGCTGTTATTCTCCACAAAACTGCGAAATATATAAGTCAGGCGACTCAGCCATTGGGCAGTGGTGGTATTGTCCTGCGTGTCAATTCCGTTATTACTGAGGGCCCGGGTTAAGCCGCTAATTGGCGGTGTGGAGTACAAAAATAAAATGTCATCGCGATATGAGGCATATTCATTTTTTAACAACGCTTCAATTTCACTCAGGTTTATTTGCACATCTTCTAATACAGCCTGATTATAGGATGCCGTAATACGGTGATCGGCAATCATGGCAATAGCAACAACGATGAGCACGGCAATAAACGAATAAGCTCTGACTGATATTTTTTTCAAGCGTTGAAATCCTCAGGGGAAACCGCCCACTCTGAGCACCAATGACGAGTTGTTTTGTGGGTTAAGTTAATCCTAGTGTAAATCATCGTATTTACTAATCCGGGATGAAAATAATTCAGGGGAAATGAGGTTATAGGCCGCCATCAATTGTAAATTTTATGTAATCATGTACACTTTTAATAGCTTATATGGAATCAGAGACCAAAGCGCCGCGTTACAGATGACCGACACAGGACGTTTTTAGGGGTGAAGTAACGCTTAGCAGTAACCTTGCCGCCAGACTAACCATAAATGAGCAAGATAGTAGCATAATGACCCAATCCACGGCCTACACCACGCTGGAATCAACGGTTTATGCCAGCAAAAGTATCGCTGACTGTAAGGTGCTGGTTGTCGATGACGAACAGTCCAGTTGCTTATTAATTGCCACCATTCTTAGCGATATCGTACATTGTGACACATTGCACGACCCAACCAACGTGGTGGTTTACTGTGAAAATCAGCCACCGGACCTAATTCTTCTCGACATTAATATGCCCGGCATCAATGGTATTGAATTGTGTCACCTACTCAAAAACAACCATAAAACCTCCGCTTGCCCAGTCTTGTTTATTACAGGGGATGGCAATGCAGATACCCAGAATCAATGCTGGCAGGCAGGCGCTTCCGATTACATCCGCAAACCCGTGGTGGCCTCAACTCTGGTGCATCGGGTAAAGAACCTTTTGCAAAGTAAACTGCGTCTGGATTTATTAACCGAGCTGACTTTCAAAGATCAGCTAACCCTGCTGTATAATCGCTACTACCTGTTTACCGAGATCCCAACGCTGCTTAAACGGCTGTCACGAGACGGCAAATCGCTGGGTGTCATCATGCTCGACATAGACTATTTCAAAGGTTTCAATGATCGCTATGGTCATGTTGCCGGTGATAAGTGTTTATTCGAGGTAGCACAAACCCTCAAAGAGCACCTGCCGCGACCCCAGGACAGTATCGTACGCTATGGCGGTGAAGAATTTACTGTCTTTTTACCTGACATCCCCCTCAAAGCTGCGGGATGCTTGGTCAAAGCCTGGTGGAGGCTGTGCGGAAACTGGCCATTGTTAATGAAGCCAGTCCGTTGGGAGTCGTCACCATCAGCGCCGGTTACGTGGTAACCTCAATCAATAACGTGCAGACACTGGAGCATCTGTTAAATGAAGCGGATTTGTATTTGTATGAGGCCAAAATGGCGGGAAAAGCGCAGTTAAAAGGCGCGACTACTGACCAGGGAGAAGTAGCGTCGTGATCGGGTGCACGCCTTTCACACCAGGGTTTGCTGACCACTGAAATAAGCCCATACACGGCGTCCGACCGACAACAACTCACACTGCGGGTTGTAGTTATCAACCAAAGCCGACAATCGCTGGCCACCGCAATCAATTATCACCACATTTTGTGTGGCCGAGTAAGCCCGAAGCGCCATAACCCTCCCCTTCAGACAGTTAGTTTGCAGCGCTTCGCCCTGTTCAGTTGCCAGAGTGATCGCTTCAGCGGGCAACAATAGCCTTATCGGGCTGCCGGACTGAGCGTCGCTTTCATCACTTACCCGGACATCCGTCTGGTCGATGAGCACACGACTGACGCCACCTTTGTGTTCCCACATAACACCCTGCAGCACGCTGATCAACGGCAAAACGGTCGTGCTCAAGTCTGAATATTCGGGATTTAACAACTCGCTAAGTGCACCGCAGGCAACCGTGCCTCCGTTTTCAATCACCGCAAGATGATCGCAGCAAAGAATGATCTCATTAATATCATGGCTGACCATGAGCACCCTGGTGTGCTGACCAAGGAACACCCTGAGCTTCTTCAAAATACGAAAACGCAGAGCGCGATCCATGGCACCAAAGCTTTCATCCAGCAATAACAATCGGGGATTGGCCAGTAACGCTCTGGCCAGCTTTACCCGTTGCAGCTCACCGCCCGACAACTCGGTGGTGTGGCGCAGTAACAGGGCCTCACACTCACAAAGCGCCACAATGGCAGCTATGTTAGTGAGCTGCTGGTTATAGCGGGCTACCAGTTCAAGGTTGTCGGCCACGTTAAGTGCCGGAAATAACGGCGTTTGTGCACTGACCAGAACGGTGTTTCTGGCACTGCTCAAGTCGATATCCTGCCACTGTCCCTGCACCTTAGCTGACGGGTCGAAGCCTGCTAAAGCCTGCAATAACGTCGACTTACCCGCGCCTGAGTGGCCTGCCAGACCAAACCAGGCGCACTCAGCAGTGGCGGATAACACCACATCAAGATAAAACTCGCCGGCCTGCCCCCTTACATGACATTCCATTTGAGCCTCCGACGTCCCTGCAGCCAGTAAAGTGCCATCAGCAAGCACAAAGAAAAAATTAATAAGGTTGCGGCCAGCTGATGAGCGCTGCCATAATTTAGCGACTCTACCTGGTCGAACAATGCGATGGAAACAACCCGGGTTTGGCCTGGAATATTGCCGCCAATCATCAGCACCACACCAAACTCGCCCACCGTATGGGCAAAACTTAACCCTGCAGCGATCAGCAAACCAGGCTTAATGGCCGGCAACCAGACCTTTACTAAACGCGCAGACCAGGGCAAGTTGAGCATTTTTGCGGTGTGTAAATAATGGGGATGAAATTGGCAGAAACTGGCATATAACGGCTGCACTGCAAACGGAAAGGAATAAATAACTGAGCCCAGCACCAGCGCTTCAAAGGTAAAAGCAAGCCGCTCCCCAGTCATCGTTAGCCATAGCTCGCCAACCAGGCTATCGGGCGCAAAAGCCAGCAACAAATAAAATCCCAGCACCGTGGGGGGCAGCACCAAAGGTAATGCTACACAAGCCTGAACCACAGCTTTGAAACGACTGTTCCAACGGCTTAACCACCAGCTTACCGGTATGGCGACCAGCATCAGCAGTAACGTCGATAACCCTGCTAATTTCAGAGTCAGCCAAATTGCCGGGAATTCCACGTTTAATCACTACCTTCTGACAGATGCGGATCCAGCGGCGCATATCCGGCCGCAGACAACTTTAACTGCACAGGCTGGCTACGCAGGAAATCCACCAGCTGGCTGGCGGCGACTGCCGCATCGCCGGTACCGGTAACGGCCACTTGTTGAATAATCGGCGCGTAGTCTTCGGGTACCCGTTTACAGGCCAGCTCGTAAGTGACACATTGAGAAGCCGCTATCAACGCCACATCCACATTACCGGTTTGCCAAAACTGCAATGTCTGCTGAATATTGGTGCCCCGAATCAGTCCTGCGGCCAGCGTTTCCCATAGCCCCGCTTGCTTGAGCAACTGTCTGGCAGCGCGACCATAAGGCGCTGTTTCTGGTTCAGCGATGGCGACCCGTACGCCGGCCGCGGTTAACCTGGGATCTGAAATACCCTCGACATCACCCACCAGCGCCAGATGACCAATGGCATAGGTCTGCACCGCAGACGCATTCACCCTGCCTGAGGCAATTAAAGCCTGAGGACGTTTACTGTCGGCCGATAGAAATGCATCGTAGGGTGCACCGTGTTGGATCTGCGCAAATAATGCTCCACTGGAACCAACGCTTAAGCGCACATTTATTCCCGTTGCGGCCTCAAATTCGGGTAGCAGCTTTTGCAGTGGCGCCGCAAAGTTTGCCGCCACCGCTACATTGATGGAAGAGGCGGCCAATACGCTGGCAGGCGCACCAATAATCCCCAGTAGCACCACCAGGTGCAGAAATATTCGGTTCATGGCTGACTAGTTGTCCTTATCGTCGGTCAGCCAGCGCATGGCGGCATCACTGTCTGTTCCCTTGGCTGCCACCCAGGTTGGCGAACCGTCCGCCCATTCCTTTTTCCAAATAGGCACCGATTGCTTGAGCATATCCATCATATACGAGGCCCCATTAAAGGCGTCCTGTCGATGTGCTGCGCAGGTGCCTACCCAGACAATCTGCGCCTGGTTTTCCAGGCGGCCCACGCGATGGACAATCCCGGCATTGGCGAGATTAAAGCGCGTGGTCGCCTCATCCAGCAGACGTTGCAGCGCAGCCTCTGTCATGCCCGGATAATATTCCAGTTCGATACCATCGATTGCGCCGTTGGCGTTATAGTCTCTCACCCGTCCGGTAAAGGTCACCACAGCGCCCGACTGACTGGCCTTATCGTGTTGGCACAGCTCATCAAAAAGTGCCTGTTGACTGAAGTCCGCTTCGATGACCCGCGCAAACATCCTAACCTCCGGTGACCGGTGGAAAGAAGGCCACCTCATCCTGCTCCGACACGGTCGTAGCGCCGTCACACAGTGTTTGATTACAGGCACATAACACATTCACCGACAGGGCTTCCTGCCACGACGGGCCTCTGGCCATTAATGCCTGACGCACGCCCTCAACGGTGGCATTTTCCGGCACTGCCATTTCCACCGACGCCGTCCCGGTTAACTCTCGGATCTGAGCAAAAAACTTAACCTTCATCACGACTCCACTGACCGCTCTTGCCGCCCTGCTTATGCAACACGCGCACATTGGTCATAATCATAGCCGGATCCACCGCCTTGCACATATCAAACAAGGTCAACAGCGCCACATTAACGCCGGTCAGCGCTTCCATTTCCACACCGGTCTGACCGTTCAGTTTGCAACGGCAACGGGTAATAATCCGGTTATTCTGCTCGTCCAGAGTGAACTCAATATCAACCTTACTCAGGGCTAAAGGGTGACACAAAGGGATCAGGCTGGCGCATTGTTTTGCCCCCTGAATGCCAGCAATTCTGGCCACTGCCAACACGTCGCCTTTGGCGGCGCTGTTATTTTTCACCTGCGCCAACGCCTCGGCACTTAAATGCAACTCGCCTTCGGCAATAGCTTCACGGGTCGTCACCGCTTTACCGCTGACATCCACCATGTTGGCTTCACCTTGCTGATTCACATGAGACAATTGCATAACTAATGTCCGCCTTTTAAATGTCCAACAAAGTTACACGGCTTAAAGCTGGCGTCTAACTGCGAACGAATAATCCCCTGCCAGGCCGTTTTACAGGCACCGGTAGACCCTGGCAGGCAAAAAATCACAGTACGGTTGGCAAAGCCGGCCAGTGCCCGCGACTGAATGGTAGAAGTGCCAATTTCCTGATAACTCAAATAGCGAAACAACTCACCGAAGCCGTCGACGGTTTTATCAAACAACACGCTAAGCGCTTCAGGGGTTGAATCACGGCCGGTAAAGCCGGTACCGCCGGTCACCAGTATGGCTTCCACGCCAGGGTTGGCTATCCAGGCCGACACAATGGCCCGCTGCTGATAGATATCATCGATAACCAGCGCGCGTTCGGCCACTGAATGGCCGGCCTCAGTAACGGCCTCAACCAGATACTGCCCCGATGTATCGGTCTCCAGCGTACGGGTATCGGATACGGTTAAAATTGCAATTGCCAGTGATTCAGAAGCGGTAGTCATGATGGTCCTTAAAAATCTGCTGCGACAGGACTGTCGAATTGGTACATTATGCGTTGAAATATAACAGGATAAAAGTCTAACCATGGCAGAGACACTCAGCTACGCCCAGGCGGTCACTTATAATCGCCATATTGTGCTGCCCCAGATTGACCTTCAGGGCCAGGAAGCACTGCTAAATGCCCGGGTGCTGATCATCGGCAGCGGCGGGCTCGGCTGCCCGGCAGCACAGTTATTATGCAGCAGTGGCGTTGGCCTGCTGACCCTGGTTGATGATGACAAGGTAGCCGTATCGAACCTTCCCAGGCAGTTCCTTTTTAGCCGGGCTCAGGTCGGTCAGTTTAAAGTTTACGCCGCCCGGGACAGACTGCACGAGTTGAACCCGGACTGTCAGATTAACGCTATTAATACGCGTCTTGATGATGACGCTCTGATACAGCACATCCGTGAGCACGATTTAGTGCTGGACTGCACCGACAACCCGGCCAGTCGCAAACAAATTAACGCCTTGTGCTATCAGCAGCAACGACCGTTAATAAGTGGCGCGGCTATTCGCTTTGAGGGTCAGTTATTAATGGTTGATCCGGTTAATCGGAGTCCTTGTTATCAGTGTATTAGCCGTCTTTTCACCGAACAGGCGCTGTCCTGTGTGGAAGCCGGTATCTTTGCTCCGGTCGTTGCCGCCATCGGTACCCAGCAGGCCCACGTAGGCTTATTGTGGCTGATGGGCAAAAAGGTGCTGCCCGCCGGGCAGTTACTGACCTACGACGGCCTTACCCTTACCTGGCAACAATTTAATGTACCTACCGACCCGCAGTGTGCAGTTTGCCAGCCTGAAACAAAATAAAAAGTAACCCATCGCTATGCTCAATCAGGTAAATAAGAAACATATCCGAGTCGCCCAAAATGCCTCAGGCCGGAGCATGAATGTTCCCGTGTATCATATCAAGGGCCAGCGGCCTGGGCCTAAGGTGTATATTCAAAGCTCAATTCACGGTGCCGAGGTTCAGGGCAATGTGGTGATCTACCACCTTATCCAGTGGCTGCAGGCCATGCCCCTATGTGGCGAAATTGTGCTGGTACCAAACTGCAATCCGGTTGGCACGAATATAAAAGCCGGTGAATACACCCTTGGCCGGTTTGATCCGGTTAACGGGACTAACTGGAACCGGGGCTATTACTATGATCCCGGGCAGGTAGATGCCTTCATCAATACCGTCACGGCAGAAGAGTCGGTCGCCTCCATCAAACAGCGGTTTCGCGAACATTTAAGCACTGCCATTGCCGGTAAACTGGCTAGTCCGTGGGGACTGGGTCTGGCTCAACAGCTCAACCTGAGGCTCCAACAACTGGCTCTGGATGCCGACTTTGTGCTGGATTTACACAACGGGCCGGTATCAACCCGCCACATCTATATTCCCGACTATGCCCGTGAGAGCGCTAAAGCATTTAACTTTCCGCACTGTATTTTCATTCCTAATGTCTTTGCCGGTGCACTGGATGAAGCCACGTTTTGCCCGTGGTGGACTCTCACCGATCGTCTTAATGAACGGGATAACCGCGATATCGATTTTGGCATTGAGGCGTTTACGCTGGAAATGGGCAGTCAGGAAGTGATTGATTTTGCCGAAGGTGAAATCGATGCCCGCAGCATTATCAGTTATCTGACCGTGAAAGGCTTATTACCCGAAAGTCAGGTGAGTCCGGCAGTAATGGACCGCATTGGCGTTATGCTGAGCGATTACAAAACCTTATTTACCGGCTGGGGCGGCATGGTGGAATATTGCGCTCAGCCTGGCCAGCACGTTAAACAGGGCGAGTTACTGGCTCGCGTACTGAACATCGACGAGCTCGACAATGACAACGGAAGCCACGATATTCTGGCGCCCTGTAATCTGATCCCTATGCTGCATTTTCCTTCGGCATCAGTGCTCAGTGGTACCCAGCTGTACAAATGCTTCACCGAGTACTTTTACCTCACCCAACAGCAGGATGCATAAAAAAAGAGGGCTAAAAAGCCCTCTTTCACTATACCTAAATCGCCGGATCAGATTGGCGAACCCGGTGGCAATGGCTTCACCTTGAAGTCCATCTGCCAGTCGCCGGTCTCAAGGTAATGATCCAGATAATGCTCCAGTGCCCGGTAACCCGGCACCTCATCTTCATCTTCCAGCCATTCCGTCAGCGTCATCAGTTCGGCGGTGATCGCCAGCTTCACTTCCGGTGAGGTAGCGTCATTTTGCAGCGACTGCATCACACTTTGTAACGCCACCATTTGAAGTCGCGCCACCAGATTATCACTGGGTTCCGGCTGACGATAAAAATGGACCGAGAAAATCTTGCGGATCAAGTCATCCACTCCCGGAATACTGGCCTGACGACTGTGCTGATAAGCCAGACGATTTAACCGTTCGGGATGTAACAGCAGTTCCAGACTAAATGCCGCGGCGCTTTCTGCAGCAGAAATGGGGTCGAACACCCGGCCTAACCGGCCATTAAATTGCTCGCGGGTTTCGGCTTCAGCAAAAGTAGGCGGGGGTATCAGGCCTAACAATTGCTCCGGCATTTTAAGCACTTCAGCACTCGACGCATCAATCAAGCGCATCATGGCCTCTACCTGGGTTTCTGACGGCACCAGCTTCACGCCCATGGGCTTATCCAGATCGCCCTTATTCTCGTAAAAATACTGAATACCGCCGACCTGCTTAGCCACTGCTTCCAACTGATAACGGTGTAACAGATAAACCGGTACCAGCGCATTTTCCAAAGAGGATAAACTGCTACCTTTAGCAATCGTGTTCAGTCCCATGTTGGACAGTGCTATGTCCCGAACCTGCAACAGATGATCGTATTCAGCCAGCGGGTTCGTTCCGTTGTCCCACATATGGCCATCGGCAGAAGCGTGACGAGAGGCTCTGGCATCGGCATCAGACTTATAACTAAGACCGGCTTCACGCGCCGCGACTACCATAGCCTTGAGCGCCTTTTCAGCATCGCTGTTTTCGGCGAAGTCCTGGTAACCATAAGCAATCACATAATTATCCCACTCCCCCATGCCGGTGTCGTAGGCATTAGCCAGCGACAGTTTATTGCCGGCGATTTCGATTTTAGGGTGAGGATAATCCATCACCGACTCACGACCGTTTTCACTGGCGGCAAAATTATGGGCAATGCCCAGCGTATGACCCACCTCGTGCGCAGACAACTGGCGAATTCGCGCCAGCGCCATTTCTTTTTGTGCGGTGGTCACTTCACTATCGCCGCTAAACGGACTGGTTAATCCCAATGCAATCAGATAATCCTGACGTACCCGTAATGAGCCGAGGGTTACATGGCCTTTAATGATTTCACCGGTGCGCGGATCAACCACCGAGGAGCCATAAGACCAGCCTCGGGTGGCCCGGTGTACCCAGTTAATCACGTTATAACGAACATCCATGGGGTCGGCATCTGCCGGTAACACTTTAACCTGGAAAGCCTCTTTATAGCCGGCCGCTTCGAAGGCCTGATTCCACCAGCTTGCACCGTCTTTCAGCGCACTCATCACTGGCTCCGGAATACCCGGATCGAGGTAATAAACGATCGGTTCAACGGCTTCACTGATGGGGGCTGAAGGGTCTTTTTTAGCCAGCCGGTGGCGACGAATATAGGCCTGCTCCAATGGTTCAGTTATAGGCGCCGAGTAGTCCTGCCAGCTGTGTTTCCAATAACCGGAAAACGGGTGGAATTCGCGGGGCTCATAACCTGCATCGGGTAAGGCGATAAAAGAGTGATGCATGTGTACGCTAACGCTGTCGGCATCCGGCGTAACCTGCCGCAGATAAGCCCCGGTGCCTTTACCACCAAAGGTAATTAATGCTTCCAGTTCGGTATTTAACGGAAACGCTTTGGTCCGCGGTAAATAAACGCCACTGCGTTGCGGATCAGCCTTAAACGCGCCCTGCTGGCGGGCTTTCAGACGTTCGGCCACGCCGTGGATATCACTGAGTAACTGACTGGTATAGTCAATTAAAACGCTTTCATCATCGTTAGCCACAATGGTAAAACCGGCAATCACCGAGTCGGCGAACGCCTCATCAATACTGGCTCGCTCGGCAGCATTATCGGCACTGGCCCGGTATTCGGTGTTCAGCTGTTTGAGCAGCAATTTATTACCATATTGCTCAAATTGCACCAGCCGAGTAGCGCCTAACTGCCCGCGATCCAGACCAATATCGTTAGAACCTACGCCATGGGGCAAACTGGACTGGAACAATAAAGGTTCATCCACGGCATTGATTTGCAGATAAATTTTATCATCGTCGTGGTTGTAATACACGGGGATAAACCCCGCCTGCTTTTGCATATCTTTGGTAAAGGATGCGATGGATTCAGCCCATACAGGCGAAATAACCATCATCGCCACACTGGCTAGCAAAACATGAACGCGCAACGGGATTCCCTCCGGATTCGAAATGATCATAAGTAAAACTTTACGCTACCCAAAGCAGGCGAATAAATCCAGTCGCGACTGACCAAACCGCCAGAACCACCGACCAATCACCCGCGCAGATATTTTTGATTTAACGCAAACATTATTTCGCAGCCGGGTCAGTTGTGATCTGGCTTGATCTGCATCAAGGAGCAATTTGCTGCCCCTCGTTACTCTGCTAAGCGATAGGCTACACTTAATAATGTTAACTGACGCAGAGATAGCATGGGTCTTAATTTTCAACAGCATGATTTTACCGACGCACAACGCGCACTGTTCGACCAACGTGTGCAGGCACAGTTGTGTGAGGTCAGACACGAGCTCACCCGCGACTGTTATAACAGCCAGGCAGTCAGCCTCGGTGCAGAGCTGGAGTTTTACCTGGTTAATCGCCAGTTTAACCCCGCGCCGATCAATGAAGCTATTCTCGATAAAGCCCGTATTAAGGGTCTGCAGGAAGAATTAAATCAATATAATCTGGAGTTTAATCTCGATCCTGTTGATGCAGCCGGCACCCCGTTTTCGCAGCTTCAGCAACAGTTGGACAAAGCCAGTCGCGTGGTCGACCAGACCGCCAGTCTGTTTGATGGACACGCCATGGCAATCGGCATCCTGCCCACCCTGGCCAGCAGCCATTTAACCGAAGATTACCTGACTAACCGGCCCCGGTATAAAGCCCTCACCCACGAACTCAGTGAGCAGCGCGGTGCGCCTTTTGATATCGATATTCACGGCCAGGATGTGGTGCGAACCACCTGTGACGATGTGACCCTTGAAGGCGCGAATACTTCTTTTCAGTTGCACCACCGCATTGCCCATGACCGGTTTACCGACTGCTATAATGCGGCCCAGCTGATTTCACCCTTAGTGCTTGCCCTGGCCGGTAATTCGCCCTTTTTCATGGGCAAACGACTATGGCAGGAAACCCGCATTGCTTTATTTAAACAAGCCATCGATTACCGCGATACCAATGCTACCCAATGGCGTCAGCCTGCCCGGGTGAGCTACGGCCATGGCTGGTTACGCAACGGCATTACGGATTGCCTGACCGAAAGTGTCGCCCTTTACCCTGCGGTATTGCCCGTCGTATCCGAGCGCTTACATGGTGACAGTAAACCTTTTGCCGAACTGAATTTACATCACGGTACGGTATGGAGCTGGAACCGCGCGGTGTTCGAACCGGGCGAGAATGGTCACGTTCGAATTGAATACCGCAGCTTACCCGCGGGCCCCACAAATCAGGATATGCTGGCTAATGCCGCGTTGCAGATTGGCCTGGTCGAAGCCTTGTCCGATCACATTGAAGACTATCTGCAGCGCCTGCCCTTTCGCTATACCGAATATAACTTTTACCGCTGTGCTCAGTCAGGCCTGAATGCACACATCCTGTGGCCGCAAAAATATCAGCATCAGCTCAAGGAATACAAAGTCACCGCTATCCTGTCAGATTTAATTGGCAAGGCAGATGATGGACTGGCGAAGATTGGTGTGAGCCGGGAAGAGCGGGATCATTACCTGGGGATCATTGAACATCGTCTGGCTGCACGACAAACCGGCGCTCTGTGGCAGTTGAACACGTATAAAACCTTGATGAGCCAATATCCTGAATCCAAAGTACTTAGCGAACTGTGTCGCCGGTACTATCAACTGAGCCACAGCGGTGAACCTGTGGCCTATTGGGAGTAGCAATGGGAACTGCCAGATTAGCCACACCCGTATTACCCGGCTTTAAAATACTGCACGCACCGGCGCCGCAGCAAATTCCCGACTCCAGCGTGAGTTTTCTGCAGATGCTGGGAGGCCCGGCGATTATTTTTATACCCGGCCGAACCCGCAGGAAACGAGCTATCACAACGCTGTTACATGGCAACGAGCCATCCGGCTTTCAGGCCTTGCACCGCCTGCTAAAAGAAGGTTTTAAACCCTACGCCGACACCACTTTTATTGTGGTCTCGGTTGGCGCAGCCCTGCACGAGCCATTATTTACTCACCGGGCTTTACCCGATGCCCGGGATATCAATCGCTGCTTTAAACCTCCCTATAATGATGCGCCCGGGATGTTAGCCAAGCAGGTACTTGATTATCTGGTCGATTTAGCCCCGGAAGCCATCATTGATGTGCATAATACTTCCGGCAGTGGCCCGGCATTCAGCGTTTCCACCCGACTGGGCACGCAGTATACAGCGCTGGCTTCACACTTTACCCGCTGGTTTATTCATACCGATATCGAGTTAGGCTCACTGATGGAAGTGCCTTTTTGCTGCCCCATCGTAACCATTGAGTCTGGTGGCGCCATGGATGAACTGGCAACGCTGAACGCTTATAACGGATTACGTTCCTATCTGGCAGCAGAGGATGTCTTTATGCCACGCCAGGACGTTGAGCTACTGGAACAGCCCAAGCGCCTGGAAATTCATCGTCAGGCGACACTGGCCTATGCAGAAAGGCCGGTTTTCGGTGCCAATGTCACCATCCGTCAGGATATCGAACAACGCAACTTTGGCCTTACCCGCCCCGGCGAGGTACTCGGCTGGCTCGATCATGCCCGACTTGAACACTTCAGGCTGGCCGGTCAGCAGCCTCATGAGTACCTGAGCGATTATTTTTGTGCTGATAACAACGAACTGACCGTCACCCGTCCGCTGAAATTCTTTATGGTGACCACCCGCAGTGACATCGCCAAGTCAGACTGTTTGTTGTACTTTGTGGATATCAATAATCAACTGACCAACTCCAAACGTCAGCAACATCTCAGTGAGGTCCCGCTTAGCGACTAGCGCCAATCGCCTCAGCCAGTAACCGGGTTAACCCCGTTTTACGCTGCTGACGACGGGCCACTACGTCCTGCAGAATAGCCTGACTGGTGACCAGCACCGCGCCGGTTTTGGCCCGGGTCAGTCCGGTATACACCAGCTCCCGGCTATACAGATTTGCCGCCTGACGGGAAGGCGCTTGCGGAACCAGCAGCAATAAGCGGCTGAATTCAGAGCCCTGAGATTTATGAATTGTCATCGCATACACGGTTTCATGCTGGGGTAATCGCATAATAGGGATTGCCCGGTACGCTCCATCCTGCGCAGCAAACCAGGCTTTGAGCACACCGTTTTCATCAGGCCACAGCAGTCCGATATCACCATTATACAACCGCTGACCGTGGTGGTTTTCAGTGATCATGATCGGGCGACCCCGGTAAAAGCCCCGGCTATTTCCCGGCGACAACAAGCGTTCAATGCGCTGGTTTAGTCCCAGCGCTCCCCACTCTCCCTGCCTGAACGGTGTTAACCAGCGGGAGGCTTGTAAACGGGCCATGGCAGCAGGCAATGAGTCGGCCTGACTAATGGCACCGAACCAGTTTGTCGCCAGTGACTCAAAGTGCGTTTCAAGGGCGCTAAAACTGCTCGTAGCAACCCCTTCAACCTGCTGAGTCTGACCGGCATCGACCTCATCCAACTGCGCCCAGACCGCGTCAATAGAGCCGTTATTCATTGCCCTGGCAACCTCGGCTAACTGGCCGCTGAAGCGTTGTGCGCGTTGCAAGGCAAAGTGCATTGCCGCTGGCCGGTTGTCGTGAGTTACCGGCAACGGCGGCAAGTGAGGACACAACGTAGCAAACTGTTGCGCCGATGCCTCATCAACGCTTTGTGGTGAGGCTGAGTCCAGCGCAGCAATAATATCACCCAGTACGTTGCCGGCTTCAACGGAGGGTAACTGTTTCGGATCGCCAACCAGTATGACCCGAGTGTGTGGAGCAAGTGCCCTGAACAGGCGGGTCATTAAGGCCAGGTCAATCATTGAACTCTCGTCAACAATGATCACATCTGCCGGTACCGGGTTCTGCTGATTAAACCGGCTCTGAATACCCCAGCGTGGCATGCCCAGCAACCGGTGCAGTGTCATGGCAGGCTGCTGCATAGCAGTACTGTACTGCGCAAGCGTAGGATGACTGGCAAATTGTGACAGTGCGGTATCCACCGACTCGGTAAGTCGCTGTGCGGCTTTGCCGGTTGGTGCCGTCAGCACCACATTTAACTGGCCTTGCCAGGCAACCTGCAGTGCCATCAGTAACCGGGCGACAGTGTAAGTTTTACCGGTCCCCGGCCCACCCGACAACATTGCAAAAGCACGATTAATACACAGCGCTGTCGCCACCTGTTGCCAGTCCTGCTCATCACCTTGAGAGGTTGAAAATAAACTGGGCCAGGCCTGCAATAAGGCTGATATCTGCCCGGATGATAACGGCTCAGGCTGACTGCGAACTGCAATACTGGCCACCAGTTGCTGTTCAAATTGCCAGTAGCGAGCCGTGTACAATCGCCCGTTATGCCAGTGTAAACGTCCGCCAAGCTGCGGCTGACTCACCAGGGCTTCAACTCGGGACTCAAGCGCCTGCAGTGGTGCAAAAGTAAAGCCCGAATCCACCTCATCGGGGTGTTCGAAATAATGCTGACCGGCCAGCTCACTGACTATAAGACAACTGTTACCCAGGCGCTGGGCCCGACTCAGGGCCAGTAACAAACAAAAATCATTGTCATGGGCGCTACCAGCCAGTTGCGTAAGCTCCCTGGCAAAAAAATAATCGATGGCTTCAATTTCTGCCAGCCGGGCCGTACATTGAGAAAAACTGGCAAACATCATGGCGTCTCCTGCAGGACTTTACCGGTTAGAGCCAGTTCCATTTCGCTGATCAACGCCGTCGATAAAGGATGATAAAAGATCCCGCTACCGAGCGGAAAATCGGCGCACATGCCGCGCAAATAAAAATAAGCCACGCCGCCAAAGTGCAGCGCCGGATCGTAGTCTTCGATACGCTGGGCTAAAAAGCGGTGCAGTGCCACACTGTAAATCAGATACTGCAGGTCGTAATAATGTTGCTGATTGTTTTGGTTAAGCTTATCCGGCTGATAGTCCTGAGGACTGTCACCCAGCATGGTTGACTTATAATCGGCCACAAAATAACGGCCCTCAACACAAAATATCAAATCAATAAAACCATGCATCATCCCCTCCAGTCTGACACCTTCAAGTACCGCCGGCAGAGCTTCGCTGCCATGGGAGCAGCGATGTTGCTGCAATATCCGGCCAATAGCCCGGCGATTGGCATTATGTAACGGGAAGTAAAACTCGGCTTCACGAAGTGTATCCGTCATGGGTAAATCAGCAAGCGTCACCGGCGCAACACCGGGCAGTGCCAGAGGGGTGGTCAGCACTTCATCGAGCCAGACAAACAACGCTTCATGGTCCGCTTCGGCTATGCCATAACGCCTGGCCACGGCAGTGCCCGTTTCCGCCCAGTCGGGTGCACTGAAGTCGGTCACTTCGAGCATATCGTGCAATAAGTTACCACTTTGCGCACCCGCCTTTAACTGAAACCGCAGCGCGTCACTTTTCGCTGCAACCGGCAGGTTGCCGGATTCTGCTGGCAGCGCTTCGGCCTCGCGGTGACGGAACGTGGTATGGACGGCCTGACGGGTGAGTGCAGAAAAAGAGTACAGCCGCCAGTTATCTTCCAGGGTTCGCTCAAACTCGTCGCACGCCAGTGCTACGTCATCCTCCCGTGCTGCAGGCAAGGCCACTTTCGCTACGTGACTAATTAAAGCAGAATGGCCGGCGCCTTCCTGCAACAGCGCTTCAATGGCTGCCCGCCAGTCATCAAAGTCGGCGCGTCGCACAATTTGCCCCAGTGCTGACTGGTCGCTGAGTTTACCCTCACCCACGCCCAGATAGCAGCGATGAGATGCCCGGGTGATTGCCACATATAATAAGCGCATGGATTCGGCCTCACCTTCACGCCGTACCCGTTCCAGAACATCAGGAGTGGCGCCGAGCGCCATTTGCTGAGCAGCACTTTGCGGATCGTAATAGCGCAGCACTTCTGACTGACTGTTACCAAACTTCACCGGGTCGCGGTATTCACTGGCAAAGGGTACAAATACAATGGGATATTCCAGCCCTTTGGAGCCATGCTGAGTGACAATCTGAATCAGCCGGGCATCGCTTTCGAGCCGTTGAATATGTTCCTGAGCCTGCTCTAGCTGACGCACCTGACGGTGTAACCAGTTAAGCAAATGGCCCGGCTGACGGTAAGTTCTGGCGGTATCTTCGAGCACTTCTGCCAGGTGTTGGTAGTTAGTCAGACTACGCTCGGCTTCTTTGCGGTTAGGCAGATAGCTGTTTTGTAACATCGCCAGCAGCAATGCCATCACGCCACGGCGTGCCCAGATTTCCCGCCACTGGGCAATTTGCAACAGCAGCGCGTCCCAGTCACTGGCGTATTCATCGGTCAGCAACGTTTGGATCTGGTGCCGATTAAGTCCCAGTAAAGGACTCGCGATGATACCGTTAACCAACCGTAAATCATGAGCATGCCAGATGGCATTCAGCACCATCAGGGTGTCGGCCGCTTCCGCACTGGCAAACAGACTGTTGCGATTAGACAGATACACCGAAGGCAGCCCGGCCGCTTGCAACGCGCCCTGCACGATGGTGGCTTCAGTACCGGTCTGAACCAGAATGGCTATATCTGCGGGCTGTACCGGTCGCTCACCGAGTTGCGCCTGAGCGAGCAAACGCACCACTTCTCTGGTCAGCTGTTCGGCCAGACGCTGGCGGGTGGCGCCTTTGCTGGCACCGTCCTCTTCATCAGGCTCATCGGCAATAAAGGTCAGAGCGCTGCGGTCTGAGGCCGGATCGACCAACGGTATTTTCGCGGCTTTTGCGCCGCTACTGGCTTTGACCGGCTCATAACGAATGCCGAAATTAAACAGATCACGGCCATCGGCGTTCATGGCCGCGCCCCAGAACAAACGATTGTAAGCATCGACCATGGGTTTCACTGAGCGCCAGTTAGTATCCATAACCCAGCGGTACTCGACTTGCTCTGCTGCCTGCAGATAGGTAAATATGTCGCCGCCGCGAAAGCCATAAATGGCCTGCTTCGGATCGCCAATCATTAACAAGGTAGTTTGCAGTTTTTGAGAGCTACCTTGTGGCGGGTACACATTGGCCAGAATATGATACTGGTCGGCATCAGTATCCTGAAACTCATCCACTAAAGCCACCGGATAGCGCAGGCGCAGCTGTTGGCAAAGTGGCGCCTCCGGACTGTCGATTTGCGCGGCCAGTAACCTGATCAAATCGTTAAAGTCGACGGTATTTAAACGCTGTTTTTGCTTAACAACAGCGTCACGCACAAATTCCACCGCCTCACAGACAACGGCATAGACCGGCGCTTTGTCTAATAACGCCTGGCGCGCTTTGGCCAACTCATCCACTGCCTTGTTCAAATCGCTGCGCAACACTTTGACCGGCTCGACTATTTCTTTCGCTTCGGCAATCCCTTCGCGTTTGGCCCGGTAGCGATTGCCGTTTATAAACTTACCCAGCTCCTCGGGAACGCTGGTTAACGGCCCGTTATGCAACCAGTCAAGGATCACCTGCCACTCTCTGGCCCGCTCTTCATCTTTACCGATCACGGCAGTTAAAAACAGCGATTCATTATTCACCAGCGCGCTATACAACGCTTTCGCCTGCGACTGATAGCGCGCTGACACCGTATCCAGTGCCGCATCGAACTGTGCAGTAATTGTTTGCTCTGATGCCCGATGCGGTGGACTGGCAAATTCCATCAGCGGCAAAAAATTGCTTAGCAGGCGCTCAGGTGTATGCCAGCCATGAGCAGCCAGCAGCGCAAAGGCCTCATCATCCCGGCTCACTTTACGGATAAAATCTTCACAGCCTTGTAAATACATTGCCCGGGTATCGGTTGCCAGCGCCAGTTCCAGTGGCGCTGCTGAGGTAAACGCCATATCCGATAACACGTTATTGCAGAAACTGTGAATGGTAAATACGGCGGCATCATCCAGCTCTAACAGCGCCGCCTGCAACAAAGCCAGGGCGTCCTCAACTGGCAGGCGGTCATACAGAACGTCGAGCACCGGATCGGCCTCAAACACCTCGTTGTGACTGCGGGCTTGCCAATATGCCAGGGCATCACGCAGGGTCCCTGCGATACGTCCACGGATCTCTTCGGTTGCCGCTTTGGTAAAGGTCATGACCAGAATTTGCTGCACCGTGAGACGTTGCTCAAGCAGGCAGCGTAAATAGATACGGGTAATATTAAAGGTCTTGCCGGTACCGGCACTTGCTTCTATCAGATGCCGCCCGCTAAGCGGTAAATTGATGACATCAAGCTGTTGTGCGGTCATTTTCTGCCCCTTTTAAAATTACTCAGGAAGGCACTGTAGAGGTCGGCTAAATGCCCTAAAGGCAACTGCGTAGCCGGCGGTATATAGTTGTAAAACCAGTTAAAATAACCGTTACTGCCAAGCTTGCTAAACGCATTATTCGGATCAGTAATGTCGTCCCACCGTTTGCTGATTTCATGACTTTGGAACCAGTCATCGTGGTCGGTGGTCATCCCGGCATATTTATAAAACGCTTCAGCAACGGCCAGATAGAGTAAACTCGGCCCTTGTTCAATTTGCTTGATTGCTGTCACCAGCCTGGTTAACTGTGCCATGGCTTCGTCGGCCGTGAGGGGTTCATAGGTCTCAGATTTCAATGCCAGCGGCTGCTTTTTCCAGTCGATATAATGCAGCGTCAACGGCTTTATTACCCCCTGACTGTTAGCAATCAGCATGGTCAGCCAGGCGGTAAAGCTGCGTCTGATTTGATGCTGACCGACGTGATAGCTCACCAGCGCGGCCTCCTCCTCATAACAGGTGGAGAAAAGCTGCCAGTCATCCAAGGTCACCCGACTTGCCAGCAGATGCTCATCGTCCCCGGGCACGGCCTGGCGGAGTAACGTTGCCGCTTCCTGCCAGGTCGCCAGTTCGGCCCGGGTGATGGGGGTGTCAGGCAGATCACCACTTAGCAAAAACTCAGCAGTGAGTGTTTCGGCGCTGGTATTTGCCTGATTGGTCACCAGTTCATCAACGTACTGGTAGCGACTAAGCTTGTTCGTTTCAAACGGCTCACTGTCTTCTAACAACCGGTTGTCGAGTTCCAATCTGAGGCCAAGTTGTTTTGCCAGCCAGGCCAGTGGATCGTCGAAACAGCGGGCCATCTCGGTGGCGCTGAGCTGTCGGGTTTGATGCGCTGAGGCCGCGACCTGTATGACGCTATCGATATCTTCTTCCTGTAAACCGGCAATCGACTTCGCCAGCCTGTACCAGCCTTTGCTGTAAGCAGGTCGTTCGCTATTAAACACCGCCGGACTGAAAGGGTGCAGCGGCAGTTGACGCACCGCTTGTGGTTGCCAGTTATAGGCTTGCTCGAGAAAATCCATCAGCTCCTGAAGCACCAGACTGGGTTGGCGCTCAGCATTATTCAACGCACTGCGCCCCTGATAACTCAGATAAAGCGCCTGACGGGCTGATATTAATGCTTCCAGAAACAGGTAGCGGTCTTCCTGACGGCGGGACCGATCACCGAGGCGCCCCGGGTGTCGCGCCATCATATTGATACTGCCGGGCGGATTAGTGCGCGGGAAATCACCGTCATTGAGCCCCAGAATGCCAATCACACTAAATGGAATACTACGCATGGGAAGCATGGAGCAGAAAGTGACCTGTCCGGTCATAAAATGGTTACCCGCATCCGGAGTGGCAAAGCGCTTGGTTAAGATGTCGCGCACCTCAGCCAGACTCAGTTCTCCGCTGTACCCGGCTTGCTCGCACTGCAGCGCCATATCGGCAATCGTTTTACCAATACTTTCCCAGCTGTCAATATCATCACTGCCGGGTATAAAACAATCCTCCCGCAGCGTATTTAAGTAGGCCTGCCAGTCATCGGCGGTGCGAGAGCGACTCAGCTCGCGATTGTGAATTTGCAATTGCTCCACGATCAGCATCAACCGGCCCAGTTCAATACTTTCCTGCCCTTCAACATCGGGCACGGTTACACAGTTATCCAGCAACTGAGTGGCATCTTCACTGATCATTCCCAGCAACAAGCGCTGAAGCCCCCAGCGCCAGCTGTACATTGGACTGTCTGCGGCAGATGCGGTTATTTCTGCCTTATGCCGGCCATCCAGCCCCCAGTGAATATTGGCCCGTTCCAGCCAGTACTCAATCACCGTCAGACTCTGTTCGGTTAAACCAAATTTGCGCTGCAACGGTGCCAGACTCAGGTACTCGAGAATTTGCGTGACACTGAAACGACTATCAGGCAACGATAATAGCGACAAAAACGCCGCCACCAATGGCTCAGCATCCAATGGCGAACGGTCTGCAATGGTACAGGGAAGACGTGGCGAGGCGTCATCGTCGCCGCTTACCGTCCCGACTCGGGCAAAGACCGCTTCGATAGCCGGCGCATAGTCTTCAATGGCTGGGCACATCACCAGAATATCCCGAGGCTGCAACGCCGGATCGGCGGCTAATCGGTCGAGTAAATAGTCATGCAGCGACTGGACTTCACGCAGGGTACTGTGAGCAGAATTGATCAGGATACTGTCATCGCCATCAGCCCACACAAAGTTCTGACGGGGGTTATTCGCCTCCAGTATATCGTGTTGCATCTGGTTTAATACCGTGGTTTGAGCGGCTTGCTCATCCGGTGCAGGCATATCGAAGGCACTAATCTCATAGCTTTGTAGTTCGGTGAGCTGATTAAACAGATCGCGCCCCTGGCGCCCCAGATTAGCCAGTAAGGGGTTTTCCTGAGACTGCTCCAGCCAGGCGCTGATCCCTTGTTCCCGGAGCACCCGCGCCTGTTCACCACGGCTGGCAAGATTCCCCCAGTAGTTGACGCAGGGGTTTAAATGGAATAAATGGACATCCACCCATTCAGCCAATGCATCCAGAAACGCCACAAACTGTGGGGCCATGGTATTTATCGCAAACAGGATAATACGCCGGGGTAAACTATTGAGTACGGCCTGGGATGGCTGTTGCAAGGCAGCTACCATTTGTTCATGCAGCCGCGCCGGGTGAGCCGGCGTATCTTTTACCAACAGGCGCCAGATATGGGCCTGCCAGATTTCGTCGGCATCCTCGGCCACAACCTGCTGATGCTGTTCCCAGGCCAGCAACCAGTCGGGCCGGTATAATAAATACTGTTCCAACAGGTCGGCCAGGGCCACTGCCAGTTGCAGGGTTTGCAGATGACCACTACCATTGGCTTCACTTTTATCCAGAAAGCGCTGCACACGCTCCATCGCCGGGTGAGCTAATTGTTCTGTCTGCCTCAGTAAACCATAAATCCGCCAGCGCAGGGTTTCCCGCCGGAATGGTGATTCACGGGGCACGGCATCCGGGCCCAGCACAGCCCTGGCGGTATCCCACATAAACCTCACCGGTAAGGGATAGTCAATATTCATGGCAATACCACGACTGGCGGCCAGCTCCATACTTAACCAGTGTTGCATACCGGGGCTTTCCACCAGGATCACGTCCGCACTCAAACCCGCTGCGGGTTGACGGTCAAGCAAAGTGGCCAGTAAAAAGCTGAGATGTTCGAGTTTATTTGACGGATAAAGAGTGAGCAAAGCGTCGGTGTTCCTGTTACCGAATGAACGCCTAGTATGCACCTTAAGGATGAATTTAGAAATATGCGGGAAAATTAACTGGCCAAAATATGCGCAGTGGGCTATATTAACGCGCATCAGAATTCGGACATAAAAAAACCCATACAGACCTCAGGACACGAAAAATCTGTATGGGGAAGGTTACGGGCCACATTCTGACAACTTTGAGCCGGCGTTGCCTGGCACCGGCCAAAGTTAGCGCCAGAATTTAGCGCAGTTAACAACCTTGACATTGCAGAATAAGTGCCAACATTTAAAATCATAAAAATCAATAATTTACAAAAATCCTGCAAATCGTATAAATTCTAATGCTTCCTCATATTGGTGCACGCGCTCATTAAAAGTGCAGCGAAACCGGGCGCAACCCACCAAGAATGCGATTTTACCCACACGAACGTTCATCCGGTGAATCCACCGTGGTAGACTAGCCGCCTGAATACCAGGACAGCAATTCATGCCTCTTGCTTCGCATTGCCGCTCCGATAACTACCCCCAATAATTAGGTAAATTATGCTTACTCAACAACAATTAAACACCATGTTGTCGCTGCAGAATAAAATGAACTGTAAAGTGAACCCCCAGTGGTTAACCGCCGGATATGGCTATTTAAGAGCCGCCATGGTGGAGTCAGTGGAAGCAATTGAGCACCATGGCTGGAAATGGTGGAAGGCGCAGAATAAGGACCTTGCGCAACTGCAAATGGAACTGGTTGATATCTGGCACTTTGCCTTGTCGGCAAGCATCATCGACTATAGCGGCGATGTTGATGCTACAGCTCATGCCCTGGCAGCCCAACTCGCCCAGCAAGCCGATCCCATGGTGACCTTTGATGGTACAGATTACGCCATAAAGCAGCAGGACTTACTGGATAACCTGGAACTCATGGCTGGCTTGTGTGCTGCGAAACGTTTCAGCGTCCCTTTGTTTATGCACATTGTTGAACAGTGCGAAATGAGCGGTGACGAACTCTACCGTCAGTATGTCGGTAAAAACGTACTGAACTTTTTCCGTCAGGATAATGGCTACAAGGCCGGCACCTATCAAAAAACCTGGCAGGGCCGTGAAGATAATGAACATCTGGTGGATGTGCTGGACGCACTGGACATTAATAACCCTGATTATGCCGAAGAGGTCTATCAGGGCTTGCAACAACGTTACCCCGCCTGAATAAAAGCACCCTATCCGCAGCAGCGGTTAGGGTGCATTCTCGCTAGTGCTTAGCGGTAGGTTTCTGCGACGCGCTCATAGCGCTGGCAGGCGGCAGTCGTTTCTTCGCCATTTAACAGATCATCACAGCTTTTATCTGCCATAGAATTCAGGCACGCCGTTGCCGGCTCGATAATTTCGTGATGTTCACCCACCGTTGCAATAGACATATACTGCTTACATAGCTCTCCCATCATGCTATCGAGCATCGCTGCCATGCCCGGCGGTAAATCTTCGTTGGCGGCCATTTCCTGCTGCAGGCAAACCTTACTTTTTTCGCAAAGCTTGGTGGCGGCGTTATTTAACGCCGCGAGATCGGCCAGCGCCCCGGCCGAAAAGCCCATCAACAGACAACCTGATAACAATCCCTTGCTACGCTTCATAATATCTCCAGCCCTTAGTTTGAATGGTGTTGCCAGGCAACCTTTTCAGTATAGACCTGATGGATCACTTCTGGAAAGCGCTCCTCTAAAACGTGACGTTTCACTTTCAGGGTGGGTGTCAGAAGATCGTTTTCAATGGTCCAGGGATCAGCCAGCACAACCAGGTGGTCGAGCCGCTGATGACTCTCAAGCCCCCCATTCACTTTATTCAGCGTATATTGCAACGACGACGTAATTTGATTCTTTGACTGTTCCTGCGCTTCTTCCGATAACACCAGTAGCGCAACAGGTTGTGGCAAGCCTGCACCTGTCACGCAAACCTGCTCAATAAAATTATTCTCCATCAATTTAGCTTCTATGGGGGCGGGCGTTACATATTTGCCTTTGGCGGTTTTAAAAATATCTTTAATCCGGCCAGTAATTGAATAGTAGCCGTCGGCATCCACCGCGGCTTTGTCGCCGGTTCTTAGATACCCGTCTTCGGTAAAGGCTTCATTCGTGCGCTCAGGGTCGAGATAGTACCCCATCATATTACCCGGCGATTTACTCAGTAACTCCTGTTGCTCAGAAAGTTTGAGGGAAACGCTGCCCCAGGGGCGACCTATGCAGCCAATTTTATCTTTGCGGAACGGCAGGCACGCTGTACCCAGCGCAGCATTTTCTGTCATCCCCCACCCTTCGCAGATTTCAATCCCAAGCTTTTCAAACCACGCGGTGATCACCGGTGGTAAGGGGGCCGAACCACTGGCACATAATTTGGTTTCAGACAACCCCAGGCCATGGCGAATTTTCTTTTTAATTAAGGTGCTGACCACCGGTATTCGCAGCAATATATTGAGCTTTTTCTGGGCTAATTTATGCAATATACCGTGCTGGAACTTGGTCCAGAGTCGCGGCACTGACACAAACAAAGTGGGTTGGCACTGCTGAACATCACGCTGAAATGTATCCAGAGACTCTATGAAATAGAGGGTCATCCCGGATTGCAAAGCAGCCATTTCAATCAATACCCGTTCAGTAATGTGGGCCAGCGGTAAATAACTTAACAGCCGGTCCTGTTCACCAAGTGCCAAATCCGTTCTGGCCTGCGCGCCGGCCCAGGCCATTGCGCCATAGGAATGCATCACCCCTTTCGGGCTGCCGGTACTGCCCGACGTGTAGATAATGGTCATCAGTTCGTCAGCGTCAGGGAGTGGACTGTCGTTAAAACTTTCGCAATGACAAAACTCTGCCCAGCTGTACGTAGTTTTTACGCCCGGGTAAGGAAATGCCACCGTGGTAATGCTCTCATCAATGGCGGCCACCTGCCCGGGGCCATCATCCAGCTTACCCACAAAAACTAATTTTGCTTCGGCGTGTCCAAGCACATATCGGATAGTGTCTTCACCGGCGGTAGCGAAAATCGGCACAGAGACATGCCCGGCGAGCATAATTGCCAAATCGGCCATCATCCATTCCGCACAATTTTTAGATAAAATCGCGATACGGCTGCCCTTATCGAGTCCCATATTACTGAGACGCCAGGCCAGCTTGCGCACCTGAGTGGCCACGTCTGCCCAGGAATAGGTGTAGTAACTGCCCTCGACGGGTTGCACCAGACAAGGATGATCCGGGCTATGTCGTTCACGGTAATAAAAACATTCGAGGGGCGACATCACTTGAGGAGATGAGGGTACTGCAGTCGCATCTGACATTGTCATTTCCACCTTTTCTATCTATTGGTTATTATTATTTGTAAAATACTTAACAAAGACTTTACAAAAACAAGGACAATAAAGCTAACGAATTGTGCTTAAATGGGTTAAAACAGTTGTTTTAATCGGGCGGAATTAATCGTGGTTTCCCGTTGTTTAACCCGTTTTTATTGAATCATCAACGGTATCATGTTGATCTAATCTCAATTAGCGACACTACCGTCAGGGATAATAAGAGGAACGTTATGAAAGTCACTATCAATAAACAGGAGTTTGACTACCAGGGGGATCCCAGTATGCCGTTGCTTTGGTTCATCCGTGATGAACTCAAAATGACCGGTACCAAGTATTCCTGCGGTATGGCCCTCTGTGGTGCCTGTACTGTGCACCTGGACGGCGAACCCACCCGCTCTTGCCAGTTACCCATGGCAGCCATTGGTGACAAAGCGGTCACAACCATAGAAGGCCTTTCAGAAGATGGCTCGCACCCGGTCCAGCAGGCCTGGCGTGAACATAATGTACCTCAGTGCGGCTATTGTCAGAGCGGTCAGATGATGCAGGCTGCCTCGCTGGTCAATAAGCAGAAGCCAGTGACTGACGAACAAATCGAATCCCACATGTCGGGTAATATTTGCCGCTGTGGTACCTATCCCCGTATTCGCGCGGCGGTTAAGTCTGCTGCTGAGTCTATTGCTGTGAAGGTGACCGAATGAGTGATTCTACTGTTTCCCAATCCCGCCGGACGTTTCTAAAACGCAGTGTTACAGCCTCAGGCTTTACCCTGGGCGTGGCCTTGTTACCGGCCACTCGTGGGCACGCGATGTTCGCCAACGCGCCCGAGTCTGACAACTTTGCCCCCAACGTTTTCATTAGCTTTGCCGACGATGGCAAAGTGGAAATCACCTGCCACCGCTCAGAGATGGGTCAGCAGGTGCGAACCAGTATCCCACAGATCATGATGGAAGAGCTCGGGGCTGACTGGCAACAGGTCACGATTAAGCAGGCCACCGGAGATGCCAAATACGGCGATCAGAACACGGATGGTTCACGCAGTGTGCGACGCAACTTTCAGCGCCTCCGGGAAGCTGGTGCAACCGCAGCATTAATGCTGTGTACCGCGGCAGCCAAGGGCTGGCAGGTCGACCCATATGAATGTGTCACTGAAAATCACTTTGTTGTGCACAAGCCAACCGGCCGTAAAGTGCCATTTGCCGACGTGGTTGGCGTAGCGGCGAAACTGCCGGTGCCCAAGCAGGGTGATTTAAAACTTAAAGCCCGCGACAACTGGACGCAGATCGGCAAGGCCGTTCCCAGTGTCGATCTGACCGGTATGACAACAGGCACTGCCGTTTATGGCCAGGACATTGTCATGGACAATATGCTCTATGCCGTTATCCAGCGACCGCCGGTGTTATTCAGTAGCATTAAATCTTCCAATCAGGCTGAAGTCAAAAAAATGGCCGGCGTAGTGGATGTTATAGACATGCCTGCCGCGTCAGCTCCGGCACTGTTTAACCCACTTGGTGGTATTGCCGTCCTGGCAACCAATACCTGGCTGGCCTGGCAAGCCTGTAACGCGCTGAAAACTGAGTGGCAAACCAGTGACAATGCCAGTTATAACTCAGATGACTACCAGCAGGCTTTGCTCGACAATGCAGCAAAACCCGGTGAGGTAGTCCGCAAACTGGGCGATTTTGCTCAGGCCACCACCGACGCCGCCAAAGTAGTGGATGCCAGTTACTATGCGCCTCACCTGGCTCAGGCGCCAATGGAACCCCCTGCTGCCACAGCAGTAGTCACCGCAGACAGCGCTGAGATTTGGGCGTGTGTACAATCGCCTCAGACAGCTCGTCAGCAGGTGGCTGGCGCGCTCAAAATGCCGGTTGAAAATGTGACGATTAATGTCACCCTGCTGGGCGGTGGATTCGGACGGAAAGCGAAACCCGATTTTGCCGTGGAAGCCGCTTTACTTGCCAAACAAGCAGGCCGGCCGGTGAAGGTAGTATGGCGTCGTGAAGACGACATTAAACACGGCTATTATCATTCGGTCAGCGGTCAGCGCTTAAGCGCCACGCTCGACGCCGATAATCAGGTTACCGGCTGGTATCACAAAACCGTATTTCCGCCCATTTCATCCACCTTTAATCCGGCTGCGAATAAGCCCAGTGATGGCGAGCTGGATTTGGGCCATCTGGATACGCCTTTTGACGTTCCCAACCTGCAGCTTGAGCGCGGTGAAGCCAATGCTCATGTCCGCATTGGCTGGATGCGCAGTGTGGCAAACGTATACCATGCCTTTGCTAAAGAATCATTTGTTGCCGAGCTCGCCCATCAGACCGAGGTTGACCACAAAGACTTCCTGCTACAGTTGATTGGTAAGGACCGGCATATTGATTTTGCCGCGAGCAATGCCAAATATGGCAACTATGGTGACGACCTCAACGAATATCCGGTAGACACGGCCAGACTGAAAAATGTCATCAATAAAGTGACCGACATGGCAGACTGGGATAAGCGTGAGCAACAGGGCCGCTTTTTAGGTCTGGCAGCGCACCGTTCATTTTTGAGTTATTCAGCAGCGGTAATAGAAGTAAAGGTAAACAGTCGTGGCGAATGGACGATTCCTAAAGCCTGGATAGCGATAGATGCCGGAACCGTGGTGAACCCTGACCATGTTAAAGCACAGTGTGAGGGCGGCCTGATTTACGGTATTAGCTGCGCCATTGGCCAGATAACTGCACTCAATGGGGAAGTTACGCAGAGCAACTTCCACGATTACCTGGTTGCCCGGATGCCGCAAACACCGGTGAGTATTGATGTGGAAATCATTGAAACCGAGGCGCTGCCCGGCGGTGTGGGTGAACCACCAACGCCACCTGCGGCCCCGGCACTGGCCAATGCGCTGTTTGCTGCTACCGGCCAACGATTCCGTAATTTACCGATTCCGTTGAATATCAAAACGGCCTGATAGCGAAAAAACCAACAAGCCCGGTCACTTCCAAATGACCGGGCTTTTTTTGATCCAAATGAATGATTAATCTGGCGGCGACCAGGTTTTACACAGGCATGGCCTGATATCCTCGGCATTCACCGGCCGCGAGAAGAAGAAACCCTGCATACGATAACAGCCATGATTCAATAAATACTGAACCTGCTCGCTGTGCTCTATGCCTTCTGCGATACAGTCCATCTTCAAACTGAGCGCCAGGTTAATAGTGGTTTGAACCAACGCGTTTTCTTCAACACTTTCTTTCACGTCATCGATAAAGCTTTTATCGATTTTAAGCACATCCAGTGGGAACCGGCGCAGGTAACTTAACGAAGAGTAGCCGGTGCCAAAATCGTCCAGTGCCAGTTTAAAACCGGCATCCCTGATACGTTTTAACTCATGTAAGACTTCGTCAGATTTATCAATCAACACACCTTCCGTAATTTCAAAGCGCAGCGCAGAACGGGGTAACCCCGCCTCTTGAAGTCGTTGCTCTATATATTCCAAATCAAAGTGCGTTTTAAAGTGCAGTGCAGACAGATTTATCGAAACATACCCGGTATAGCCTTCTGCGTACCATTGCTGTAAATCTGTGATCGCCGCATCAGTGGCTTTACGCGTAATTTCAATAATATGGCGTAATTCTTCAAGCACCGGAATGAAAGCGGCCGGCGATATCCACTCACCGTTGTAAAAACAGCGTAACAGTAATTCGACGCCCTCGGTCTTCCCGGTTGTAAGGTTAACAATTGGCTGATAATAGTTTTCGAATATTTGCTCTTCATAAGCCGACTTCACCCGGTTTTCCAGTGCCAGTCGTTCTATCGCGCGCTCATTCATTTCCTTGGTGTAATAGATAAACGCACTCAGGGTATTCTTTTTCGCCGTGTACATGGCAACATCCGCCTGTTTCAACAGCTCAGCCGGATCGGTTGCATCATCCGGAAAAAATGAAATGCCAACAGAACAGGACACCCGCAACACTTCTTTGCCGAGTGAAATGGGCGTTTCGATGGACTCAATCAGTTGCGCGACAAAGCTGGAAACTGCCGATTCACTCTCAACCTCTTCCATCACAATAACAAATTCATCGCCGCCTAAACGGGCAACCGTGTCACTTTTTGATGCCTGATTAAGCATGCGGTTGGCGATAACTCTGAGCAGCTTGTCACCGTAGTCATGGCCCAGCGAATCGTTTATGCCTTTAAACCGGTCCAAATCAACAAACAGCACCGCAACGGTATGATGATGAGCGGCAGCAGAGTCAATGGCATGCTCCAGGCGATCGAGCAACAGGCTACGATTCACCAGCCCGGTAAGATTGTCAAAGTTGGCAATTTTAACCAGTTTGCGCTCGGCATTTTTTTGTTCGGTGATATTGGAAATCACCACCAGATAATGAATATCCTCGCCGCTTTTTTCATCCATCATACGATTAATGTCAATCAATACATCATACTGACGTCCATCCGGCATCTGGATACGCTCTTCCCCTTTCCAGACCGCATCATCACTGAGCAGTTTAAGATGCCCCGACAGTTGTGCTTCCAGTTTCGGCACCTGCTGATAGACCCGGTAGAGTTGCCGGTCAAGGCGCTCTTTGTCGCTGATACCAAAGGCTTTCTCAAAAGCCGGATTGGCCGCAACCGGCAAGTGCGAGTCATCAAAGATAACCACCCAGTCACTGGTATGGCGAAACGCATTACCAAACAACTTAACTTGCTGCTGGGCTTGTTTTAACCGCAATATTTGCAGATGACGACTCACCAGGTAAGCACCCAGTAATCCCACCACAATCAGGGCGTAAACCGTGTATGCCAGAGGTGACCAAAATGGCGGATATGCCATGTGAATAGTCAGACTGGCCGGTAAAAGTGTCCGCTCCTGGGCCTGAGACACCGGCATGACCTCAAACCGATAGTCGCCAGCCGCTAAAGAAGGCAATATTACCCGGGTATCCTGGGTAATATCTTCACTCAGAATCTGTTTGCCCTTGCTAAGCACATACTTATATTGCGCGTCTCGATCCTGATGGTACTGAAGGGAAGAAAACTCAATGG
>NZ_CAJXQY010000023.1 GCF_913058315.1 uncultured Alteromonas sp. | reverse complement strand
ACTACAATAGCGATGGTATCGGTTGGTTTGAGTGTTTTAAGCAACAGCTTAATGGATTGCTTCACCAGCGGGAGTTTATCCGGCGCGTTCATCGAACCCGACACATCCAGCAGAAACACCAGGTTGCTATCCGGCTGTTCTATTTGCTCCAGTTCGTATCCCTGAATACCGATATGCACCAGCTTACGATGCTCGGCCCAGGGTGAATCATGTACCACTACGGTAGGCAAAAAAGGCCGGTTCACGCTCGTTGGAAACGGATAGTTATAATCAAAATAATTCACCATTTCTTCCAGCCGTACAGCGTCTTTTGCGGGCAGATAGCCGCGGCTGAGTTGTTTACGCACAAAACTGTAGGAGGTGGTGTCGACATCGGCAGAAAACGTGGAAACCGGTTCATCACTAACCCGCTTGACCGGATTAGCATCAAACTGCTCGAAGTCGTCCTGGTACTTTGGCTGCGCAGGCGCTGGCATTGGTGCTGCCCGACTGCCAGATACCATGAGTGGCATAACCATTTCGGCTGCCACTTTACGCTCGCGCTGTACTTTCATGTATTCTGCTTTTTCGGCGGCTTTACTGGCTTGTCGCTCAGCGGCCAACTCTTGTTCGCTCGGTCCTGAAGTGCAATTAACCAGCGCAACTGCCATGGCGATGACTAACGCGCTGCGACTAACCCTTGTTTTTGTCATTTTCTGCTCCGTGAGATCAAAGATAACTGATAAATCAACGATAACAATTGCTAGTTAACTGTAAGCTGAATAGCCGCAGAAAGAAAAGGCAAGCGAACACGCTTGCCTTATTTACCTGCACTTAAGCACGGCCGTTAACGCACTGCAGGTAACCGGTGTTTTTCATCCACCAGCCTGGTCAGGCAGTTGATCACCTGTGAGCTATTTTGCTCCGCTAAACTCATATGATGGATAATGCCGTCGAACACCTCATCGCTACGCAGCCAGTCCTGAGTAACGAATTCCATGGCTTTATGAACGTTTTGATGCACGCCGGCGTGATAATTCTCCAACTCGCGATAAGCGTTGAGCCCACTGAAGATTTCTTTACCTATCCCCTCGTAATACCACTTCCCTAAACGGCAGGACATGTGGTCGACTTTAACGGCATCGGCTTCTTTGCCTTCAGCATCATTTTCCATAGCGATGTAACCGTTCTGCATATAAATGATATGGTCGAGTTTCACCAACGACGCAAAGGAACTGTCTTTGGTTTGCCCTATCAGCGTAATGGTATCGTCGGCGGCTTTCGCTACCGATTCAAAGTTGGTGTGGAAACTGGAGACTTCATCACCAATGTCCTTTGTGCTCTGCGCAACTTCCAGCGTTTGTGACACCATAGTGTCTATCTTGCCGGTCAGATTAAAAATAATGTCGCTGATTTCTTCGGTAGATTTACGCGTGCGATCGGCCAGATGACGCACCTCATCGGCCACCACCGCAAATCCGCGACCTACTTCGCCAGCCCGAGCAGCCTCGATAGCGGCGTTGAGGGCCAGTAAGTTGGTTTGTTCGGCAATATCACCAATTAACTTCACCGTTTCAGCAATTCTGCCACTTTCCTGAGCCAGCAGATTCGCGGTTTCTTCCACCGACACCATGCGCTCATTAACTTGCTCTATGGAGAGCTTTAGCTCACCTACCGTTTTCGAACTGCGGTCAGCCCCGTGTTTGCTCTCACCGGCAATATTCAACACGTCATCCATCTTTTCCGATAACGCCACCATCTGGCTCTGACTGTCTTTGAGGTTATCGAGCAGATTACTGGTATTGAGATGGTGCATTTCACTGAGCAGGCGGTTTTGCCGGGCAAAGGTATCGGCTTTTTCCATGGCGCCAATGGCACCGTTAACGTTGTTCATGATCTCTGCAAATTCACCCGGCAGGCCTTTCACCAGGCCTTTGCGGTAAAACTGCCTTTTGCCTGCCCGTTCAAAGCTGTTGGACAGCTCTTTAAAATTAGTTTCCACAATATCGAGGAAGTCGTTAAGCTCCCAGGCCACCTTCCCTACTTCGCCCAGCCCCCGGGTTTGCGTGACCCGTACATGAGTATTGCCCTGTATCGCTTCTTTAAGGGTTAAATGGATAGCGCTAAGGGCATCGATGGGCCGCTGATGGTCGCGATAAGCATAAATAGCAAACACCACCGCGATTACAGGCGAACTCACGTTTACAAAAACTATGCCGTTAGCAATGATGCTGTACACCGCGAGGACTACGGTTA
This sequence comes from uncultured Alteromonas sp., assembly GCF_913058315.1. Classification (GTDB taxonomy): domain Bacteria; phylum Pseudomonadota; class Gammaproteobacteria; order Enterobacterales; family Alteromonadaceae; genus Alteromonas. Next base: position 42,120 of record NZ_CAJXQY010000023.1, on the reverse strand, counting down.
ACACAATAAATACCACACAGTTTATAAAAAACTTCTGCGATAAGAAGGGAATGTTTTTACTGACGTTACTGGTGTTTTCTCTCATGCTAACGATTCCCTCAACAATGCTCTTCGTAGAGTCCGATAACAAACTCTTCGTAACTTAAGCCCGTATCGCTTTGGATATGCTCCTGTAACCATTGCCAGGAATCGGTTGGCGCTGAATCTTTACGGCTGCGGTTTTCGAGCTCCAGCATTTGCCGGTAAACCGGTTCAATCACCGCGAGAGCGGCCCTTGGCGCCTGACGCCGAACCGAGAAAAACCCTTCCACATTGCCTTTATTAAAGTCTGGCGTGACGTTAGCAAACACCCAGTAAAAGTTGCCATCGGAGGTCAGGTTTTTAACAAAACCAAAAAACTCTTGTTTTGATTTCAAGGTTTTCCACATGGCATGATAAACCCCTCTGGGCATCTCCGGATGACGAATAATGTTGTGAGGCTGGCCGAGCAACTCACTTTCAGCAAAATTGGAAACCCGCATAAAGTGCCGGTTTGCGTAAGTCAGGTTGCCACGCAAATCGGTTTTACTCACTATCAGTTCATCGGCAGAAAAGGTTACTTCTCTGGCATTGGCAGACACTGCAATCACATTCTTCTCACTTCTTTTATCCTTTGGCCGTCATAGCCCTGGGCTGACGCCGGCAAGTGCCCTGAAGACATCAACAGGCGTGGGGCCCGCATTCTGTACTTAAAAAATTAGTTTAATATCAGGTGTTTCGCAATATTATTTATATCGTCAGGAAGGCCGGAATCTTAAGCGTTAATCGAGCATGGGATGATCGTGAGATGTTCGGCAACAGTTAGTCCTGTTTGCGCCAGATAAGACAGAGGTTGTTGGCTGGCATATCAATGATATCAGTCAGTTGTAAGGAAGGGCCGGCCCAGTCTGTGAGTTGCTCTATGGACTTATAGCCACCCAAGCCCCGCTCCAGCAAACTAAAATGAAAGGCTTCATTGCTGGCGCTGGAAAAGGCGTTTTGGTAAATAAAGGGACCGTACTGGCAAAAAACACCCCCCGCAGGTAACAGATTGGCAATGCCTGCCATCATCAGTTGCACTTCATGGGTATGCATTATGTGCGCAGTATTGGCGGAGTACACTGCGTCATAACCATTTTGAGGAAAAGCATCTTCACCAATACGCAACGCGATAGGCCCTGCCAGATTGGGCAGTGACAGTTCGCTTAACCAGGCATTAATGCCCTGATGATGTTCAGCGACATCACTGGTTTGCCAGTGTAAATGAGGTAATCCGGCCGCAAAATGCACTGCATGCTGGCCGGTACCGCTCCCTATCTCAAGCACGTTACTGGCCTGCTCAAAGGCATCACGAAGCACCGCTAAAATCGGTGCTTTGTTGTTTTCACAGGCCTGACTAAAGGGCTTGGACATAAACGTTAATCGCTCAGGTTAGGCGCCAGCCATTTCTCAGCGGTTGGTAAATCCCACCCTTTACGTGCGGCGTAACTTTCAAGCTGATCCTGCTGAATTTTGGCCACCGCAAAATAACGGGCTTCCGGATGGGAGAAATACCAGCCAGAAACTGAGGCACCCGGCCACATGGCGTAGCTTTCGGTGAGTGTCATACCGGTATGTTTTTCCGCATCAAGCAAATCCCAGATCAACTGCTTTTCGGTGTGTTCAGGACACGCCGCATAGCCTGGTGCCGGGCGGATCCCCTGATATTTTTCACGGATCAGCGAGTCGTTGTCCAGAGCCTCATCTGGCGCATAACCCCAAAACTCCTTGCGCACACGTTCATGCAGATATTCAGCAAACGCTTCGGCCAAGCGGTCGGCTACAGCTTTAACCATAATGGCGTTGTAGTCATCGCCCTGGGCATCGTAACGTGCTGCCAGCTCGTCTTCCCCAATGCCGCCGGTGACGGCGAAAGCACCAATATAATCTTTAATGCCTGAACCTGCTGGGGCAACAAAGTCACTCAAACAATAGTTAGCGCCCTTGGGCTTTTGGGTTTGCTGACGCAGATGATGTGACACGCCCAGCGTTTCACTGCGTGATTCATCGGTATATATCACCACGTCGTCATCCTGACGATTAGCCGGGAACAAGCCCATAACGCCTTTTGCTTCCAAACCACCGTTGGCAATCAGGGTATCGAGCAATTCATTGGCATCGTCAAAGAGTGACTGTGCCTGCTCACCGACGACTTCATCGGTTAAAATACGCGGGTATTTGCCGGCCAGCGACCAGGTCAGGAAAAACGGCGTCCAGTCGATGTACTTGCGCAAGGTGGCAATGTCCGCCGCAACGGCAGTGACACCAAGCTTGTTCGGCGTTACCGGCGGCACACTGAAGTCCGGCACATGGGCATTGGCACGGGCTTCTGCCAGCGTCACCGGCTTGGAGCGCGGCTTTTTACGGGCATGCTGATCGCGCACGATGTCGTATTCTTTGGCCAGTTCTTTGGCGTAAATGTCGCGGGATTCTCTATTTAGCAGTTTCTGGCAAACCCCCACCGCGCGGCTGGCATTGGGCACATACGCCACCGGCGCATGATAATTTTGCTCAATCTTCACTGCGGTATGCGCTTTAGAAGTGGTTGCGCCGCCAATCAACAGTGGCAGATCAAAATCCAGCCGTTCCATTTCTTTGGCCACGTGCACCATTTCATCCAGTGACGGCGTAATCAGCCCCGACAGGCCAATCATATCGACGTTTTCTTCTTTGGCTTTTTGCAAAATGGCGGCACAAGGTACCATAACGCCCATATCCACCACTTCAAAGTTGTTACACTGCAGCACCACCCCAACAATGTTTTTACCAATGTCGTGCACATCGCCTTTTACGGTGGCGAGCAAAATTTTACCATTGCTCTTGGTATCGCCGGATTTTTCGGCTTCGATGTAAGGTTGCAAATAAGCCACGGCTTTTTTCATCACCCGGGCCGATTTAACCACCTGGGGTAAGAACATCTTACCTTCGCCAAATAAGTCGCCCACCACATTCATGCCGTCCATTAACGGTCCTTCAATGACATGCAGCGGCTTCTCTGCTCCAGCCCGCGCTTCTTCGGTATCGTCTTCAATAAAGTCGGTAATCCCTTTTACCAGCGCGTGTTCCAGGCGTTTATTAACCGGTAGATCGCGCCACGCGAGATCTTCTTTTACCACCGCCTTGCCGTCGCCCTGGTATTTAGGCGCCAGTTCCAGCAGTTTGTCGGTCGCACCGCTGTGGCGATTTAAAATAACGTCTTCTACCGCATCGCGCAGTTCCGGTGGAATTTCATCATAAACTTCCAGTTGCCCGGCATTCACAATAGCCATATCCAAACCAGCGCGGATGGCGTGGTATAAAAAGACCGAGTGCATGGCTTCACGCACCGGGTTATTACCACGGAAAGAGAAAGAGATATTCGACAGCCCCCCAGACACATGCACATGGGGGCAGGTTTCCCGAATAACCCGGGTTGCTTCAATAAAGTCCACGGCATAGTTGTCGTGTTCTTCTATACCGGTAGCAACGGCAAAAATATTGGGGTCAAAGATAATGTCTTCCGGCGCAAACCCGACTTTTTCCGTCAGTACCTGATAACTGCGCTGACAGATTTCAATTTTGCGCGCTTTGGTGTCTGCCTGACCTTTTTCATCAAACGCCATAACCACGGTAGCCGCACCGTAGCGTTTAATTAATTTAGCCTGGTGAATAAAGTTCTCTTCACCTTCTTTAAGACTGATGGAGTTAACAATGGCCTTACCCTGAACGCATTTCAAACCGGCCTCTATGACTTCCCATTTCGATGAGTCAATCATAATCGGCACGCGGCTGATATCCGGCTCAGAGGCGATCAGGTTCATAAAGGTCTGCATGGCCTCTACCGAATCAAGCATGGCTTCATCCATGTTGATATCGATAATTTGCGCGCCGTTTTCTACTTGCTGGCGGGCAACGTCGAGTGCCGTTTCGTAGTCACCTTCAAGGATCAGGCGTTTAAATTTGGCAGAACCGGTAACATTCGTGCGTTCACCGATATTAATAAAACTGGAAAACTCTGCTGACACAACTATACCTCAATGCACGAAGGGTTCTAGGCCGGACAGACGCATCTTCGGCTCAAGTTTAACGATTTTACGCGGTGCTACGCCAGCGACCGCATTGGCAATATCCCGAATATGCTCAGGCGTGCTACCACAACAGCCGCCCACAATATTGACTAACCCGGACTTCGCCCATTCATTAATGTGCTCAGCCATTTCCGGCCCTTCCATGTCGTATTCACCAAACTCATTGGGCAAGCCGGCATTCGGGTGCGCAGACACCAGACACTCAGCAACATTGCTGATTTCTTCAACATACTGGCGCAATAAGTCCGGCCCTAACGCACAGTTTAAGCCAAACGACACCGGCTTAATGTGACGCATTGAATAATAAAAGGCTTCCGATGTCTGACCGGATAACGTGCGGCCCGAGGCATCAGTAATCGTACCGGAAATCATCACCGGCAGACGTAGATCTAATTTTTCAAACACCGTCTCCACCGCAAAGGCGGCAGCTTTGGCATTCAAGGTGTCGAAAATAGTTTCAATCAGGATAAGATCGGAACCACCTTCAATTAACGCTTCACAGCTTTCCTTGTAGGCTTCGACCAGCTCATCAAAAGTAACATTGCGCTTACCCGGATCGTTGACGTCCGGTGAAATTGAGGCGGTACGACTGGTTGGCCCGATAACCCCGGCAACCAGGCGGGGTTTATCCGGATTCTGCGCCGTATATTCGTCGCAAGCCTTACGCGCTAATTGTGCAGCCGTTATATTAATATCCCTTGAAATGGCTTGCATGTCGTAGTCGGCCATGGAAATCGTGGTGGCATTAAAAGTGTTGGTTTCGATGATATCCGCACCGGCTTCCAGGTACTGACAGTGAATATCATAAATAATCTGGGGCTGGGTAATCGCCAGCAGGTCATTATTGCCTTTAATATCGCAATGCCAGTCTTTGTACTGCTCACCCCGGTAATCTTCTTCTTCCAGCTTGTGCTGCTGAATCATAGTACCCATGGCACCATCCAGGATCAGAATGCGGTTGGCGGCCAGATCGAGTATCTGTTTGTCTGTGTATCGGCTCACGTGCTACCTCTTGCGCTGATCTTTCTCGACCAGCTGATTTAAATCGTACGGCGTTGTCTGATAAACGTAATAGTTTATCCAGTTAGTAACCAGCAAACTGCCATGTGCGCGCCATCTTACCACGGGAGGCTTGCCCGGGTCGTCATCGGGATAATAGTTACACGGAATTTTTGGTTCTAAGTCAGCGTTAAGATCTCTAACGTATTCATCATTCAGGGTCTCCGGATCGTATTCCGGATGGCCGGTGATAAACACCATGCGCTTATCGTCAGACGCCACAACATAGGCTCCTGCCTCGTCAGACTCAGCAATCACACTCAGGCCGGGAATACTGTTGTAGTCAGCAGAATCAATATAGCCGTAACGGGAATGGGGCGCGTAAAACTCCGAATCAAACCCGCGCAATAACTCATTGTGCCTATCGTTGACGTGATGGCGGAACACCCCCGATAACTTTTCTTGCCTAAGTTTTCGCTGAATGCCGTGGAAGTGGTACATGGCCGCATGGGCCGCCCAGCACAGATATAAAGTAGACTGCACATGACGATTGGCCCATTCCAGAATGGTTTTCATGGTGTCCCAGTAGTTCACGTCTTCATAATCGAGTAAGGCCAGCGGTGCGCCGGTGACAATCAGGCCATCGTAGCGTTTCTCTGCCACGTCGCTGAAGTCGTGATAAAACGCATCCATGTGGGATTGCGGTGTGTGTTTGGGCGTTAAATCATTAATTCGAATTAAATCTACGTTAATTTGCAGCGGCGTGTTCGACAACAGCCTTAATAACTGCACTTCCGTCTCAATTTTATTCGGCATCAGATTGAGAATAGCCACCTCCATTGGGCGGATATCCTGACTCGCCGCTCGCTGACTATCCATGGTGAAAATATTCTCACCCAGTAACACATTTTGTGCGGGCAGATTTTCTGGGATCCTGATTGGCATGGCAACTCCGGGCAATATAGTTATGCAGCTATTGTCGCTAAAGTACGACCAATGTCAACATCTTTACGTCTAGACGTCTAAACGTTTAGTTGTAGCCAAAGCGGCGCTACCCGAAGTGTATGTGATTTATCGCCTCCCTGCCGGTGAATGTGGCTGGATTTGCAGCATTCAATAAAAAGCCCCGACCAGCGGGGCTTTAATTTATTCCCTTAATCCTTTCTTAAGGGAAGTCGGCATCAATTCGCTCAATAAGGATTTCGCTGTCCTCATCCGCAACAAAGGCACCATTTACCTGTAAGGCAATGCGTTCGATGTTTTCAATATTGCCGCTACCGTCATCCTGGGGATAGAAGGTAAACAGGTTGCTGCCGGCAGATAAGGGTTCCAGTGAGCCGTAGATGCGCGCGTAATTAGGCGCGCCGGTTTGCACATAGCCCTGCACACTCAGACCACTGGCGGCCAGATCACTGCTGACATTAAGCGTGTAAGTAATCGCCGCCCCAGCGTAATCACGGCTGGGCACGCCCAGTATGTAGTTGTGAGTTTCGCTGCTGTCATTTGGCTGCAAGCTGACTGCCTCTTGCGCCGGACGATGGATTACGCTGGCATTGGTCCCATAATCACCGCGCATACCTTCACTGTCTGAAATAAAGTCATACGTCACCGTTTCGGCACTGGGTAATGAAGTGGGAATTTCCAGTCTGACGTAGGTCATTTCAACCACATCATCAGTTCCCTCGGTTAACGGACCGTTCAACTGAAGCCCCAGACGCTCGATGATGGCCAGATCGCCGGCACTGTTATCCTCGGGCGCAAAGGTGATCACATTCTCGCCGGCAACCGGTACGATAGCCGCACCATAGATACGCGAATAGGTTGGACCGCCGGTTTGCACATAGGGTTGGATTGTCATTCCCCCATCAACCTGCCCCTGGGTCACATTCACGGTATAACTCAGGTTAGCGCCGTTGAGGTCAGTCATACTGATTTCCTCAATGTACTCCTGGGCATTACGGCTCGGCCAGTCCGGCACTAACAATGCAGCCGGTATGCTTTCATCGTAGCCTACCGTTGCCGTCGTACCGTAATCCCCACGCCAGCCCTGAGTGCCATCAGTAAAGTCATATTCAATCACCTCTGGTGGTAAATCATCACCGGGCACCACGATCTGCACCTGACGGGTAAAGCTGGGGTACTCGCCTTCAACCACCTGGATATACAAATCATATAAGCCGGGACTTAACGGCGCTGCCACACTGATTTTGCCGCTTTGCGCATCCACCGCAAACAAGCCGTTGTCATTGCCACTCAATACAGACCATTGTACGGCTGAACTCTGATCATGGGGGCTGCCCTGATAGTCATAAGACACCAGATCAGCCACCTGGGTGCCCACTGCCGAGGTTTCATCCACCGTAATCAACGAGGGTTGATTGAACTGCGGCGCCAGTTCGCGCACATAGCCCTTAAGCCATTTCAGCGCTGACTTTTCTACGCCTGTTTCATAAGCCAGAATGGCGCCCTGCTCTTCCCGCCAGTGCCCGGGCAGATAACCCCACATGGTGATCCCCTCCACCGCGGGGTGTGTCCAGAACGCCGGGAATAAACGTTGATATTCAAGTAATTGTGTTAGTTCATCAGCGCCATCAATATCCAGTTCCGTGAGATAGATATCCAGGCCAGTCTGACTGTCCATCCGGTCGATATTATTCACCATAGTCTCAAGCGGGCCGCCGGTTGAAAAAGCATGTCCCTGGAAGCCAATCGCATCAATCAGGCCTTTCGATTGCAGCAGATTAGCCAAATCAATGACTTTATCGGTTCTGGCGTCAGAGTTAATCACACTGTATTCGTTAAACATCAGCTGTGTGCTGGCCGGAAAAATGTCTCGCGCCATCTGGAAGGCATTAACAATCCAGTCGTAATCTTCGGCCTTTTGCGCCGCTGTTACGGCATCATCACCACGGGCCAGGAAGAAGCCTTCCACTTCAGCAGTCACTGCCGGATCGTAAAGGCGCAGACCATCCACATAATCAGGTCGACCATTGCTACCATCCGGTGGTGCGTTGTCAAATTCATTAACGACCTCAATAAAATCGATGGCCGGATAGCGCTGGTTGACCGCCTGATACCACTCAAGGATCTCATCGAGCTGTTCGGCCGGTGTCAGGGTATCAATCCAGCCTGGCTGCTGACTGCCCCACACCAGCACATGGTGTTTATAAACAAACCCGTTGTCTTTTGCCAGATTGTAAGCTTCATCGAGTCCGGTCCAGTTATACTGATCGCGCACGGCTTCAACTGAGCCCCATTTACCGGCATTTTCAGCCGTAACCTGATTCCAATACGCTTCAAAATTAGGCCGCTGAGCGCCACAACAAACGCTGCCTAAAAACTTAGACTTGCCATCGGCTAGCGGTGGACCCGATGGTGTATAGGTTTCCCCAGGCGTTACCACCTGGCCAGGCAGACCCTCTTCAAGCTGTTCCACGGTATAGGCAAGTTCCGCTGGCGCAAACACAAACTTATCAATATCCAGTCCGTCTTCACGGCTGGCGTAGCGAAACACCTCAGTCGTATTATTGTTAGCGACGGTATATTCGCCATCTGTAATGGCCACCCACATAAAGGCTTCTAAATTCGCTTCGCCACCGCTATCGACTACCGTATCCGGCTCGTAGCCTTCTTCTCCTGGCGCGGCATAACCTGTGATGCCGTTCACCAGTATCCATTCATTATTGTTACCCAGAGCTGACGGAATATACATGCTGTCATCACTGAATCCACCGGGCCCCACGCGAACACGCGCGTAGAGTGCATAGGTGCCAGCCTGGTTGAAATTAACCAGTAACTCCGCTACCCGGCTGTCGTCCTCTGGTGGTACGGTTGCATTCATCAGCGTGGTTACGTACCCCGGCGCGCCGGTGTCTATTGTCAGATCCATGCCGAGGTAATTAAGTGTGGCATCTCCTCCTCCTTCCGCTTCGGCGTAAACACCTATGTTAGGATTATCCTGTTGCAGTACTGGGGTAAAACTGAGTCGCTTGCGCTCTAAATTAAAGGAAACCGACACGGCGATACGCTCGCCGCCGGCCAGACTTTCGGCATTAACGTCGACATAAGGTATCCCCTCACCGGTATAGCCGTCGGCACCATTCACCTCAATTGAACTGTTGGTGATCAAAATTCGAAACGGCCCGTCGATAGTGTCTTGTGACGTATTGGTTAAAGTAACCACCGCACTGTATACACGATTAACTCTGTCGATAGTCGCCCGCGATGTCGTCGAATCAACACCGTCACTGAGTGACTGCCAGGCAGCGCTGACCGGCGCTGTAACGGCCAGTCCGGCACTCAGCAAAGCGATGGTAAAGGCATTAAGCTTCATTGACGACCTCCCGCGCTGCGCTGACGATTAACCAAAGCCAACCCGGCCAGACCCAGGCCTAACAGCAACGCCTGGGAAGGTGCACTGACGGTAACATTGTCGTCACTGATAGCCGTAACCGACACATTATCAACCTGCAAAAAAGACCCTGCCAAATCACTGCCGAACTCATCAAAGCCAATCAGTAACTGAAATTCGAGGGTCAAGTCGGCAAATGAGGACAGTGTATTATCGAGCATGATGTCCAGCGAATAACGACTGTTACCGTCAATATCGGCACTAAAAACGTTACCGGGCTGGCCATTTTCACCAAAATAACGACCGCTGCCATCACCAAACGCCACCACAAAATAGTCGGCGATAAAACCATTATCGGCGCTGCTCAACTCAGACCCCACACTTAAATCAACATTGAGCCGGTATTGCTCGGAGCTGTTGAGCGCTATATTTTGAAATAAAGTGTTCGCAAACCACGCTTCTGTGTTGCCAGCATCAACCAGTAGCTGTGCAGCGCAGTCCGGCCCGCTGGCAATGGTAAAATCGTCCATGACACTGACATCACCAAACCCATCGGTATCTTTTGCCCAGCCGCTATAGCTGCAATCAGCAAAGTCACCATTGGCAATAACACCGGCAACCGCCTGAGGCGCTGTGTTTAGCATTAACAGCACCCCTCCAATTATTAATTTGTTCATCTTAGTACCCCAGTTATTTTTCTGTGTGCCCGGGCAATCTGCAGCATATGGATGCAAAATCGCCTTAAGGAAGGGCATTGTGACGGCCTGCAATTAACATCACTTACACATTTTTTTAACATTGAGGTTATTTTTTTGCACAACCACGCTGTTCAATAATCAAACACTGATATTTACCAAATTGAATAACAGCATTAATATTAAACATAATAAAAACATATATTTACAATTAACATTGCGTAGATAAACAAAACACTATGACGGCACAATGCCTGACTGAGGGGGAGATTTATTATTGCTGGATTAATTAAACTAGCGACACTGAGGCCGCTGAAACGGCTGCCTATTTAGGCTGATGAATATTCATTAGCAACTGGACTTCCGCTAATGGCAGATCACAATTGTGCATCACCTCTTCAACGCTGGCGCCGGACTGGATCATCTCCGCGGCCCTTTGATACAAGCGGCTATCGGGATCCTGCTCGCCCAGGGCCGTGAGTTGCTGCTTTAAAGCAGCCAGAGCCGCTTCAGTTTGTTCGGTATTTTTGGCCACCACCAAACTACGCGCCTGAATCTCTTCAAGCGTGCTGGCGTTGATATGAAGCTGTTTTTTGAGAGCGCTGAGATGTTGCTGCTGCTGTGCGAGCTCTTTTGTCAGCCGAGCATGATTACGCCGACTGACAAACCAGAGTACGGTGGTGAAGAGCACCGATACACATAAGGCAGCAACTGCTATCAGTAAAGACAGATTAACTTCCATGTGAAGAATGAACGGTAGTTTTGCTTACAGACTGCTTAACTCGTCCCACTCCTCGTCACTGAGAAGTTTATTTAAATCAACCAGGATAAGCAGTTCACCGTCACGGTTACTCACACCCTGGATAAACTTGGCGCTTTCCTCGGTGCCGACATTTGGCGCACTGTCGATTTCTGACGACTTGAGGTATACCACTTCGGCCACGCTGTCGACCAGAATGCCTACTACCTGTTCATCAGACTCAATAATAACCACGCGGGTATTATCGGTCACTTCTTCCGGTGGCAAACCAAACCGGGCACGGGTATCAATTACAGTGACTACGTTACCGCGCAGATTGATAATCCCTAAAACATAATCCGGAGCTCCGGGAACCGGCGCAATCTCAGAGTACCGCAAGACTTCCTGAACCTGCATTACATTGATGCCGTAGGTTTCTTCGCCTAACCGATAGGTTACCCATTGCAATACCTGATCGTCGACATTGCCTGCGTTATTATTTCTGTCATCACTCATGCACTTGGCTCCACTTGACTATAGTACCTGGTCTTTACTGCCCAAGCCGTTATTCAGCATTGATATTAGTTCATCAACATCCAACAATGCACACATTTTATCTTTTACCATACCGGCAAGCCAGGGACGCTTCGCATTCGCCTGACGCCATTTCACATCATCCTTGTTTAAGGTCACCGTATTGACCAGCTTTTCACTGGCTAATCCCCACGGACTGTCACCTAACATAATGAGATACTGATAGTTTAGCTTATCCGCCAGAGTTTGGTCGTATTTTTCCGGCATAACCCACTGCGCAGTATCCACAACGCTTAATTTCTCTTCCCGATGCAGCATCACCCCCATAAACCAGGCGGGTTTACCGAACAGTGGACCTATCTTCGACAGGTTATGTATTCCGCCCAGCGTAATTAACGGAACGGCAAGCGTTAACCCTGCCACTTCAAAGAACAGCGCCTGAAACACATTATCAAGACGTTCTTCGAGAGGTTTAACCGGCACATCCGGCGGCGGCACCGATGCTTTCTCTTCAACACTCGCTTTAACTTCAGCGATAACCTCTTCGGCTGGCACTACCGTTTCAGCTTCAGTTGGTTTTTTTACTGGCGCAGGCGGTGTTTCCGGCACATCCGGCGTCAGCTCAACCGTTGCCTTTTCCAACAGTTTGGCAGTGCGCGCCGTTACGTCTGCCGGGTCTTCGACATCGCGTAATAAACTGCTGAGGTATTCTTCCATCACCTCTTCTTTGGCAAACGGTGTATCTTTGCTCATTTTAGTCACTATCCAGGACGTTGAGTAATTTCTCGTAGGCAAATACGCCACGAGCTTTGGGGTACACTATGGACGCTGGCGCCTGTATCTGACTGGCGTCGCGAAACCGTGTATCCACCGGTATCATACCTTTCCAAATTTGTTCTTTGTAGTCCAGTAACAATTGTTTTTGAGCGGCAATAGCAGCATTAATACGCCGGTCAAACATTGTCGGCACTATGATGGTGTCAAAATTCCGGGATAAGGTTTTGCCCATAATTTTGAGTGTGTGCATCATTCTGTCCAGCCCTTTAAGGGCCAGAAACTCGGTTTGCACCGGCACAATCACCTTTTCGCAGGCCGCCAGTGCGTTAACCATCAGTACACCGAGTACCGGCGGACAGTCTATCAGCACATAGTCAAACTGCGATTCGATTTGTCTGAGCGCTTTTTTGAGCACCAATCCCATGCCAATCTGATTTCCCAGTGAGCGGTCCAGCGTGGCCAGTGCCATGGTTGATGGCAGAATAAACAGGCTATCGAGTTTACTGGGACATAAACAATCCAATACCTTATCGTCACTTAAGCCAGAAGGATTAGCGAAAATATCATAGACGGAGCTGGACAGTTCTTCTGAGTCAATGCCGAAGTAGTAACTAAGCGAGGCGTGCGGATCCATATCAACCAGTAAAACGTTAAAACCACGCTTTGCCAGAATTCCTCCCAGAGTGACCGTCGTGGTTGTTTTACCGACGCCACCTTTCTGATTGGCTATGGTCCAAATTTTCAACGTTTTTCTCCCGCCTGTCAGCAACTATTGATCAGGACATTTCGGTTTTAATACATTCGCCAATGTCATTGATGTCAATATTCACTTCGGCAAGTCTGTCGACCGTGACCGCTTGCGGCATACCATACACCACGCTACTGTCTTTATCCTGAGCCCACACTTTTGCGCCCAGTGATTTCAGTGTCCGGCACCCTTCACGACCATCAGCTCCCATGCCGGTTAGTATGACGGCCAGCGTATCGCCCCCATAAACCTGGGACAGGCTGTTAAAGGTAATATCCACACTGGGTTTGTAGCCAATGTCCGAAGAATTGACTTCTTTGATCACGATATGGGCCTGACCAGCCCGTTTCTCGATTTCCATTTGTTTACCGCCCGGCGCCAGATAAGCACAGCCAGCCTGGACAACCTCCCCATGCTCAGCTTCTTTTACCTGAATCTGACAATGTTGATTCAGGCGCTCCGCAAAGGCATGGGTAAACGTCCCTGGCATATGCTGGACCAGGAAAATGGGAAACGGAAACCGTGCCGGTAAATGGGTCAGTACTTTTTGTAAGGCTACCGGCCCACCTGTTGATGCACCAATAGCCAGGCAACGATAACGCTTACCACTGCGTTGCACCTGCGACACAATAACCGGTTCAGCGGCATCCTGACTGCCACTGAGCACAGTAGAACTTCTGAAAAAAGTAGATTTTGGTGCGTTGGCCGGCATCGGTCTGGCAGGTTTAAGCCGCTCTGGCTGTGCCTTGTTTAACAGACTACCGGGACGCGCCGTTGGTCTGGGTCGCAGCGAAGATGATGGCGCTCGACGAGCTAAAAGCCGCACTTTGGTTCGTAACAGTGTGGCCGCATCACTGCGATCCTTGGCTATATCCTCAAAGCGCTTAGGCAGAAAATCCACTGCGCCGGCTTCCAGCGCATCCAGTGTGGCTTTGGCGCCTTCATGAGTCAGCGAGGAAAACATGATTATCGACACCGGACATTCAGTCATTATGCGTTTGACCGCTTCGATGCCGTCCATTAACGGCATCTCCACATCCATGGTCACCACGTCAGGACGTAACGCTTTGACTTTTTCTACTGCTTCGCGGCCGTTTGCGGCTTCGCCGACCACATCCAGTGAACGGTCTTCGTTAAGAATATCTTTAACCCGACGGCGATAAAAGCTGGAATCGTCAACAACCAGGACTTTAAAAGCCATTCAATAACAATCCTCTTCTCAACGCTATTACTTGATCGCTTTGCGGGCGTATCGCTTAAGCAGGCTCGGAATATCCAGAATAAGCGCAATGCCACCATCTGAGGTGATCGTCGCGCCTGCCATGCCCGGCGTGCCTTGCAATAAAGCATCCAGAGGTTTAATGACCACCTCTTCCTGCCCGATTAAGGCATCCACTACAAAGCCCACCTGTTTAGTGCCCATTTGCACTACCACTACGTGGCCTTTGTCGCGCTCAATATTTTTCGGCCCACGAATTAGCCAGTCACCCAGGAAAAACAGCGGGATCGCCTTGGAGCGCACAATCATGGTTAGCTGACCATCAACAGTGTTGGTCTTTTTAATATCCATGTTAATAATTTCGCTCACAGCACCCAGCGGTAATGCGAAGGTTTGTTTGCCCACCACAATCATTAGCGTTGGCAAAATGGCCAGTGTCAGGGGTACTTTTATCTCCAGACGAGTACCACGACCCAACTGAGAATCAATATTTACCGTACCATTAAGCTGGTTGATTTTGGTTTTCACCACATCCATACCAACACCGCGACCAGAGATATCACTGATTTCGGTTTTGGTTGAAAATCCAGGGGCAAAAATCAAATTGAAGGCTTCAACATCCGACATCCGGGCTGCCGCATCGGCATCGAGCACACCACGGGAAATCGCGATGTCCTTCAATTTGTCCGGATCCATTCCTTTACCGTCATCTTCGATAACCAGCAGAATATGGTCCCCTTCCTGGGAGGCAGACAGTTTCACCTTACCCATTCTGGGCTTACCGGCAGCCTGACGGTCATCGGGCATTTCGATACCATGGTCCACCGAGTTTCGCACCAGGTGAACCAGCGGATCGGCCAGCGCCTCAACCAGGTTTTTATCCAGATCGGTTTCTTCCCCTTCAAGCTCAAGGGTAATTTCTTTCTTCAGGCTGCGGGCTAAGTCACGAACGACTCGCGGAAAGCGCCCAAACACTTTCTTAATGGGCTGCATGCGGGTTTGCATCACAGCACCTTGTAAGTCACCGGTAACCACATCCAGATTAGCAATGGCCTTAGACATTGACTCATCGTTAATGCTGATGCCCAGACTTAACAAACGATTTCGCACCAGTACCAATTCACCGACCATGTTCATGATCTGGTCAAGACGACGGGTATCAACCCTGACTGTAGTTTCTGCCTGAGGCGCAGCAGGCGCCGCTTTTTTCTCTTCTTTTTTAGCCGCAGGTTCAGCGGCTTTTGCCGGTGCCGCGGGTTTGCTTTGAGCTTTTTCCGGGGTAGCCGGCGGCGTAGCAGGTTTAGCAGCCGGCGCTGCGGCTTTGGCGGCTGGCGGCGGTGTATTGTCAACTTTTACACGCGGTTTTTCAGCCGGTTTTTGTTCTGCAGGAGCATCCGCACCGGGGCCTTTTCCTTGCCCGTGTAATTGATCCAGTAGGGCTTCAAACTCATCATCAGAGATTTCTTCCCCCCCTCCTGTCTCCACTGCCGGAGCCGGACTGGCAGGCGCAGGTGATGCAGGGGCTGGGGACTCGCCGCTGAACTGCCCTTTACCGTGTAGTTCATCAAGCAGCGCTTCAAATTCATCGTCAGTAATGTCTTCATTACCGCTGGCAGCTGGTGCGGCGGACGGCGTTGGAGCCGGTGCCGGAGAGGCAGGCGCAGCGCCAGCCGCGGCGCCGGGTGCACCACCAGTGCCGTGCAGCTCATCGAGCAAGGCTTCAAATTCGTCTTCAGTGATATCTTCAATCAGTTCAGATGGATTGCCTGATTGAGCAGTGTCTTCTTCCAGCTCGAACGTCTCTTCGACTTCGACGGGTTCAGGTTGTGCGGCCGGCGCCTCATCCTGCGTGTCGCCAAAAATATCTTCTCCCGGCGCTTCCGGATTACTCAGCTTGTGCAATGTCTCAACCAGCCCAGCACTAGCCGGTTCCAGCGGCTCTCGCATTTTGACCTTTTCAAACATATCCACTACCACGTCAGTGGCCTGCAGAATAGTATCCATGAGTTCGGGGGTCAGCGAGCGCTGGCCATTACGCATTACGTCAAAGACGTTTTCAGCGCCATGGCAAATTTCAACCAGTTCGGTCAGTGACAAAAATCCGGCACCCCCTTTTACGGTGTGATAGCCCCGGAATATGGCATTGAGAAGGTCCTTATCCTCTGGATTGTTCTCCAGATCAACTAACTGCTCCTGGAGTTGCTCAAGAATTTCACCGGCTTCAACCAGGAAATCTTGCAAAATATCTTCATCGACATCAAAAGACATGTATCCGCTCCCCTAAAAACCCAGGCTGGATAAAAGGTCATCCACATCATCCTGGCCAGACACCACATCGTCACGCGATTCGGCATCAATAATTGGCCCTTCGGCGACAATCGCCTTTTCGGCCTTCGGCTGCGAAGAATTGGCCGCTTTGGTCACTTCTGCACCGCCAAACACAGTCAGCATGTGAACCAGGCTGTCTTCAACCTCTTTGACCAACTCTATTACGCGACGGATAACCTGTCCGGTCAGATCCTGATAACCTTGCGCCATGAGCACTTCGGTCAACAGCCCCATCATCTTATCGGCATCGTCCACAGAAGATTCAAGGTGTTTATCCAGGTCAAGACACATGGATTTAAATTCGTCGAGTTCGATCTCGCGGTTCATTAACTTTTTCCACTCAGGCATCAGGCTGTCTAATTGCCCTTTCATGGTTTCAACAATAGACATGCTCTGTTCAACAGCATCCATTGTAGTATTAGCCGCTTTTTCGGTTTCTTCAATAACGTAGGTTAATCGGGTCTGCGCATCAGGGATATCTTCGTTCGCCAAACCGGCGATCCGTTCATCCAGTTGAAAATTGTTTAAAGAGTCGTGTAACTGACGGGTAAGCTTACCCACCTCTGCGAATAATTCGACAGACTCTTTCATGGTGACAGCGTCAAGCAGTGCATTAGCAGAATCGGTATCACCTTCTTCCAGAAAGGTAACCAACTGCTTCGCTTCATCCAGCGTAATGGGGACTTTCTTATTTTCAGTCATCCAGTTGTCCTCAGCGGTTAAACACGTTACTGGATTAACCTAAACGTTCAAAAATCTTTTCTAGTTTTTCTTTTAGCGTAGCGGCAGTGAACGGTTTAACTACGTAGCCGTTTACCCCCGCCTGAGCGGCCGCTACGATTTGCTCTTTTTTCGCCTCAGCAGTTACCATCAGTACCGGTAAATGCTTGAGTTTATCGTCTGCACGAATTGCCCGCAGCAGATCGATACCCTGCATGCCCGGCATATTCCAGTCAGTCACCACAAAGTCAAAGTCACCTTGCTGCAACATTGGCAGTGCAGTACTTCCATCATCGGCCTCCTGAATATTGGAAAAGCCGAGATCTTTGAGTAAGTTTTTGATAATACGTCTCATCGTAGAAAAATCGTCTACCACGAGAATTTTCATATTCTTATCCAAAATTGCCTCCAGTGAGGATAGTCATATTGTTAGTATAGTTAATGTTACTCACCAGTCTGCCAGGACCGCATGCGCGCTTTTAATTTTAACATCGCCTGGCTGTGAATTTGACTGACCCGTGATTCACTTACCTCGAGAACCTCGCCGATTTCCCGCAGGTTTAATTCTTCGTCATAATACAAGGATAGTACGATCGCTTCACGCTCTGGTAATGTAGTAATAGCATGCGCCAGCGCTTTTTGAAATGAACCTTGCATTAAATCTTCCAGCGGCGAATCCGAACCCCGCGACTCATCCGTCGCGATTACGTCTTCAGACACGCCTAAATCTTCAATACCCACCAGTTTGCCGGCATTGACCTCGGATAACATCTGATGGTATTCCGGCAAGGATACATTGAGCTTGGCCGCAATATCGACATCCCGCGCATCACGTCCGGTTTCCCGCTCAACCTGAGAAATGGCATCGGAAATAGCCCGACCATTCTTGTGGACCGACCGGGGTGTCCAGTCGCCTTTGCGGATTTCATCCAGCATAGCACCACGGATCCGAATCCCGGCGAAGGTTTCGAAACTGGCACCTTTGCTGCCGTCAAAATTTTTCGCTGCCTCAAGCAGGCCAATCATACCGGCCTGAATCAGATCATCGACAATTACACTGGCTGGTAGCCGCGCCATTAAATGGTGAGCAATACGTTTGACTAAAGAGGCATGTCGCTCAACCAGCTGCGCTTTATCAGTTTGTTGTTGGTACGCTGCAGCTTTGCTATTCACGCTATCTCCCTGCCACCTTCGACGCGATCAGTTGCTCAACGAAAAATTCGAGGTGTCCGCCGGGCTGCGCCGGGACAGGCCAGGTCAGAGCTTTGGTGGCCAACTGACCAATCGCGACGGAGGCCGGTGATGACGGGAAAGCATCCACAATAGCGGTTTGCTTGCGAAC
The DNA here is from genome assembly GCF_913058315.1 of uncultured Alteromonas sp. Lineage (GTDB taxonomy): Bacteria > Pseudomonadota > Gammaproteobacteria > Enterobacterales > Alteromonadaceae > Alteromonas. The sequence continues at coordinate 23,544 of NZ_CAJXQY010000023.1, read as the reverse complement.
CGCCCGACGAATGTTTTCATCAAAGGGAATCGTTGCAACTAATTCCAGTGCCACATCGAGAAAACGCCCGGTGACCTTGGAAAGCTTGCTGAATAACTCCTGCCCTTCCCGCACATCGCGGACCATATTGGCCACGATCTTAAACCGGAAAATGCCGTGGTCGCGGTTCAGAATTTTAATCAGTGCATAGGCATCGGTAAGTGAGGTGGGTTCGTCACACACCACTACCAGAATATCCTGAGAAGCCCTGGAAAAACTGAGCACCATATCCGAGATACCTGCCGCCGTATCGACGATTAACACATCGATTTGCGAGCGCAGTTCACTGAACGCGCGAATAAGCCCGGCATGCTGAGTGGGTGACAGCTCTGTCATGGACTGGGTACCGGAAGTCGCCGGGGCGATTTTAATGCCATGGGGACCGGTTACCAGCACTTCGTCGAGCGTGCATTCCCCGGACAACACGTGAGACAAATTCTTCTCTACGCGCAGTCCAAGCATCACGTCTACGTTCGCCAGACCAAGGTCTGCATCCAGAACCATGACCTTTTTGCCTTGTTTTGCCATTGCTATAGCGGTATTCAGAGTAACGTTAGTTTTCCCTACTCCGCCCTTACCGCCGGTAACGGCTATTACCTTGATTAATCGTGATTGATTCATCTTTCGTAAGCTACTCGCCTGGTCTTCAATCATACTGCCTGTGCTGTGTTTACATCGGAACTGCTATTAGTATGATTCAAACCATACTTTTTATAAAGCTTTGCTGCTAAAGAGATTATAGATTTCGCATTAGCAACGTGAATATCCTCAGGCACCTGTTGGCCATCGGCAACATAACTTACCGGCAATTGCGCCTCAATTACGTTGCTGACCACTTCCCCTAAACTATAGCACTCATCCAGCTTAGTGATGATACATCCTTGCAAATCAATACTCTTATAGGCGTTGATAATATGCTTAAGTGTAGCCTGTTGCGTATTACCCTGCACAACTAAATAGTTTTTTACCTGCTGACCGCTTACCTGGCCGAAGGTGGCAAGCTGGCTAATCAAACGACTGTCGCGTTGGCTAAAGCCTGCGGTATCGATCAATACCAGGCGTTTGTTGCGCAGCTGAAACAGTAAATCGGCCAATTGTTCACCTGATTGAGCTTTACGAACCGGACACCCAATAATTTTGCCATAGGTGGCCAGTTGCTCATACGCAGCAATTCTGTAGCTATCGATAGTAATGAGTGCTACCTGATCGGCACCATACTTTTGGGCATAGCGGGCAGCCAGTTTGGCAATGGTAGTGGTTTTACCCGTACCGGTCGGTCCGACTAAAGCAACCACTCCCTGTTGGGTGAGAATATCATCGTTATTGGTGGTCAGACGATTGGACAAAAGTTTTAACAGATACAGCCAGGCCTCGCGCTCATTACACTCAGCCGGCGTGTAGGTGACCATTTGTGCGGCCAGTTGCTGACTAATTCCCATCGCACAAAGCTGCTGCAACAGGTAACGTTGTTGTGGCTTAAGGCGCGACTGTTGCTGCTGTTGCATATCGGCTAACTGAAACTGTAACACATTGCGTAATGAGGCAATTTCAGCGCGGATATCCGCCAGACTGCCACCGCCGCTGTGCTCTGCGTCTTCCTCAACTGCGGGGAATGGTGAGGTTTCTTTGACTGCCGGGGCCTCGGTCGCGAGCGGTTTCACCGGCGCGCGTTTCTCCGCTTCAGCGTTGGCCGCTTCTACACGCTGGGCTACTGCCGCTTTCTGCTCAGCCTGCTTTTCGAGCAATGCGCGCAGAGTATCCGGACCATCATCGCCAATAATCTCGCTTAAGGTCGGCAGACTGCCTTCGTTTTGTCTGGCCACCGGGGCTTTTGGCTTCGGCGGTACCGACAATCTGGCTTCAGGCTCTTTATCGTAAGCGGCTACCAGTTCAATGCCGTCGGCCACTTTGCGGTTTGACATGATCACCGCATCACTACCCAGCTCATTTTTTACCTGGCTTAATGCTTCGCGCATGTCTTTGCCAAAAAATCGTCTAATTTTCATAATGACCTCTTAGGTATTAAGGGTGTCTGTCAGCTTACTGACCGACGGAAGATACAATGCGAACCTGCTTATCATCAGGAATTTCCTGATACGACAACACGTGCAAGCCATTCACTGCATTCTTTAAGAATCTCGACAATACCGGGCGTAACATGCCCGACGTTAATAACACCGCGGGCTCGCCCGCCAGTTCCTGCTGCTGACCAGCCTGTTGCAGCGACTGTTGCAAACGTTCAGCCAGACCGGGTTCTATACCGGCGCCATCATCCCCACCCGCTTGTAGTGACTGATGCAGCATTTGTTCTAGTTCCGGAGCCAGGGTAATTACCGGCAACTCGGCGCCACCGCTGTTTATCTCCTGTACAATCAGACGCTTCAGGGCGATCCGCACAGCTGACACTAAAACGTCAGGATCCTGACTCTTCGGTGCATACTCGGTGAGCGTTTGCACAATGGTGCGCATATCACGGATAGGCACGCCTTCGTATAACAGGGTTTGCAGCACTTTCACTACCGTTGCCAGCGACACCAGATCGGGGATCAGGCCTTCAACCAGTTTCGGATTATGCTTGGCCAGCATATCCATCAGTTGCTGTACTTCTTCAAAGCCAAGCAACTGGTAGGCATTATTGGTTAATAACTGGCTTAAATGGGTGGCGATAACGGTTGCCGCATCCACAACGGTATAACCCAGAGTTTGCGCATGCTCTCGTTGGGCAGGCTTAATCCAGACGGCATCCAGGCCAAACGCCGGGTCACGGGTAGCGCGACCTTCCAGTTTACCAAACACCTGACCGGGGTTAATGGCCAGCTCTTCGTCGTGGCTGACTTCGGCATCTCCGATCGTCACGCCCAGCATGGAGATGTTGTAAGCATTAGGGTCCAGGTCAAGATTATCGCGAATATGAACCGGTGGGATCAAAAAGCCCAGTTCCTGAGAAAGCTTCTTCCGCACGCCTTTAATCCGGGTCAGTAATTCGCCGCCCTGGGTTTTATCCACCAGCGGAATTAAACGGTAACCCACTTCCAGACCAATGGTGTCGACATGCTGTACGTCATCCCAACCCAGTTCTTTAATCTCAGCCGGCACATTATCTTCACTGTTATTGGTGACCACCGGAGTCGGCGGTTGCTCAGCCTTACGTTTTTCGGCATAGGTCTGATAATAAGCATAGCCGCCGGCCAACGCTGAGAAGGTCAGAAAAGCCAGATGTGGCATGCCCGGTACAATGCCCATAACAAACAGGATGCCAGAAGAAATATACAGCGCTTTTTTGTTACCCAGTTGCGTGGTAATTTCGCTGCCCATTTCCTGACTTTCATTTTCACGCGTCACAATAATGGCGGTAGCCACCGACAGCAGCAAGGAAGGTATTTGCGCCACCAGGCCGTCACCGATGGTCAGTATGGTGTACACCTCCAGCGCGTTGCTGAATGACAGGTCGTGTTGGATCATCCCAATAAACAGGCCACCGACGATATTGATCATCATAATGAACAAACCGGCAACGGCATCGCCTTTAACAAATTTTGACGCACCGTCCATAGAGCCGTAAAAGTCGGCTTCAGCCGTGATGTCTTCACGACGGCGGCGCGCTTCGTCCTGATCGATATAACCGGCATTTAAATCAGCATCAATGGCCATTTGCTTACCCGGCATCGCGTCAAGGGTAAAACGCGCGCCCACTTCGGAAATACGCCCGGCCCCAGCGGTAACTACTTTGAAGTTAATAATCAATAAGATAGCGAATACTACGACACCCACTGCGTAGTTACCGCCGATCACCACCTCACCAAAGGCTTCAATAACTTTACCGGCCGCATCGCCGCCTTCGTGGCCATAAAGCAATACCACCCGGGTAGAAGCAACATTCAGCGCAAGACGTAAAACCGTAGCAATTAGCAGTACCAGCGGGAAAATACCGAAATCCACCGGCCGGTTGGTCAGTACCGCAACCAGAATAATCACCAGTGACAGGGCTATGTTGAAGCTGAACAGTACATCGAGCAAAATCGGCGGCATGGGCAAAATCACCATACCCATGATGGCCAACAGAACCAGAGGTACGCCTAAGCCCTGACTTAATTGTTGAAGCCGGGTTTTATCAACACGCTGCAGATATTCAGTTAACACCATAACGAGACGTTCTCAATAACCGATTTTTGACACTAAAATTCGCTTACAGAGACTACTTCAATCCCCGTGCCAGCTTTTTGTGTCTGCGGCTTAAGTGCTCAAATTGTCATCAACACTGATTTTGGGGGCCTGACAGGCAGCGACTAGCGGCCCGTCAGGATAATGAGATAGCCGGAATTAATAACGCATATCAGGAGGGATCGGCAGGTTATGCGACAGGGGTTTAGGTCGTTTGGCTTTACCAGCTTTGTATTTCTTAAGCTGGAATACGTATGCCAATACCTGGGCAACCGCCATAAACAATTTATGCGGGATTTCTTCATCCACTTCGGTGGTGTAATAAATAGCCCGGGTCAGCATGGGAGAAGGGATGAGTGGCACATCATGAGCGGTGGCAATTTTTCGGATATGCATGGCCAGCTCATCCGAGCCCTTGGCGATAACCACCGGTGCCCGCACACCATGCTCGTCATATTTGAGCGCCACAGAGTAATGAGTCGGGTTGGTAACCACCACGTCAGCTTTAGGCACTTCCTGCATCATTCGCCGTGCTGCTGCCTGATATTGCAATTTACGGATCCGCCCTTTTACCTGTGGGTCACCTTCTGAGTTTTTGCGTTCATCCTTTACCTGCTGCTTGGTCATTTTCATTTGTTCATTGTGCTTATACGACTGATACGGCACATCAAACAGCGCAATAGGCACCATGCCGAGGGTGAGCAGAAAAAAGGCCCACTCAATCATATCCAGCGCGTGGAAAATATTCAGGGGGTATATTTCCTGATCCAAGTGTAGCGCTTCATCCTGAAATAAAGACAGCGATATCAGCGCCATAGCGCCAATTACAATAAACTTGGCAAAGGCTTTTAACAGTTCCACCAGGCCGTTTATGCCAAACATCCGCTTCATACCACTTAGTGGATTAAGCTTGGAGAAGCGAGGCGCGGCAGAATACCAGGTAAAGTTATAGCCACCCAATGCGATAGAGCCATAGATACCGGCAATCATTGAAACAAACATAAATGAAAGTACCGGAGTACTGACTTCGGTGATAGCCACACCCCAGGCGGAAAACATGTGGGTGGGATCGTAGGTTTCGTCCCGCGACAGGGTAAACATCCGTCCCGAAATGGCAAACAGGGCTTCGGCAATAAAGCTGCCAAACAGCAACAGCATCAGACTACTCGCCACCAGCACCAGTGTGGTGGAGAGCTCTCTGGAACGAGCAATCTGCCCCTTGCTGCGGGCATCCTGTATTCGTTTTCCCGTGGGGTCTTCTGTTTTTTCTGAAGAATCAGCCATCGTCGCTCAGCCTTATCAGCTTGGACAAATCAGTAGCAGCTCACACATAAACTGTTGAGCCCGTTGCCACTGATTAGCAAAGTGAGTAGAAAAATTATCCAGCGTTAACCAGATAATAATTAAGCCCATTATCTGCGCGATGGAAAAACCAATGCTGAAGATATTGAGCTGTGGCGCGGCTTTGGTCATAACCCCGAACGCCAGATTAACAATTAACAGCGAAACAATCGGAGCCAGAGACAAGGTTAATGCCGCCACAAACATCCAGCCAGCCCAGTGGGCAATATCACGGAGTTGTTCTGCGGCAAACCAGGCTTCGCCAATGGGAAATGCTTCAAAGCTCATCACGATCATTCTGATCATGGCCAGGTGTCCGTCCATGCCCCAGAACAACAGCGTAGCCAGGATCAGATAAAACTGGCCTACCGCCGGCACGTTAATACCATTTACCGGATCCACAATGCTGGCAAAACCAAGGCCGGTTTGCATTGCAATGACCTGCCCGGCCAGCACAAAGGTATTGAGCACCATCATTGATAAAAAGCCCACGGCAATGCCAATTAACAACTGCTGGATGCCAATTACGAATGTACCTAAATCAACCATTTGAGTGACAGGTGTAGGCGGTACCACCGGCATTATTACCAGTGTCATTAGCATCGCCAACAGCGCTTTTACCTGAGGCGGGATGGACTTGGCGCTCAGTCCAACCATCGCGGAAAACATCCCGCTGATACGCATAAATGGCAGCAATAAATCAGCCAGAAACTGATTAATGGCGGCCAGTTCGACTTCCATTTAGCCCACCACCTGCGGAATTTTCTCAACCATATGGAAGGTAAAATCCATCAGCTTCTGCACCAGCCAGTTTCCCCCCCAGCTCAGCGCCAGCAGCGTAACAATTAAGCGCGGCAGGAAACTCATGGTTTGTTCGTTGATTGAGGTGGCCGCCTGGAAGACTGCCACCACCAGGCCAACAATCATGCTCGGTACGATCACTGCCGACACCAGCAGGATCACCATAAACATAGACTCACGCAGGATTTCAACAAAGACCTCTGGGCTCATCGGGTCAGACTCCCATTCCGAAACTGGTGGCCAGGGTGCCGAAAATCAGATTCCAGCCATCCACCAGTACAAATAACATCAGTTTAAAGGGCAATGACACGATCATCGGTGACAGCATCATCATCCCCATCGCCATCAATATCGAGGCGACCACCAGGTCGATTATCAAAAATGGAATAAACAGCATAAAACCAATCTGAAATGCCGTTTTTAATTCACTGGTGACAAAGGCCGGAATAAGGATGTTCAGCGGTACTTCAGTTGGATCGGCGTATTTATCTTCCTCACCGGCAATCGACACAAAGGTTTCTAAATCCTTGACCCGGGTTTGCGACAGCATAAAGGCACGCATGGGCCCTTTTGCCTGCTCAAAGGCCTCCATGGAGGTCATCTCTTCATCCAGATAAGGCTGTAATGCGCGAACGTTAATTTCATCAAACACCGGTGTCATGATGAACAGTGACAAAAACAGACTCACGCCAACCAGAATCTGGTTAGAGGGTGACTGCTGCAGACCAATGGCCTGACGCAAAATTGACAGTACCACGATGATCCGGGTAAACGAGGTCATCATCATGATAAATGCCGGGATCAGGCTCAGCGCGGTCATGATAAACAGCGCCTGAAGGGTCATGGTGTAATCCTGGGTACCATCGCCATTATTAGTAACGGTAACGGCCGGGATACCTTGCTGAGCAACGGCTGGTAGTGATAACAACAAACCGCCCAACAGGAGTATGACGATGGCTTTCATTCTATTTGTCATCGTTGTTGTCCTTCATACCCGGATTCATTTTTTGCGCCATGGCCTGCACCAGCTTTTGTTTAAAAGCCGCGCCACCACCGCTGCCAGCGGCATTGCCGGTCACGTTTTCCAGGGGCTGTTCGAGTTTGCTGAGGTGATTGATGTTTTGGGCGGTCACGCCAATCAGGTGTTGCTCATCGCCTACCTGTAACACCATAACCCGCTCGCGGGCACCGGCCGACAGGCTGGCAATGACTTTTAACTGACCGGAGCTGCCGGGAGTGACATTAAACCGTCGCATTACATATGCGAGGGAAAATATAATCGCGACAATCAGCAGCAATGATAGAAAAATTGACAGTACCGAGCTGGGATTGGTGATGGAGTTGGCGGCCTGCGCCTCAGCACAATACAGGGTTGAAACCAGGGAGACAAAGCATCCCCCTGTTTTGAAAGGAAATTTACCTGAGCTTTTTGATTCTCTCGATTTGACTAATAACATCCGTTAACCGAATCCCGAACTTGTCGTTGACCACTACTACTTCTCCATGAGCAATCAGCGTGCCATTTACAAGAACGTCTAACGGTTCACCTGCCACCCGGTCAAGCTCAACCACTGAGCCCTGGTTTAATTGCAACAGGTTACGGATACTGATCTGGCTACGGCCGACTTCCATGGAAATGGTTACCGGGATATCCAGAATGGTATCGAGTTTCTTTTTCTCTTCCTGGGTGATGGGCGCGTCATCAGACAGTTCGTCAAGTTCAGCTACGCGGACGCCGTCGTCGTCACCCCCTTCGCTTTCGGACTCAGCATCGGCCTGTTCAGCCATGGCTGCAGCCCAATCGTCCATACCGTCTTCTTCACTCATGATCTCGCCTCTTATCTCTTAACTTGACTTGCGATTATAAATCTTCTTCCAGTACCTGCAGTTCGGCATCGTTATCAATGATGCGGCCACCACGGGTGAGTAACTGTAACTCAGACTTCACGGAGGTGGGTCTGGGTATCTTCTCGGCAATCTTCAATGCCAGGTTTTCTCTGGACCGTCCGAGTTTTGCCCGGAAGGTCGGTAAATCCTCAATCAGCACCGTAATATGCTCGGGCATTTCGATTGGAATAATGTCACCAGGTTTGAAGTTCATGACATCCCGTAACGATACTTCAAAGTCCAGCATGTGCGTGCTCAGTTCCACATGCACATCCATGATCTCGTCCCGCAGCGCTTTACTCCAGCGCAGGTCGGTGTCTTCCTTGTCACTTTGTACACCAGCATCGAGTAATTCCCGAATCGGCTCCAGCATGGAATAAGGCAATGAAACGTGGAAATCACCACCGCCGCCGTCCAGCTCAATATGAAACGAACTGATCACCACCACTTCCGTGGGGCTGACAATATTGGCCATGGCCGGGTTAACTTCCGAGTCAAGGTATTCAAATGACACGTCCATTACCGGTGCCCAGGCTTCTTTATAGTCTTCAAAGATGATCTTCAGCAGCATCTGAATGATCCGACGCTCGGTTGGTGTAAATTCGCGCCCTTCAATTTTGGCGTGGTAGCGACCATCCCCCCCAAAGAAGTTATCGACCAGAATAAACACCAGGCGGGCTTCCATAGTAATCAGGCCAGTGCCTTTTAAGGGTCTGAAACGCACCATATTCAGGCTGGTGGGAACAAACAGAGTATGAATGTACTCACCGAACTTTATCATCTGGATGCCGTTTATCGACACTTCAGCGCTGCGGCGCATCATATTAAACAGGCTGACCCGTAAATGGCGGGCAAATCGTTCATTCACAATTTCCAGGGTCGGCATACGGCCTCGAACGATACGATCCTGAGATGAAAAGTCATACTCGAGCGCCGATGAGTCGCCCGGCTCATGGGTGACTTCTTCTTCCTCGACGTCATCTACCCCGTGGAGTAGTGCATCAATTTCATCTTGTGATAATAAATCGCTCACAGCGAACTCCTGCTATTGCATAACAAAGTCGGTAAACAGTACCCGTTCAACCACTTCACCACCGGCAATGTCTTTCAGCGCGTTCTGCACCGCTTCCAGAGCATTGTCTCTTAGTTCAATTTTACCCGGTTCCGTAACCAGATCGTCAGCGTTACTGGCGCTGAAGGTTTGCAGCAAGGTCCCTTCGATTAAAGGAATATGCGTTTTAGCCTTCTCTTCGTTATCGGTACCGCGCACCATTAACTGAACCTTAATCTGTACCAGCCTGTCACGCCCGGAGCCTGGCACGTTAAATACGATTGGTCGCGGCATCGCTACATACAGCGCAGTACCAACACTGGCATTGGCATCCGGCACGGCCGCCACCTGACCACCCCCCTCGGCTGCCAGTTCTTCTGCAGCTGTGGGCTCATCACCACCGGCAAACAAGAAGAAATAGGCTGCACCACCACCGCCAATCAGCACGACGGCAATAATGATAATCAGCATCAGCTTGCTTTTCTTACCACCGGTTTCTTCAATCTGTAACTCTTCTTCAGCCATTCTCTAACCACTCTCACCAACACAAATTAGGCGTATTATGTCTGCTCACCAGTAAATGGCAACGGCAAACCACAGCTTTTCATTAAACATAGTCGTCAATCAGGCCGTTTGCAGGTCTGACAACATGGGTTTCCTGACTTTTAGCCTCGTCTTCACCCGACTCATTAAAGCCGCCGCCGGGTTGGTCGGCAAATTCTCCATCGCCGGCTTCGCCACTGTTTTGCTGACTGACAAATGACTCACCTAAATTCAGTCCCTGCTCAGAGAACATATCCCTTAGTCGTGGCATCGCCTCGTTGAGTGCTTCTTTTGCCTGCTGCGACTGCACCACAAAGCTTACTGAAGCGCTATCGCCGGATACATTCAGGCGGATCTGCATGCTGCCCATTTCCGGCGGATCAAGGCGAATCTCAGCCATTGACTGGCGGCCATTTACCATCCAGCGGATCTTTTCAGCGATTTGCTGTTGGCCCTGGGTCTGCTGCACATTCACCGGTTTATCAAACACCGATTGTTGCTGCATGGACTTCAGGCTATCGCCATGCTGCTGGCGCGTTTCGTGAACCAGGACATCCCTGGCAACGGTAACCAATTCGTTCAGTTGCTGTTCCTGCCCCTGACTCATGCCGGCCATGGATGCCAGTTGGGTCAGTTGCTGAACATCCTGCATCACTGGCAGCACGATGTTCTGAGTGCTTTGCGGCGCGATATCCTGTGCCACTTGTTGTACTAAAGCGGCTAAATCAAGACCCGGTTGATGGCCTTGCTTTAATTGCGAGCGCATTTCTTCAAGGCCAGTGGTTAGCTGACTGCGCATCTGACTGAGCTGCGTGTCTGTGAGGGCCGGGTTGGCCTTACTGGCACTGTCGGTCATCACCTGAGCCAGGTCCTGTAAGGTTTTATCGGTACTGTCGCTGAGTATCGCCGCCAAACCGTCCATATCTGTCACTTTCGTAGCCGCACTTTCGGTAGCGGGTTTAGTCTCGGCTTTGCCAGTGTCTGCGCCTTGCTCAACCTGACGCATCAGACTTACCAACAGCGTAGCCTGATGCACTAGCGCTTCATCCGTTGCCTCGGCCACGACCACCGGCTCTTCAGCCAGTTGCACGTTTGCGGCGGCTATGTCAGATAACAAGCCCGGTTCACTGCCAGACTCAGCCTCGCCCGGGCTGGTGTCAGCGGATGTGCTGCGGCGTTCATTGGGTAATCCCTGCAGCAGTGCCATGGCCAGTGCCACCAGGTTTTCTTCTGTCAGTTGCGCTTCATCCACTGGCTTTTCTGCTGTTGGCACTTCAACGGGGGTTATCTCTGCCATGGCCAGCTTTTCCAATGCCGACGGGCCGGCCTCGTCCACAGTTGAGCTTTCTTGCGATTCAGCCCCCGCTTTAATTTGTTTTATCAGGGTGAGCAAGTCAGATAACACCTGCTCTGCCCCACGCATTTGTTGTAGCGGTGAAGCCTGTATATCGGTCGCCAAGTCTGCTGGCAAAATGCTATTCAACCAGTCCTGTAATTGAGCCAATACATCGCCGTCTATGGGTTTGCCTATTTCTGTTGGCAACATGCTGATAAGGTCTTCAGCACTGACCTCTTCTTCTGAGGATGCAGATTTATCACTGGTCAGGGATAATTTATCCTGTAAGGCTCGCACCGCATCTACCAGCGCCAGATAATCGGGTTCTCCTTCGCCCTGAGTGGCTGTATTGCCCCCCAGCAACAAAGCCATGTCGGCAAATTCACTGTCTGGCAAAGCGATGTTATCGGTGTACTCTGGCACCGTTTGGCTGGCAGAAATCTGAGCCTCGGCCTCCGCCGCCTGTTTTTCGGCGCCCTCGGCCACTTTGTCCGGCATGGCGTTTGACTCGCCTTGGAGATTCTCTTGTGGCCCCGCGGCTTTCTCTGCTTTCGGGGGAAACGCTGCGTGTTCTTCAGTGGCTGGCTTCGCGGCCGGGGTGTCATTGTCCTCAGCGGGGGCAGACTCTTTGGCGTTTTTGCTTTTTACCTTGGCGATTTCTTCCTCGCCACGCTGACGGTCCAGTACATCCTGGAAGGTACTGGTTACCGAGGTGTCCTTGGTCGGCTTTTCCGGTAATACTGACTCTCTGGTTTGAGCCTGATCACGGACGGCAGCGCTTTCCGGCAATGTTTCCGGGAAGGCGGCAATTTGTGAACGTTGCGTGGCAAGCTGTTGCATCATAACCGAGTCCTCAATACCTAACTGCTTGAATTTGATGTGTTGTTACATCAGTATTAGTCGCTTCAGTAAAGATTTTGCAAAGAGTGCGCCACTTTTATCAATAGCGGATTCAGGAGATAGAACGGCGCAGCAGACGCTGGGTAGCCAGCTCATCCATCATTTGTTGTTCGAGACGATTGTCGATAATCTGCAGGCTCTGATCTTTCTTTTCGATGAGCTTTTCAACGGCCTGACGTCGGCGCTGCTGAGCTAGCCACTGAGTACGACGCTGGTCGGCCGCCATTTTACACTGGGCAATAACGTGCCCCTGCTGCTCACAGGCTTTATCCAGCTTGGCAACAAAAGACAAACGCTGTTGATAGTGATGCGCTTTTACGCCACCACTGCCCTCCTGCTGGAGCTGCCGCACATAATCCATGCGGTACTGTTGCAGGCTGGTGAGTTTGGTACGCTGTTGCTGAAGATAATCCTGAGCCAGACGAAAGGCATTTAAGGCTTTGTTTTCTTTTTCCAGCTCCATGCGTAAAACGGTGGCTAGCTGCTCAATAGAACGGGTAACATCGTTACGGGCCATTGCTATTAGCCTTTACCTAAGCCGCCGGCCAGCTTACTCATGGCTTCCAGGCTTTCGTCGTAAGCGGTCACCTGTTTCATGCCTTGTTGCAGTAACGCTTTGATGGCGGGTTCGGCATTAATGGCTAAATCAACCCGGGCATCGGTGCCACGTGTATAAGCCCCGAGAGTAATCAGGTCGCGGTTTTGCTGATAGGTGGAATAAACCTGGCGAATACGACGAGCCTGAAACAAATGTTCTTCACTCACTACCTGCGGCATAACCCGACTGATAGAGGCCTCAATGTCAATGGCCGGGTAATGGCCGCTTTCCGCCAGCGAGCGTGACAGTACAATATGACCGTCAAGAATTGCACGGGCGGAGTCGGCAATAGGGTCCTGCAAATCGTCACCTTCTGTCAGGACAGTATAAAAAGCCGTAATCGAGCCCTGATTTTCACTGCCATTACCGGCGCGCTCTACCAGGGCTGGCAAGCGGGCAAATACCGAAGGCGGGTAGCCTTTAGTAGCCGGTGGCTCGCCTACCGCCAGCGCAATTTCACGCTGGGCCATAGCATAACGGGTTAACGAGTCGATAAGTAACAGAACATTCATGCCCTGATCGCGGAAGTATTCGGCAATAGTAACGGCGGTTTCGCAGCCCTTTAAACGCATCAGTGGCGAGGTATCGGCAGGTGCTGCAACGACAACCGCGCGCTGACGTTCTTCTTCGGTAAGGATATCGTGGATAAATTCTTTTACCTCGCGGCCCCGTTCACCCACCAGACCAACCACCACCACATCAGCTTTGGCACCGCGGGTCATCATACCCAACAGCACACTTTTACCCACGCCACTGCCGGCGAATAATCCCATACGCTGTCCTACCCCTACGGTAGTGATGGCATTGATTGCACGCACGCCCACATCCATGGGTTCGGCGATAGTTCGCCGGGCCAGCGGATTAATTGGCGGTTTGGTGGTAGGCACCCGTTCAGTGGACTCAATGGGACCAAGCCCGTCAAGCGGCTGGCCATTGCCGTCTACTACTCTGCCAAGCATGCCTAACCCCACGGATAAACCGCTGTCCCGATTAAGAGGTAATACGCGTGAACCGGGCACAATCCCGCGCACCGCTTCGGTGGGCATTAAATAGGTAATGTGATCGCCAAAGCCAACCACTTCGGCTTCGATTTCACCGTCGATGGTTTGCACCATACACTGGCTACCGACGGGTAATTGACAGCCTACCGCCTCAAGTGTCAGGCCAATCCCTCGAATAAGCTTACCGGCCGCGACAACCGGTGGTGATGGCACCTGCTTCTGAAGTTGTTGCAGGTGGGATACCAGACTAACTGTCATCAGATAAGCCCTGCTCTAACAGGAATTTATCGAGCACATTGCGACTGCGTCGTTCAATGGAAAGGTCTACAGCATTGTGCTGGGTAACAATATCGCAACCGCCGCGCTCCATGCCCGGAGTATCAATAAGTGTCCAGCCGCGTTCTTTGATGGTTTCTTCGCCAAAATGAGACTGCACCAGTTGGATATCTTCAGGATGAAGATGAATACTGTAGTGGTTTTCTTCCACCGGCAGCGCTTTAAGGCCTTCGCTGAGCGCCTGAAGAATAATGTCTTCGTTGGTTCTGACTTCCGTGCGAACTACCGAACGTGCCAGCGCTACGGCCAGTTTAACCACTTCTTTGCGAACCTGTTCATCTACCCTGGTTAACGGCTCATGAAGCTGCGTGACCAGCGATTCCCACAATTCGGTTTGCTGGCTGATTTGTGCCTGCCCCTGCTCAAGCCCCTGAGCCAGCCCGGCCTCGTGACCACTGGCCAGGCCTTCTTCGTGGCCTTGTGCCTGGCCTTCGGTTTTACCTTCTTCAAAGCCGGTTTGTTTGCCTTCATTATAGCCTTCTTCATAAGCGGCCTGACGAATGGCTTCTATTTCCTCGGCAGTGGGCGGCTTAATTTCTTCCGGTTCTTCCGGTGGCTCATATTTCCAGTCGCTGCGGCGATTCAGCGCGTTAGTTTTGCTCTCTTGCGTTGACTCCGGCTGCTCAACATGTGGCAAATCCCAGCCTTTGGCGTCTTCGAGCTCTTCAACTGTGAATGATTTATAGGATTTCATAGCTTATCCTGTTAGAGGAACTCTTCGCCGCCACCGCCGCCAAGCATAATTTCACCGGCATCAGCCAGGCGTCGGGCCACCGACAGAATTTCTTTCTGTGCAGTTTCCACTTCGCTGATCCGCACCGGCCCCATGGCCTCAAGATCATCAGTGAGCATTTCTGCTGCACGTTTCGACATGTTGTTGGTGATCTTGTTCTTGAGTTCTTCGTCGGCGCCCTTAATGGCTTTAAGCAGCGAGTCCTGCTGCACCTCGCGCAGAATAGCCTGAATACCACGATCGTCCACATCCACCAGGTTGTCGAACACAAACATCAGATCCTGAATTTGCTGACTGAGTTCTTCGTCCTGCTCGCGAATCGCATCCATCAGTTGGCCTTCAATACTGGTATCCAGGTAATTCATAATATCGGCAGCAGACTTCAGGCCGCCCATTTTGGCTGCCTGGGTACCGGCCTGACCGGCAAACTGTTTCTCCATGATCTCATTAAGCTCCTGCAACGCAGCAGGTTGAACTTCTTCGAGGTTGGCTACCCGCATCAATAAATCCAGGCGAACTTTTTCGGGGAACTGCGACAAAATCTCGGCAGATTGCTCGGGCTCCAGATAAGACAACACGATGGTCTGGATCTGCGGGTGTTCGTTGCGAATAATACTCGCCACCTGCTTGGAATCCATCCACTTAAGGGAATCCAGGCCTTTGGCGCCGGAGCCCATCAGGATCTGATCAATCAGGTTGGCAGCTTTATCTTCACCCAACGCTGCAGTTAATGCCCGTTTAACAAAGTCCTGACTCTGGAAGCCAATGGTTGAGTAGTTCTGAATTTCTTCGATAAAGTGCTTATGTACAGAGGTAATTTTTGCCTGTGTCATATCATCGATACGGGCCATGGCCGCACCGAGTTTTTGTACTTGTTTTGGCTCCAGATGTTTAAGGATCTGGGCAGCATCTTCTTCCGACAGGCTCAGTAGCAGGATCGCGGCTTTCTCAACGCCTTCGAGCTTACTTACGTCGTAAGTTTGTTCTTCTTGTGTGGCCAGTTCTTCTGCCATGTTACGACCCCTTAATTACTCATCCTGCAACAGCCAGCCCTTCACTACCTGGGCAGATAGTTCAGGTTCATTGGCCACCAGTGCACGCACCGCTTTTAACACATCTTCATCTTTATGCAGATCCGGCAACATTAACGAGCCATCCGGTGCAAAGCCAACCTGGCCGGCATCAAACTCGCTGGACAGCATGTTAATGGTATCATCACCCAGATCCAATCCTTCATCAGCGTCAAATTCATCACTAGCCTGACTATCCGCCGGATTGATCAGTTTTGACAGCATCGGTCTGATGACGGCAAAGATCAGCGTGATAACGACCAGTCCGCCCATTACCCACTTAAGTATAGGCATAAAGAAAGGTTGTTCCCAAAGTGGTAGCTCTTCCATATCACCGGCATCGATGCGACTGAACGGCATGCTGACCACTTCGAGGCTGTCACCACGGGTCACATCGAAGCCAATACCGCCCTGCAATAAACGGCGTATGCTGAGTAACTCTTCCTGACTGCGGGCTTCGCTGCTAACGGTTCCGTCTTCAGCGCTGGTTTGTTGATAGTCCACCGCCACTGATACACTCAGGCGACGGATAACACCAGTTTGTTGCTTGGTATGGCTGATAGTGGTGTCGAGTTCATAGTTGCGGGTTGATTCTTTAGTGGTACGGCCGGGGACCGGCGCAACCTGACCATTTCCTACTGCGTTTTCAGGAATATTAGCATCCAGTGGCGGCTGATTACTGATCGCGCCGGGAATGCCGGCGGCAACCGAACCCACAGAGTTTTCCTCGACCACCATTTCACTGCGCACTGCGGGTAAATCAGGATTATAACGGCGCTGGGTTTGCTCTACCGCGGTAAAGTCCATACTAACATCCACTTGCGCGGTGTAGTTACCAATGCCCAGCACGGGGATCAAAATAGCATCAATTTTTTCCTGATATTCGCTCTCACGCTGACGTTCGATTTCATATTCTTTTCGTGCCCTGGCACTGACTGAATTTTGCGAGCCGGAGTTCAGTAACCGGCCATTGCTATCGGTAACGGTGACGCGCTCAGGCTCCATGCCCTGCACCGCGGAGGCAACGATATCAACCACCGCGTCCACCTCTTCACCGGTAATCGCCGAGCCGCGAGTGGCAGTAAGCACCACGGTGGCGCTGGCTTTTTTCTCACGGCGGGCAAACACGTTTTCTTTCGGCAATGCCAGCAGTACGCGGGCCTTTTTGATGCTGGCCATGTCTTCAATCGTGGCAGCCACCTGTATTTCCCGAGCGTGTTTGAGGCGTTCCATTTCCACCCGCTGTGACACGCCAAAGCCCATATCCTGCATGATAATGTCGCTGCCAGCCTGTTCGGCCTGCGCCAGACCTTCACGGCTCATACCCAGTTTAATTTTTTGGTATTCGTCGACCCGAACGTGAACGATATTACCTTCCAACTGATATTCAATCTGGTTGGCATCAAGATAATCGAGGGTTTCAATCAGCTCTTCGGTGTCCATTTTAGCCAGCGGACGGAAATCCGGTTCCTGGATAAACAACACCACAAAGATGGCGATAGCTACGCTGATTACCAACACAACGACCAGCGTCATCTGGCGCACCATATCGGTACTGCCAATGGTGTCCATAAACCCGGATTTTTGCTCGTTATCGGAATCCGCCGCGTCAGAGACGGCCAGATTTGTTCCCGTTGCTTCAGCCACAGTCAGTCACTCCACTACACCGGCATATTCATGATTTGCTTGTACGCTTCCAGCACTTTGTTGCGCACCTGTACGGTGGCTTCAAACGCAATGCCCGACTTCTCCTTGGCCAGCATTACTTCAGCCAGGCTGAGGGATTTGTCGCCCATTTCGAAACGCTGAGTCATTTCTTTGGATTCGAGTTGCATACTGTTTACCTTCTCAACAGCATTGCCCAGCATCGCGGCAAAATCGCTTTTCGAAGTATTTAACTCTGTACTGACTTCAAGATTTTGCTGTGGATTAACGTCCAGACGAGTCTGCGCGATCATAGCCTGCATTTCCTGATACAAACTGTTGGCTTTAACGTCCATAACGGCTCCTGATGTGTGTTGATTGCCTGTCCGGTGGTGCCGGATTTATGGCTTTAATGGTACTTACAGAGATCTACAGCAAGGACCAGACCAACTTTTATTATTATTTAATATCAGAAACTTACGTATTTATGCCAAATTTATGACGGCAATCAGGCACAGGGCTACGGGTTATCGGAGGGGAATAGCAAACAGGGCGCTGAAATAAGCGCCCTGCAATAGTAGAAAAAACCGTACTATCAGGCCGGTACTTCGATACCCTGCTCGCGCATGCGAGCCAGTTTATAGCGCAATGTACGCGGGCTGATGCCGAGCTTTTCGGCCACGTCCTTGCGTTTACCCTTGCAGGAAGCCAGAGTATCCAGAATGATCTGGTGCTCCTGGTAGCGCAGCTCCGAGCCCAGCCGGCTATCATCTTCTTCATAATCTGCTTCACTGGCAGAAGCAAAGGACTGCCCGCTCATAGGTTCGATCATCAGATCGCTGGCATCAATTACCTCGGATTCACATAGTATCAATGCTCGCTGACAAACATTTTCCAGTTCACGGACATTACCCGGCCAGCCATGCTGTAACAGTTTACTACGTGCTGACGCACTCAATTTTAACTGCCCTAATCCTTGCTGAGCAGCATGACGATTGATCAGGTGTTCGGCGAGAGGAATAATATCCCCTACCCGCTGTGCCAGTGGCAACCAGGTGATTGGAAACACATTCAGTCGGTAATATAAATCCTCCCGAAATTCGCCCCGGGCCACGGCTTCTTTAAGATCGCGGTTGCTGGTGGCAATCACCCGCACATCCAGTTCAATGGTTTTGCGAGCACCCAGACGCTCCACTTCTTTTTCCTGCAGGACACGTAATAACTTAGCTTGCAACGCCAGGTCCATCTCGGTGATTTCGTCGAGCAGCAAAGTGCCCCCCTGTGCTTGTTCGAACTTACCAGGACACGCCTGCACTGCGCCGGTAAATGCACCTTTCTCATATCCAAATAAGGTAGCCTCCAGCATATTTTCAGGAATGGCCGCACAGTTAATCGCCACAAAAGGTGACTGACTGCGCTGCGAATTGTCATGGATATAACGGGACAGCACTTCTTTACCCGAACCACTTGGCCCCAACACCATCACGGTTGCCTCTGAGCGAGCTACCTTACGCGCTAGTTGCAGTAATTCCAGGCTGCTACTGTCGCCTACAATGGGTTGACGGGACTCTACTTTTTGCGCCGGTGCATAGCGGCCAACCAGATTCAGCAGCACTTCGGGAGCAAAGGGTTTGGACAAATAATCCGTCGCACCATCGCGCATGGCACTCACGGCGTCATCCACTGTGGCATAAGCCGTCATCAGCAGTACCGGTAAATTGGCATCTTTGCTCTTAATCGCTTTTAATAGCGCCAGGCCATTCATTTCGCCCATCTGAATATCACTTACCACGATATCCACCGACTGCTTACTGAGCAGCATAATCGCCTGCTCTGCTGAATCGGCGGCGACCACCTGATAATCAGCCAGTAACAGCGTATCTACCAGCGCCTCGCGCAGGCCTGCATCATCCTCGACGATCAGTACGGTTGTTTTTGGCATGGGTTATTCCTCTGGTTGGGTGTCGGCAATTACCATATCACTGGCAAATGCGCGAGGTAACATTATGGAAAAACAGGCGCCTTCGTCGGCCAGATTTTCCACATTAATGCGGCCCTGATGTGCTTTCACCACCGACTGCACTACGGCCAGGCCAAGGCCGGTGCCATGCGTTTTGGTGGTGTAAAAGGGTTCGAAAATTTTATCTTTCAGGGCGTCAGAAATACCCGGTCCCTGATCACTGATGGTGATACACAACCAGCGGTTTAGTACGCTGAACTGCACGGTCACGTCACTGCCCTTCGGGCTAATCTGGCTGGCATTCTGGATCAGATTGAGTAAAGCACCCTGCAAAGCGGTAAGATTACCGGTGATCGACGCATTAATATGCTGACCTTTATAGATAACGAGCTGATCCTGGCTCTGAGTAATGGTTTGCGCTGTCGGCGCAATTGCCTCATACAGTTCTTGCACTGAGATATCGTTAACGACCTGTTGCTCACCGCTTTTGGCGAACAGCAACATGTCGTTGACCTGGCTCTCCAGTTCTTTGAGTCGGTCCTGCAGTTTATGCGCAAACTGAACGCCGGATTCCGGCTGCAGATTCTTGCGGGTCAGATTGGCCGCATACAGCATTGCCGCTGACAGTGGCGTACGAATTTGATGGGCCAGAGAAGCAACCATTTTGCCCAGTGAGGACAAGCGCTGCAGGTGACTCAGCCGCGCCTGTAACTGGCGGGTTTCCGTCAGGTCGGTAAGCACGATAAGTTGCCCTGGTTCATTCACCAGCGGCGTAATAGACAGTTTAACCCGACGCCCGTCGAACAACGACACTTCGTGACCATCATCGGCGCGGGGTTTAAAAGAGCGGGCAATAATGGTTCGCCACAACTCACCTTCGAGCGGTTCGCCAAGCAACAAAGACGCCTGTTCGTTGGCTTGCCTCACAAATCCTTTGCCATCCAGCACGATAACCCCGGCAGGCATAACCTGTAACAGGTGATTAAGGCGGGACGCTTGTTGCCGTAAGGAGTCGAGTTCCTGCTGCGGTGATTGAGCAGTTTCGCGTACCAGCGATAAATCGGCCGCGGCCTGACGGCTTTTCCCCGGCTTTATCGATACTTCTTCTACGGTATTGGCAACACGACTATTTAATGCCATACATTCCTCGTCAATTTGCAGACACTTGTTGGACTGCTAAGGAATTAGCATTAGTCGTGCCAGAAATTTAGGCATTAAATTTCAATAAGATAAGTAGTTTTTGACGAAATCTTCGCTGTCAATATAATGACAAATGGAGGTTATCGGCGCTGACCTACAGAGATGGAGCTAACCGAATGGTTAACTCTTACTCAGGCCCGCGGTGTTAGTCACGCTGAATATTGTACTTGCGCATCTTCTCAACCAGGGTGGTTCGGCGCATTCCCAGCTTATCGGCAGCCCGGGCAACAACCCACTCCTGCTGATCGAGGGCTTGCTGGATAAGATTAATCTCCAGCTCCGAGAGATACTCTTTGAGGTTTACCCCTTCATCCGGTAAATATCCGTTGATAGCCGGTTCAGGCTCAGATGTATCATCATCGTACCCGGCCGACTCGGCAAAGAGTTCATTGAAGGCATCCCGCTCAAGCACTTCTTCCGGGTAATCCGGCTCGAAGCGCTCCATATCACCATACTGATATTTTTGCGGCAGATCCTGCACATCGACAATCTGGCCTGGATAGAGGATCATCAGCCGTTCCACCAGATTAGACAATTCGCGGACATTGCCCGACCAGGGGTGTTCCATCAGCGAACTGATAGCACGCTCGGTAAATTTCACCGGGTCAACACCATCCCCCTGAATGCGGCTGATCAACTCCTGCAACAGTAACGGGATATCCTCTCGGCGTTCACGCAGGGCCGGACTGTCAATAGGGAACACATTCAGACGGTAATATAAATCCTCGCGGAACTTATCATCGGCAATCATCTTTTCCAGATCGCGATGGGTAGCGGCGATAATTCGCACGTCACACTGTATGGGCCGGTTACCACCGACTCTTTCAAACATTCTTTCCTGCAGAACGCGCAGTAATTTCACCTGCATCTGCAGCGGCATATCACCGATTTCATCGAGAAACAGTGTGCCGCCTTCGGCCAATTCAAAACGCCCTTTACGGGCACTAATAGCGCCGGTAAACGCGCCTTTTTCGTGACCAAAAAGCTCACTTTCCAGCAATTCACCAGGAATAGCACCACAGTTTACCGGTATAAACGGCCCATCTTTACGTTCTGACAGGAAATGTACATTACGAGCGACCACTTCTTTACCGGTACCCGACTCTCCCAGAATAAGCACCGTGGCTTCAGTGGGGGCAACTTGCTCCACTAAGCGGCGGACACCCTGAATTTGCTCGCTTTTCCCCACCAGACTACGGAATAACCGGGTTTTGGTAGGTACCGCCCCGTTGCGTACCGGGTGGCTACGAATGTATTCCTGGCAGCGATGTATTGCCTGAGTAAGCGAAGGGTACGTAATTGGTAAGGTAATATGACCAACCAGATTGCCTACATTTAAACTAGGCTGATCTGCCATGTTTAGCGCAACAAACGGATGCTGAGGATAATTTTTGATTAACGCCAGGGCATCGTTGCCTGTTTCTACATCGATGATCACCGCAACGGGTGATTTATTTTCCAGCAACGATTGCGCTTCAGACACCGAAAGTGAAACACACGGCTCCCCTAAAAATGTCAGGATCGTGTGCAGATTTTGTTTTAATGCATTGTTATTACTAACAAGCAATATATCCTTCATTCAGTCCCCAAACGCTATTGTTATATTTACTAGTTTATACCAAACCACGGTTTTGTGTGTGCGACTGTCAAAAATCGGACACAATTTTTACTATCATCAACATTTCCACCTTCCCGGTTGGCAAACATCAAATGATTTGGCAGCAATACAGCCTGGCGGCCGAAACCAAGGATTGATAATACCGGCTTGCATAGATAAGCATGCAATTTGGTATAGAGCGCTCTGGCAATTGTAGCGGTAACAATGTGAATCGCAATGAAAAAAGCGGATTATTGGCAATAAAAAAGGCAGGTAAACCTGCCTTTGTTGTAAATTTGTGCAATTTAGTTATTCAACAAGCTCAGTACCTGCCCCTGCTGCTGATTGGCCTGCGCCTGAACCGTCAGTGCTGCCTGGTTCTGCATATCATTGGCCGCCTGCTGAGAGCTCGCCTGGGCATAATCCGTATCCTGGATACGACTGCGTGCTGCCGCCTGATTCACATTGGTTTCGGTAAGATTGCGCGCAGTGGATGCAAACTGATTCTGCACTGCGCCAAGGTCGCCACGCGCGCCACCCACAGTTTCGATAGCGGCGTCAGCAGCGGCCAGTGAATCTTCGAGTGACTGTGAGGTGATGTCTACCGACAGCACGTCCGATAATTCGCTGCCAATATCACGGGTGCCTACACTAATCTGCTGACCCGCCTGACTACCTACCTGAAAATCAATCGAGCCACTATTCGACAGCAGAGGCTTACCAGCGAACTCAGTTTGTTCAATGGTCTGGGAAATATTCTGCTGCAGTTGCGATATTTCTGACTGGATAGCCTGGCGGTCGGCATCATTAAGAATACCGCTACCTGATTGCAGCGTTAACTCACGAATACGATTCACATCGTTATTGATGCCTTCCAGCCCGCTCTCTGCCACTTGTGCCAGCGAGATACCATCGTAAGCATTGTTTACGGCCTGGCGGCCGCCTTCAACTTCAGACGTTAAGCGATCGATGATTTGTTGCGCGGCAGCGCCATCTGCCGCACTGTTGATTTGCTTGCCTGAGGCCAGCTTTTCCGACAGTTTATCCTGACGCTGCTGAATTTGCTCCAGTAACGACTGCGGCTTTTCTGTGCTTATATTAAAATTAATCATACCTATCACCTCACGTATAAGTTTAGCATTTGTTCAAACATTAGCCAATCCCGAACATAGGCGGCGGCCTAGCTAAAACGTATACAAACTAATACTTCTGTATGCATCCTTTAGATTTAAAGCAATCGTGTGCAGAAAATACCGTTATAAAGATGGACAACACGCGAGCCTACCAGTCTGATCATTCAGCATGAATAATATTTTTTTGGAGGTCGAAAAATGCCATTCGTTCTT
>NZ_CAJXQY010000022.1 GCF_913058315.1 uncultured Alteromonas sp. | reverse complement strand
AATCGCGAAGAAACACACCTTATGCCTGCAAGCCGCGAACAGGCAATATTTACACAGCGCTGTATAAGACAGGCCCTGAAACAACAACGGTTTATCTGCTCAGACCAACCTCTTTTTTGACTTCTTGCTTGGCGAGAGAAATAAAAAATCTAATTTATTCGTTGAAGAGAAATCTCATCCTAATTTTTTTGTTATGCAGTAATTTATAACTAAAATTTATACCGAAAATCCGAATCAGTGGTTGACCTGCTGCGGTTCAGGCTGTAAATTGTCGGGCATCGGAAAGGTCGCGCAATGCAGCACACTGAAGGTTTTACCAATGCCGCGTATGTTTATTCTATCTCTTCTACTCCTTATGGCAGCCAGATTGCACGGGTAGATTGCGACCAGCGAATCAATACACAAAACCCGTGCTTAGCACGGGTTTTTTTTTAACTAAAATCAACGAGAGACAGCCATGACGAATCAGGTGAAAATATTTGATACGACCTTGCGTGACGGCGAACAAGCCTTGCCAGCCAGTTTAAGTGTAAAAGAAAAACTGCAGATCGCACTGGCCCTCGAACGTCTCGGCGTTGATATTATTGAAGCCGGTTTCCCCGTGTCGTCACCGGGTGATTTCAAATCTGTGCAAATGATTGCCAAAGAAATCAAAAACTCAACGGTAGCAGGTTTATCGCGCGCCGTACCAGCTGACATTGATGCCTGTGGCGAAGCCCTGAAAGTAGCAGACCAGTTCCGCATTCATACTTTCATCGCGACATCCGAAATTCACGTAAATAATAAATTACGAAAATCTCAGGATGATGTGGTCGAGATGGCCGTTGCGGCGGTCAAACGCGCCCGCAACTACACCGACGACGTTGAGTTTTCCTGTGAGGATGCCGGTCGTACCGAAATAGGTTATCTGGCCAGAATGGTAGAAGCTGTTATCGCTGCCGGCGCCACCACCGTTAATATTCCGGATACCGTGGGTTACACTACCCCAACCGAGTTCGGCGGTATTATTCGCCAGTTGTTTGAACGTGTACCGAATATCGATAACGCGATCATTTCAGTGCACTGTCATAATGACCTGGGGCTGGCCGTTGCCAACTCACTGGCCGCCATTGAAAATGGTGCCCGTCAGGTAGAAGGTACCATTAACGGTATTGGCGAACGCGCAGGTAACAGCTCATTGGAAGAAATAGCCATGATCCTGCAAACCCGACATGCCTTGTATGGCCTTGATACCAATATCAACAGCAAAGAAATCAGCCGGACATCCAAGCTGGTCAGCCAGCTGTGTAATATGCCCGTTCAGGCGAATAAGGCTATCGTCGGCGCTAATGCCTTTAGTCATTCTTCGGGTATCCACCAGGACGGTGTCTTAAAAGCGCAAAATACCTATGAGATCATGACCCCGGAAAGTGTGGGGATTAATAAAAACAACCTGAATATGACCTCCCGCTCAGGCCGCCATGTGATAAAACATCGCCTGCAGGAGCTGGGATACAAAGATACCGATTACGATTTAGAAGCAATCTATACCGCTTTTTTAAATCTGGCGGACAAAAAAGGTCAGGTTTACGACTATGATTTAGAAGCGCTGCTGTTTTTCGATCAGCAGAAACACGATCAGGCGCACTATCAGTTAACCTATTTGCATGCCACGTCGGGCAAGGAAATTATCCCCAGTGCCACGGTACAGTTGAAAATTGGTAACGAACTGGTAACCCGCTGTGAAACCGGCAATGGCCCGGTAGATGCTTCATACAAAGCCATCATGTCGATGTTAGGTCATAATGACCTGGAAGTCGTCGACTTTAAGTTAGATTCCAAGGGCGAAGGTGCCGATGCGTTGGCTTCTGTCAGCGTTATTACTGAATACAAAGGCCGCCGTTTCCACGGTTTAGGCCTGGCAACAGATATCGTTGAAGCCGGTGTGAAAGCTCTGATTTTCGTCTTAAACAACACCTATCTTGCTGACCAGATTGATCAGCAAAAGAACCAACAAGAACGCGTAGCAGGAGTATAAATGAGCCAGTTTAACATTGCCGTGCTTGCCGGTGACGGCATCGGCCCGGAAGTGATGCAGGAAGCCAATAAAGTATTGGATGCCATCGAACAGAAGTTTGCCATCACCTTTAACCGTACTGCTTATCCTGTTGGCGGTTATGCCATTGATACTGAAGGCGAAGCGCTGCCATCTAAAACGCTGCTCGGCTGCGAGCAGGCCGATGCCATTCTGTTTGGCTCTATTGGCGGCCCTAAGTGGGATACCCTGCCGCTGGAACAACGCCCGGAGCGTGCGGCATTGTTAACCCTGCGCAGCCATTTTGATTTATTCAGTAATCTGCGCCCGGCAAAAATTTATGCGGGCCTGGAAGACTTATCACCGCTGCGTAAAGACATCGCAGCCAGCGGCGTGGACGTGCTGGTGATTCGCGAACTTACCAGTGGTATTTATTTTGGTCAGCCCAAGGGCCGCGACGGTGAAGGCGAAGAAGAATACGCTTTTGATACCATGCGCTATTCCAAACGCGAAATTCGCCGTATTGCCATAAGCGCCTTCGAAGCCGCCATGAAGCGTGATAAGCGAGTTACTTCCGTCGATAAAGCCAATGTGCTGGTATGCAGCCGTCTGTGGCGTGAAGTCACAGAAGAAGTGGCAAAAGATTATCCCGAAGTAGCGCTCGACCACATCTATATCGATAACGCCACCATGCAATTGGTAAAAAATCCGGCCCAGTTTGACGTGATGCTGTGTTCTAATCTGTTTGGTGACATCATTTCTGATGAATGCGCGATGATCACCGGCTCCATGGGACTGCTCCCTTCTGCCAGCCTCAACGAAGAAGGTTTCGGTATGTATGAGCCAGCCGGTGGTTCCGCTCCGGATATCGCCGGTCAGGGGATTGCTAACCCGATTGCACAGGTTTTATCTGCTTCGATGATGCTGCGTTTCAGCCTTAATCAGGCTGCCGCCGCGGATGCTATCGATAAAGCCGTGGTAGACGTGCTGGAAGCCGGTATTCTGACCGGTGAATTATTACCAGCCGACAAACGCGACCAGGCCGCCTCTACCTCTCAGGTAGGCGATGCCATTGTGAAATCCATTTTAGGTCAGGAGTAATTATTCATGGCTAAAACCTTATACGACAAGGTGTGGCAGGCTCACATTATCAGCCAGTTAGGTGATGACAGCCTGATCTATATCGACCGTCACCTGATCCACGAAGTCACCAGTCCGCAGGCTTTTGCCGGGCTGAACGAAAAAGGCCGTAAGGTGCGCCGTCCGGACCGTACATTCGCCACCATGGATCACTCTATCTCTACCCGCAGCCTGGCGCTTGATGCCTGTGGCCCGCAAAACAAATTGCAATTGCAAACGCTGGCCGAGAATTGCGAAGAGCACGGCGTGAAACTGTTCCCGGTGGGCCACCAGAAACAAGGTATCGTCCACGTAATGGGTCCTGAGCTGGGCTTAATCCTGCCCGGTATGACCGTTGTGTGCGGTGATTCGCATACCGCCACCCATGGCGCATTTGGTGCCCTGGCATTTGGTATTGGTACCTCTCAGGTAGAACACGTACTGGCTACGCAAACGCTTAAGCAAAGCCGTGGCAAGACCATGCAGATTAAGGTTAACGGTAAGCTGGCAGTCGGCATTACCGCCAAAGACATCATTCTGGCCATCATTGGTAAGATTGGTCACGCTGGTGCCACCGCCCACGTTATTGAATATTGTGGTGAAGCCATCGAAGCCTTATCGATGGAAGAGCGCATGACCATCTGTAATATGAGTATCGAAGCCGGTGCCAAAGCCGGAATGATCGCCCCGGACCAGACAACGTTTGATTACCTGGAAGGCCGCGAATTTGCGCCTCAGGGTGCAGACTGGGATGCCGCCGTTGAATACTGGAAAACCCTGTACTCCGACGACGACGCCGTGTTTGATGCGGTGGTGGAACTGGAAGCTAAAGACATTACTCCGCAAGTAACATGGGGCACCAATCCTGGTCAGGTTATCGGGGTTAATCAACCGGTGCCCGGGCCTGAAGACTTTAGCGACAGTGTTGAGCAGGAGTCTGCTCGCAAAGCACTAAAATACATGGGCTTAACGGCCGGTGAGAAATTAGCTGATGTTGCGGTCTCTCACGTGTTTATCGGCTCATGTACCAACAGTCGTATTGAAGATTTACGCGCAGCCGCGCAGATAGCCAAACAAGGTAAAGTTGCTGATACCGTTACCGCCATGGTGGTTCCCGGTTCAGCTGCGGTTAAACGTCAGGCTGAAGAAGAAAAGCTGGACGTTATTTTTAAACAAGCCGGTTTTGAGTGGCGTTTACCGGGTTGCTCTATGTGCTTAGGAATGAACGATGACCTGCTTACCGCTGGCGATCGTTGCGCTTCAACCAGTAACCGTAACTTTGAAGGCCGACAAGGTCGCGGCGCGCGCACCCATCTGGTGAGCCCTGCCATGGCAGCTGCGGCCGCCTTGCGCGGAAAATTTGCCGACGTCAGAGATTTTCAGGAGTAATTTATGAGCGAAACCACTACCGGCATCACCACCCTGAGCGGCACAGCCTGCCCACTGGACCAGGCGAACGTGGATACCGACCAGATTATTCCCAAGCAATTCCTCACCAGTGTCAGCCGCGCTGGCTTTGGCAAGCACCTGTTTCACGACTGGCGCTACCTGGATCTGGAAGAAAAAGAGCCAAACCCGGAGTTTGTGTTGAACAAAACCGAGCATCAGGGCGCGTCTGTTTTACTCGCCCGGGAAAACTTTGGCTGTGGCTCGAGTCGCGAACACGCTCCGTGGGCGTTAACCGACTTCGGTTTTAAAGCGGTCATCGCAACCAGCTTCGCTGATATCTTCTACGGTAACTGCATGAACAATCAGTTACTGCCGATTGCGTTGAACAGCAGCGAAATGGACCTATTGTTTGCCGCCGTAGCGAACGATGCCCAGGCTGAAATCAATATCGATCTGCCGGCACAAACCGTATCAGTGGGTGACACAACGGTCTCTTTCGACATTGCCGAGCACCATAAAAACAATCTGGTTAAAGGCCTTGATGCCATAGGTCAGACCCTGGAACTGACCGGCGATATCGAATCCTTCGAAGCCAAACAACCTGCCTGGCTTTAAATCCTGCAAAACGCCGCTTATTTGATCCAGATAAGCGGCGAATAATTAATTTTCATTTCATCTGTCTACAGTTAGGCTATAGTTAGCAAATCACACGCTTACATTATCAAGCCGGCCTGGAGAGGACATGCTACAACGAATTGCCATCGACGAATTGACTCCTGGCATGTATGTAAATCGGGTCGTCGATGATACTGGCAAGGTAAAAATACGCTCAAAAGGGGTTGTCCGCTCTGATGCGGTGATAACCCAGTTGAAAAACAAAGGGGTCGAAGTTGTCGAAATTGATACCGAAAAAGGTGTCCCCCCGACTGCCCCCCCTGCTCCTGCGTCCGACACAGCCCCCCCTGTTGCCGAGACTCCCCCGGTAAGCAATACCGATGTTGAGGCAAGTAATGAGCCGCTCACCAGTGACAGTTTGAAAGCCGCCGAGCAACTATTCCAAAAAGCCATGGCAATACAACAAACTTTTTTGACTCAGTTACGCTCAGGCAAGGGCGCCGATGTCAATAAGCTGTCCACGCTCACCCAGGATATTCTGGAATGCGTGTTTGAAAATCAGGCCGCCATGATTTGCTTATCCATGGTTCAACGTGGTAACGATAGTTTACTGGAGCACTCCCTGAACTGCAGTATTCATATGGCTATTCTGGCCGACGCTGCCGGCTTTGATAAACAGTCGGTTGAGTATGCCAGTCTTGCCGGCCTGTTAATGGATACCGGCATGGTGAAATTGCCACCGGAGCTCTGCGTACCTGAAGAACAGTTAAGCGGCACCGATTTAATGATGTATCAGACTCATGTCGATGAGTCCCTGGAAGCCATCGAACATAGTGATGACCTGCCAGAAGTGGTAAAGGACATCGTCAGCCAGCACCACGAACGAATTGATGGCTCAGGTTACCCGAAAGGGCTGACCGGTGATGATATTGAGCCATTGGCCCAGTTGGCGGCAGTGGTCGATGAATTCTCCCGGTTAGGCATGCCCGCACCATTTGGCTGCGCCTATGCTACCAGCAAAGTGCTGAAATCACTGGCTCGTAATAAAGGTCTGGAACAAACGCTGGTTAACCGGCTGATAGGCGTGCTGGGCATCTATCCCATCGGCTCACTGGTCAAACTAAAAAGTGGCAAGCTCGGTATCGTTAGTCGACGTAACCCGTCTAACCTGCTACAACCGCAGGTGATGACATTTTACAGTGTTAACAGCGGCCATTTTCAGGAAGTGAAACGAATAGATTTGGCTAAGGGTAAGGATGAGATAGAAAGCAGCATTGGCCCCGATGAATTTGCCATTAATCTGCCAAAATTCTTCACCGATGTGTTTATTCCACAGGCGAGTGACTAAATCACTCGCCTATACGCGTATCACCAGTCGGTGAGTGCCGTCATACTAAACACTTCATCTTCAAAGCGTAATATCACCCGTTGTGCCTCAATATTCACAATCTGGACGCGATCGGCGATCCAGTCACCCTCACCTTTGTCACTGCCATTTACCCTGACCCAGCGGTCCGCCGGGGCGGAGGCATACATATGAGCACTAAAGTCCATAGCGGGTAATCGCGTGAGTAGTCGCGCCGGCAATTGATCGACCCTTTGTATATCGTCATATACGTTGACCACCGTCTCTGACGCCGTTGGCTCTATTCCCTGTTCTTCCTCTTTTTCCAAATCAGTAAGTACTTTGTTAAAGCGGGCCATCAACTCTGGTGATACCGCTACTTTTTCCGTTGCATTGTCAGTGCCTGAAGCGGCTTGCGCCAAAGGAGTTCCGGCTGCTTCAGGTATAGCGGGTTCACTTTCGGTGCTTGTCACTGTTGTCACGTTGGATTGAACCGGCTGGCCAGACGCTTGTGCTATGTTCTGCTCTGCCGCGGGAAGTTGTTCTTCCCTTTCTGCTTCAGGCGTGCCCACTGCTTCAGACGTGTTTAGCGGTGTTGGCGCTGCATTGTTGAGGACGGTCTGACTTGCCACCCGTTGATGACCTGTGTCAGGGGCCGTTAGTAGTTGTTCAAGCATTGTTGGCCCAACGGCCAGAAAATACCCAGTAGCCCCGCCTCCAACCGCTAGCAGTAACCCGGTCAGTAAAGGCTTAACTAAGCGTTGCCACTGTCCCGGCATGCCATTGACTGTGGGTAAAAATAAGCTGCGATTAAACTGATCACTGATAGCGCTGTCGGTCTTTTGTGCACGGGTGTCATACTGCCCCCGCAATAACGCCTGGGTAGGCGTTTGTTCGGTGGTAACCAGCGTATCCTCAACGCAGATTTCAACCGTCTGCTGCGGATCATATTCAATTTCCTGCACGCCCATTTCAATTAAGCCCTGGATCATGGCATCACTGGTGATCAGGCCGGACTTTTTAATTTTGACCGGCCCGTTTTGCGCCGTCACCTGCACAATCATCATCCCCGGCAGGGCTTGTTCAATAGGGATAATGTTACTCATACCATGCCCCACAAATAGCCGCCCACCAGAGCACTACAGAAGATCCCGGCATAAATCAGGGTTTGCTGTCCGCGCAAGCGTTGCTGTATCACATCTTCACCCAAAATTTGTTCAGCTGCAGTCAGAAACAGGTGCTTCTTCACAACCGGCCTTTGCTGTGTAAAGGCCAGTGTCATCGCCCTGTCGCAAAGCAGATTAATAACCCTGGGAATACCAGCGGTTACCCGATACATGGTGCGCACAGTCGCCGGGCTAAACACCGATATATCACCATTAGCCACACTCAGCCGGTGATTAACATAGGCTTTTACCTCATCGGCATTAAGCGGTAGTAAATGATAACGTGCGGTGATCCGCTGAGATAGCTGACGTAATTCATTACGCTTTAACAGCTGCTGTAATTCAGGCTGACCAATCAGTACCACCTTAAGCAGTTTTTCCCGGTTAGTTTCCAGGTTGGTTAGTAAGCGCAGCTGCTCCAGTACTTCCGGTAACAAATGCTGAGCTTCATCAATCATCAGCACGGTATTCTTACCCGCATTATGATTGTCAGCCAGCTTCTGTAAAATCTTGTCCGTAAAGTATTTCAGACTGGCCTGGTTACCATCGGTTTCAATATTGAGCTCATCACACACTGTGGCCAATAGTTCAATAGCCGACAACGTAGGGTTAAGGATCATTGCCACCTGGGTTGAGTCAGGTAACTGCTGCAATAACTTGCGCGAGACGGTCGTTTTACCAGTGCCGACCTCGCCGGTTAGCATGACAAAGCCACCACTTTCCCTTAAACCAAACGTCAGATGCGCCAACGCTTCTTTGTGGCGAGGGCTCATATACAGGTAATCAGGATTGGGCGCGATAGAAAACGGATTATCCGTTAACCCGAAATATTGTAGAAACATGTGATATCAGTTGGACTGTCCATATGTTCGGTAAACTATCAGACTATCCGTTGAAGTCAACAACACCGTGTTTTCAGGCGCTTACTCAGGCATAATAGCCGCATCATACAGCGACTCATTTTCAGCATGCAGGTTTTTCTGGTTGGCGGCGCAGTCCGAGACAAATTACTTAATCGCCCGGTCACTGAGCGTGACTGGGTAGTTGTTGGCGCTACGCAGGAACAATTATTGGCAAAGGGTTATACCCAGGTGGGTAAAGACTTTCCGGTATTTTTGCACCCCAAAACCCAGGAAGAATATGCCCTCGCCCGCACTGAACGTAAAACTGGCGGCGGTTACACCGGCTTTAGCTGCCATGCCACGCCCGATGTCACCCTGGAAGAAGACCTGCTGCGCCGGGACCTCACCATCAATGCCATGGCACAAACTGCCGGCGGCGAAATAATCGATCCGTACCATGGCCAGGCAGACTTGCAGAAGCGCCTGTTACGCCATGTCTCGGCAGCCTTTAGCGAAGATCCGTTGCGGATTTTCAGAGTTGCCCGGTTCGCCGCACGCTATGCTTATCTCGGCTTTACTGTGGCAGACGACACCATGGCACTTATGCAATCCATGGCTTCGTCAGACGATATCAGGCAGTTAAGTGCTGAACGGGTATGGCAGGAGACACGTCGGGCGCTGATGGAACGCTCTCCTGAAGTTTACCTTAGTGTGTTGCACAAATCCGGCGCATTGCGGGCCTGGATGCCAGAATTAGACGCTGTTGATATAAGCAAACAAGCCGCAGACTGCCTGCTAAGAGCGGCAGCTTCCGAACAGCCCTTAACTGTTCGCTGGTCTGCGTTGTGCTGGACGTTATCCCTGCCAGCCTTAGAAGCACTGCAGCGCAGGCTGAAGGTGCCAAACCTTGAAGCCGACAGTGCCCGGCTGGCGGTAAAAACCCTGCCATCTCTGACTGACACTATTGTCCATAGCGAAGGGCTGCTGGGCATCCTCAATATCTGCGACGCCTGGCGCAGACCCGAGCGGCTGGAGCGTTTAACCTTGCTGCTGGGCGTTGTGTATCCTGAGCAGGGACCGCTTTTTCAGAAATTACTCACGGATTCGCTGTCAGTCGCCAATGAGGTCGATGTTAAAGCCATTATCGCTGCCGGTTTTACCGGCCCGGACATCAAACTGCAACTCAATCAGCAACGCCTGATGCGAATCCAACAGACCATCACAAAGCACGGCGTTTCGTCGATTTAATGCTACAATAGCGCCATTCACGTGACAGACGTATTTTTATGACATTCGAACAATTAGAATTAGACGATGACCTGTGCCGGGCTCTCGCCGATATGGGGCTGACCCGCCCTACTACCATTCAGTCAATGGTGGTACCGGTTGCCATGGAAGGGAAGGATGTTCTGGCTTCAGCGCCTACCGGAACAGGGAAAACTATGGGCTTTTTATTGCCTGCCTGCCAGTTTTTACTGGATTTTCCGCGCAAGCAGCCAGGCGCAACCCGCGTTCTGGTGCTAACCCCGACCCGGGAACTGGCACTGCAGGTTTACGAGCAAGCCGTTGCGGTAACCCGCCACACAGACCTGATTTGCGGAGTGATCACCGGCGGCATCAATTACGGCACCGACAGAGAAACTCTGGCTCAAAACCTGGATATTCTGGTGGCCACACCAGGACGCCTGTTTGAACATATCGAACAGGAGTCGGCAGACTGTCGCGATATTGAGTGTTTAATTCTTGATGAAGCAGACCGTATGCTCGACATGGGCTTTTCCGGCATCGTTAACCAAATAGCCTCAGAAGCCCGCTGGCGTAAACAAAACATGTTGTTCTCTGCCACACTGGAAGGTGCAGGCGTGCGCCACTTTGCCAATGATTTGCTCAATGAACCCGCCATTATTGAAGCGGATCCGCCCCGTCGCGAAAAAGCCAAAATTCATCAGTGGTATCACCTGGCTGACAATTTAGAGCATAAACTGGCTTTGCTGGAAAAAATTCTCAAAGAACAGATTACCAGCGCCGTGGTGTTTGTAAAAACCCGCGAGCGTTTACAATGGCTGCGTGAAAACCTGCAACGGCTCGGCCTGCAGGTGTGTTACCTGCAGGGCGAGATGCCCCAGGATAAGCGCAATGCCGCACTGGCCAGCTTTAAATCCGGTAGCCTGAACATTTTATTGGCAACCGACGTCGCCGCGCGCGGCATCGATGTGCCCAATGTAAGCCACGTTATTAATTTTGACATGCCGCGTAAAGCCGATGTTTACGTCCACCGAATTGGCCGCACAGGGCGGGCAGGCGCCAAAGGCACGGCAATTGCTCTGATCGAAGCCCATGATTTTGAGATGATAGGGAAAGTATCGCGATACATGGACGAGCCGCTGAAGGCCCGCTATGTTGAAGGATTGCGCCCTAAACACAAAGCGCCGGAAAATAAGGCTAAGAAAAAGAAATCCAAAACGTCCAAAACCGCCAAAAAGAAGAAGAGATAATTAATATGTCACTGCCTGCTAAAGTGGTTCTGGCTACCGGTAACGCCGGGAAGGTAAAAGAATTTGCCAGTTTGTTTGCGCCACTCAATATTGAGGTACTGCCACAAAGTGAGTTCAACGTAAGTAGCGTGCCGGAAACTGGTACAACTTTCGTCGAGAATGCCATTATTAAAGCCCGTCACGCTGCTCAGGAGACCGGATTACCCGCGATCGCAGATGATTCAGGCCTGGTGGTCGATGCACTGCATGGCGCGCCGGGAATTTATTCAGCCCGATACGCCGGCGAAGACGCTACCGACAGTAAGAATATCGACCGGTTGCTTAACGAGTTGGGCGAAGAAAACGCCAATCGCGGCGCACACTTTCAATGTGTATTAGTCATGATGCGCCACGCTGACGACCCCATCCCCTTTATCAGTGAAGGACAATGGCATGGCAGTATTACCCGCCAGCGCCATGGTGAGGGCGGATTCGGCTACGACCCGGTATTTTACGTAGACAAATTTAAGTGCACGGCAGCAGAGCTCGACAAAGTGCAAAAAAATGCCGTCAGCCACCGAGGTCAGGCGATGCAGCAGTTACTGGCACGCATTAAAGGTTTGTGATGCAAAAGCCGCCGTTGGGCCTGTATATCCACATACCATGGTGTGTACAAAAATGTCCCTATTGTGACTTCAATTCTCATGCGCTGAAAAGTGGCCTGCCTGAGCAGGAATATGTGGCGCACTTACTGGCCGACCTGGAACAGGATGCGCGCCTGACCGGCGAGCGCCCCATCGAAACGATTTTCATTGGCGGCGGCACGCCGAGTTTGTTTAGTCCCCAAAGTATTGGCCATCTGCTGTCTGAGGCACAAAAACGCGTCCCCTTTGCCAGACATATCGAAATTACCCTGGAGGCTAACCCAGGCACCATTGAAGCGGCCAGGTTCGAGGGCTATGTGAATGCCGGAGTAAACCGATTTTCGATTGGTATTCAGAGTTTTCAGGCTCACCACCTTAAAGCCCTTGGCCGCATTCATGATCCGGCCCAGGCTTTGTTTGCCATCGGGCAGGCTAACCAGAGTGGAGTAAATAGCTTTAATGTGGATTTGATGCATGGTTTGCCCGGACAGACGTTGCCAAACGCCCTGGACGACTTAGGTCAGGCTATAGCGCAGCAACCCAGGCATTTATCCTGGTATCAGCTAACGATTGAACCTAACACCCCCTTTTATTCCAGGCCGCCGACATTACCAGACGATGATATCCTCTGGGATATCCAGGCAGAAGGCCACCAGTTATTGCAAGCCTCAGGGTATGAACAATACGAAATCTCCGGTTACAGCAAACCAGGCTATCAGTGTCGGCATAATTTAAATTACTGGCGTTTTGGCGATTATATTGGGATAGGCTGCGGCGCTCACGGTAAACTCACTGACACCGAAAATCAACGCATCACTCGCACGGTAAAAGTAAAACATCCCCGTGGCTATATGACCCTCAACCGACCCTATCTGGATCAACAAACCCCGGTTGAAACGGAAGATTTAGCCTTTGAGTTTTTTATGAATCGCTTCAGATTAGTTGAATCCTGTCCAAAATCAGACTTTGAAAGCCTCACCGGTGCCTCTCTCACTGTAGAACAACATGACGCCATCGAGCAGGCCACAAGCAAGGGTTTACTGGCTGACAGCCCGTCACACTGGCAGGTAACACCTCTAGGAAGACGGTACCTGAATACCCTATTAAGTGCCTTTGTGTAAGAACCGTCACCGCCTCTCAAAAACGCAGTAAAAAAATAGCCGAATTTAAAATTTACTCTATTATTAACTAGTAATAACAATAACAGCCGTCTAGTTGCGGTACTTTTTGCTAAACAAGGACGCCAGCAAAACCATATAGTTGCCGGAGTAAGTATGTCCATTCAGCGTAAATTTCTTGTTGCCATCACGGTTGTGATTGCTGCTTTTTCAGTTGTTATCGCCATAATCACTTCAATTTCAGCGTCTTCTGAAGCAGAAGACAGAATTATTCAGCAAAAAGAACAACTCGCCGCCAGACTCACCAACATTCTTACCGTCACCGATTCACTGATGCACGAACGTGTGGTCAGCAGCATGCGGTTGTTAAAAGAACGCGGTGACAAAATTGGCGTGCCCTCCCAGGGCAGTGAAGTAATTGTTAAGCAAACCCCGGCGACCCAACTGTTCATAGGCGATGAAGCGCAAGCCAATAATTTCGCCCTGGTAGATGGGCTCACCGCCGTGATGGGCGGAACAGCGACACTGTTTAGCAGAACCGGCGATGACTTTATCCGGGTCACCACCAACGTCATTAAAGACGGGCAACGGGCTACCGGCACTAAACTGGCGCCTCAGGGAAAAGCCATGGCGCAAATCAAACAACGCAAAGCTTATTACGGTGCCGTGGATATTCTTGGCAGTCCTTACCTGACAGCTTACGAGCCAATGTTTAACGCAAGTCAGCAGGTCATTGGTATCTGGTACGTGGGCTACTCCGCCGATTTACAGGTTCTGGAAGAAGCCATTACCAAAAGTAAATTGCTTGAAGAGGGCTTTGTCGCGCTTAAAGACAGCAAGGGCAATTTGCGTATGCATTCTGCACACGTTAACGAAACCACGGTTAATAATGCCCTGGCGTCTGGCAATGACAACTGGGATGTCACCACTATTCCTTTCGAAAAATGGGGCTACGAGCTAATTCTGGCCTCATCGAGTGATGAAAAGACAGCCCTGGTAACATCAGCGGTGTTGGCCGTGCTGGTTAAAATTCTGATTGCCAGTGCGGCAATTCTGGCCACGCTCTTCTACCTGATAAATCATATGGTAGGTAAACCGCTGGATGAATTTATTGGTGTGGTGAACGATCTGGCCTCTGGTGAGGGCGACTTAACCTTTCGCTTTAATGCAAACTCCAGCGATGAGTTTGGCCTGATGGCCAAAGGGTTTAATAAACTGTTATCCCAATTGCAAACCACTTTGAGAAGTGTCAATCAAACCACCGACACCATGCTCTCGCAATCCCGGGAACTCAATGAAACCGCAGATAAATCCAGCTCCACAGTGACTGAATTAACCAATGAAACCCGCGCTATAGGCGATGCGTTGTCGACCCTGCAGGAAAATGCAAGAGCCGTATCCGGTAACATTAATCATTCTAATGAGGCTGCTGGCGCCGCCGACAGCGACACACGCAACAGCGTAAGCGTGCTATCGGCAACCATAAAAGACATTGAGGCGCAGGCCCATAATATCGATACCTCAGTACAGGTGATCAATGAGCTGGCCGCCGCCAGCGAACAAATCAGTGGCGTTATGGATGTGATCCGCAATATTGCCGAACAAACCAACCTGCTGGCGCTCAATGCGGCTATTGAAGCCGCCCGGGCTGGTGAGCAGGGCCGAGGCTTCGCAGTAGTGGCTGATGAGGTTCGCTCTCTGGCGAGTCGCACCCAATCATCCACCGAGGAAATCCGCGTAATGATTGAGCGGCTGCAACAGGGGAGTCGGGAAGCCGCTGAGAAAATGCAGCAAAACAAGGACAATGCGTTTTCTACCGTCCAGGTAACACAGAATGCCGGTGAGTCGCTGGAGAAATCTCTGCATGCCGTAGCAACCATAACAGAGTTGAATCAGGAAGCCGCCACCATGGCCTCACGTCAGGCCAGCATTACTGAAGATGTGGCAAAACGGTTGAGCAGTATTCAGGATGTAGGCAATCAGAATAGCGACTATGCACGATTGGTGGCACAAAACTGTGCGCAGCTGGTGGACGAAATCAGCAGCATGCAACAACAGCTTAAACGTTACCGTTTTTAACGCCCGGCTGACGCCCGTTGAGCCAGTAACGAGTCAATGATTTCCCGGTTTGCGGCCGGGAAATCGTCATACTTCAGGTTATTTAAATCCAACCATTTACCAGGCTGCCCTTCAGCGCCTGTGGGTTCACCGCTAAACCCGCTTACCGTGTAGACATGCAATCGCACACACTTATCGCCATAATCATGTTCAATCAGCGTTAGCGGCTCACAGTGCGTGGTAACAATGGCCACTTCTTCCTGCAGCTCCCTGCTCAGTGCAGAATCAGGCGCCTCACCCTCCTCCACTTTACCACCGGGGAATTCCCATTTACCGCCCTGATGTTTATTACTGGCGCGTAAACAAACATAGGTTTGGTTATCACGTAGAATAACCCCAACAGCCACATCAATGTATTTCATGATTTGTTACCTGTTTAATCTTACAAAAAAGGCCGGATACCTGCGATATACAGATAACCAGCCTTTTCATTTTCAGTGCTGACAGCCTATTTTAACTTTCCGTGACACTGCTTGTATTTTTTTCCGGAACCACAAGGACAAGGGTCATTACGGCCTACTTTGGGTCCCTCTCGCATCGCGGTCTGAGGACCACTGACATCTTCTGAGGGTTCGCCATCTGCGTCAGCATGCT
Organism: uncultured Alteromonas sp.; assembly: GCF_913058315.1. Taxonomy (GTDB): domain Bacteria; phylum Pseudomonadota; class Gammaproteobacteria; order Enterobacterales; family Alteromonadaceae; genus Alteromonas. Next base: position 30,652 of record NZ_CAJXQY010000022.1, on the reverse strand, counting down.
GGAAATTCTTCGGTACATCATCTGCCTGACGACGTTGCTCTTCAACTTTTTCCACATCCGACTCAGCTCGCACCTGTACCCGGCTTAAAATGGTAATCACTTCAAGTTTCAGGCCCTCTAACATATTGGAGAACAACTCAAAGGCTTCACGTTTATATTCCTGCTTAGGATTCTTTTGTGCGTAGCCGCGCAGATGAATACCCTGACGCAAGTGATCCATTGCCGCTAAGTGTTCTTTCCAGTTGCTGTCGAGGTTTTGTAACATCACCGCTTTTTCGAACTGACGCAGTACCTGCTCGCCAACCATTTCTTCTTTGGCTTTATACGCTGTATTTAACTCATCCAGAATGCGTTCGCGCAATTTTTCTTCGTACAGTTTGTCATCCGCATCCAACCATTGTTGAATTGGCGCATCCAATGCAAAATCGGCTTTCAGGCGCTGTTCAAGGCCATCAACGTCCCACATTTCTTCGAGGGATTGTGGCGGAATATACTCATCTACCACACCACCAATGACATCTTCGCGAATAGCCTGAACGGTTTCACTGATGTCTGCCTCATCGAGCAGCTCATTACGTTGCTCGTAGATAACCTTACGCTGATCGTTGGCCACATCATCGTATTCCAGTAATTGCTTACGAATATCAAAGTTACGGCCTTCCACCTTGCGCTGAGCATTTTCAATGGCGCGGGTTACCCAAGGGTGCTCGATAGCCTCGCCTTTCTCCATGCCCAGACGTTTCATCATACTGGCCATTTTTTCTGAGGCAAAAATACGCATCAGGGCATCATCCAGCGACAGATAAAAACGCGATGAACCAGGGTCACCCTGACGGCCTGCACGACCACGCAACTGGTTATCAATCCGACGGGACTCGTGACGCTCGGTACCGATAATATGTAAACCACCGGCCGCTAGTACGGTTTCGTGATCCTTTTCCCACTGTTCTTTAATCTTCTGGATCTGAGCTTCGCTGGGATTTTCAATCTTATCGACTTCCGCCTGCCAGTTACCGCCGAGCACAATATCGGTTCCCCGACCCGCCATGTTAGTGGCGATAGTCACCGCGCCAGGACGACCCGCCTGGGCAACAATGTCGGCTTCCTGAGCGTGGAACTTAGCATTAAGAACTTTATGCGGGATCTTTTCTTTCTTCAGAATGCGTGACAACAACTCTGAATTTTCAATCGATACCGTACCAACCAGCGAAGGTTGACCGCGCTTAACACAGCGGCGAATATCTTCCACGATGGCATCATATTTTTCCTGAGCCGTAAGGTAGATTAAGTCAGCTTTGTCGTCACGAACCATGTCGCGGTTGGTGGGTATAACAACCGTTTCCAGGCTGTAAATATGATTAAATTCAAATGCTTCGGTATCAGCTGTACCGGTCATACCCGACAGTTTTTCGTATAAACGGAAATAGTTCTGGAAAGTTATCGAGGCCAGCGTCTGGTTTTCGTTCTGGATTTTAACGCCTTCCTTCGCTTCCACTGCCTGGTGCAAACCTTCAGACCAACGACGGCCTTCCATGGTCCGACCGGTATGCTCATCAACAATCACGATATTATCGTCTTTAACGATGTAATCGACGTCGCGGGTAAACAGCTTATGTGCACGCAAAGCCGCGTTAACGTGGTGCAGTAATGAGATATTACCGGCATCAAATAAGGATTCTTCTTCATTAAGCAGCCCTTCACGTTTCATGATTTCTTCAACGTGGATCTGACCGTGCTCAGTAAGGTGAATTTGTTTGGCTTTTTCATCAATGGTGTAATCACCATCGCCATGTTTACCCTCTTCGTCTTCCTTATCCTGCCGGTTCAGTTCAGGAATAATCTGGTTAATGCGTAAATACAGCTCGGAGCTATCTTCAGCGGCACCAGAAATTATCAGAGGGGTACGGGCTTCATCGATGAGGATAGAGTCAACTTCATCAATAACCGCATAAAAGAGTTCGCGCTGGACTCTGTCCTGTGGACTGAACGCCATATTATCGCGCAGGTAATCGAAGCCAAATTCATTGTTGGTACCATAAGTGATATCGGCCTGATACGCTTCGCGCTTTTGCTCCGGCGCCAACCCTGGTACGTTACAGCCTACGGTTAAGCCGAGGTATTCAAATAAACTACGACTCCAGTTAGCATCCCGCTTGGCCAGGTAATCGTTCACGGTAATAACGTGTACGCCTCGCCCGGTTAACGCGTTCAGGTAAGTGGGCAGCGTTGAGGTCAGTGTTTTACCCTCACCGGTACGCATCTCGGCAATTTTGCCAGAGTGAAGCACCTGGCCACCGAGCATCTGAACATCGAAGTGGCGCATGCCATATACACGTTTGCTGGCTTCACGCACTGTCGCAAAAGCCTCAATCAGAATATCATCGAGACTGGCGCCCTCTTTCAGACGTTGCTGAAATTCGGCCGTCTTTTGCTTTAGCGCAGCATCATCAAGAGCTTCGTATTCTGCTTCCAGCGCATTAATGGCATTGACGTGCTTTTGTAATTTTTTTAATAGTCGATCGTTACGACTGCCAAATACTTTCCTGAGCATGCTTGCAAACATTGTGTTGGTATTTCCACTTCTGTGATTTATCAAAAACAAAAAATCTGACCGGCAGATTGTTCTGTCACGTTACATTAGATTGATTGGCGTGTAATAGAGGCTTACGCTACTTCTTGTAGACGTAAGGAAGTGGATCGACTTTTTGACCAGCTTTAATGACTTCGTAATGTACATGAGCGCCGGTAGAACGACCGGTGCTCCCCATTAGCGCGATAACCTGGCCTTTAGTAACCAAATCACCTTTATTAACCAGCAAAGTCTGATTGTGACCATAGCGTGTTACCAGACCATCACCGTGTTCAATCTCCACGAGATGACCGTAACCGTAGCGGTCGCCTGACCAGGTCACTATGCCTGCCGCGGTGGCTACGACATCGTCGCCCACTTCACCGGCAAAGTCTAATCCGTTGTGCATGGCCGGTTGTCCGTTAAAAGGATCCGTCCGCATGCCGTAGTAGGATGATAACCATCCTGTCTCTATCGGGCGTCCCGACAAACTAATCTGTTCATCTATATGGTGCCCGGTAACCAATCTTTCAAGTGCGGCCAGTTGCTGCTGCTTGTGCTTTAACTGACTGCTTAATTCTTGTATAGGTGATAACAGTCGCTGTTCTTCAGCTTCTAACTGACTGCTTATCGTTGCTGATGCCAAACCAAAATCGCTTACCGACTGTTCTTCCACGCCCATTGCCCTGGCCAGTACCTGGGTCTTTGCATCAATTTTATCCAGCGAACTTTGCATGGCCATCAGCTGTGCCGCAAGGGCCTTTACCTGTTCATCGGTAGCCGCTGCGAGAGAATCCACTTGTTGCTGCTCGGCTTCAAGGATATTTTGAGCTACTTTTACGCGGGCGAGATTTTCGAAAGAAGAGTCGGTAGAACGGCTGGATACCAGCACAAACAATGACGATAAAACAGTAAGACTCACGATCGAGCGCACGCTAATGCTGCGCCTGATGCGTTTATGCTTACCTATAAATGTCACTGTTAGTTTCATTATGTGTCTTATTTTGCTTTTCTGCGGTGGGCCAGCGGTACAATAACAGCCAGCCTAAATCTTTTGATTCGCTATTCTAGCGACATTCGGCCCTATTAAACAACAAAAAAGCCGCCACGAGGGCGGCTTTTTCAGCATAAAGTATTAAACCAGGGCCGGTTGTGCATACCGGATTGGCGCTTCGTCCTGAGACTCGTAAGTAATGTACTCCCAGCAGTCGCGCTGAGCCAACACGGCATTTAACAATTTATTGTTCAAGCCATGTCCGGTTTTGTAAGCGGCCAATTCACCAATAATGCTGTGACCGCCTAAATACAGGTCGCCAATAGCATCAAGGATTTTATGCTTGAGGAACTCATCGTCATAACGCAGTCCTTCGGGATTTAGTACGCGGTAATCATCCAGTGCGACGGCATTTTCCATACTGCCACCCAGCGCCAGATTGTTCGCGTTCATGTATTCCAGGTCGCGCATAAAACCAAAAGTACGGGCGCGGCTAACCTCATTAACATAGGAGCAGGAATCAAAGTCCATCACCATATGCTGACGGGTCTGGCTGATAACCGGGTGCTCGAAGTCGATTTGAAAATCAACCCGGAACCCATCGTAGGGGCGTAACTCTGCCCACTTATCGCCATCTTCCACGCGTACGGGTTTGGTGATTCGAATAAAACGCTTCGGCGCGTTCAATTCTTCAATACCCGCTGATTGTAAAAGAAATACAAACGGGCTGGCACTGCCATCCATAATGGGCAGTTCATTACTGTTAACCTCAACAATAATGTTATCAATACCCAGTCCGGCCAATGCTGAAGCTAAGTGTTCAACAGTATGTATACTCACACCGTCGTCATTATTCAGACAGGTACACAACATGGTATTCCCTACCGCATTAGCGCGGGAGTGAATGTCGACATGCGGTTCAAGGTCAATACGCCGAAACACGATTCCCGTGTTCGCAGGCGCAGGCCGGAGAGTCATCGTGACCTTGTCCCCTTTGTGCAAACCTATGCCAGTTTCCTGGACTGCATGTTTAATTGTACGTTGTCTAATCATGGCTTTAAAAAACACCTAACCTAAAGCGGCCGAACATTATAGTTAGCCATCACTTACTTGTCAAAAATATCGGCTATTTTATGAACAACCTTAACCTTTTGAACAAGTACCCTGTAAATTTTTGTGTACCGTTCTAGTCTGCTTGCTTACGCAGGAAAGCCGGAATATCCAGGTATTCAAGGTCATTACCAGGTTGCGCATTTTCATCTGCTTTAAGCGCCTGGTTACCTTCTGTACCGCCAACCGCACGGGATTCACCGCTGGACTGGAATTCCCTGGCAGTGGCACTCAGGCGTGAGCCTTCAGAACTCACCAAAGAAATATCAGGCTTGCGCTCTGCGCCAATGCCGGTAGCCACTACGGTAACCCGCAGTTCATCGGTCATTTCCATGTCGATTACCGTACCCACTACCACAGTCGCGTTCTCTGATGCGAAAGCTTTTACCGCGTTACCAACAGTTTCAAACTCATCGATAGCAAAATCAGGACCAGCAGTAATGTTGACCAGAATACCGCGCGCACCCGACAGATCGATATCTTCCAGTAACGGGCTGGCAATCGCTGCTTCTGCTGCTTCTTCAGCACGATCCGGACCAGAGGCTGCACCACTGCCCATCATGGCTTTACCCATTTCAGACATCACGGTACGAACGTCAGCGAAATCCACGTTAATCAGACCCGGACGGGTGATCAGCTCAGCAATGCCCTGTACGGCTCCGCGCAACACATCGTTGGCCGCGCTGAAAGCCTGTAGCAATGGTGTACCAGGACCCATCACTTTCAGCAGTTTTTCATTCGGAATGGTAATCAGTGAGTCGACATTGTTCGCCAGTTCATCGGTGCCCTGGTTTGCAAAATCAGTTCGCTTTTTACCTTCAAATGGAAACGGTTTAGTGACAACCGCGACGGTCAGAATACCCATCTCACGAGCAATCTTGGCCACTTCGGGTGCCGCTCCCGTACCGGTACCACCGCCCATACCTGCGGTGATAAAGATCATGTCCGCACCATCCAGCGCTTGTCTGATGGTTTCACGATCTTCTTGTGCAGCTTCACGACCCTTATTCGGATCAGCACCGGCCCCCAGACCTTTGGTGACATTTGAGCCGATCTGCAAAGTAACATCTGCAGATGAGCTTCGTAGCACCTGTGCATCGGTATTAACTGCAATAAACTCTACGCCTTCAATGCTTTGAGACACCATGTGCTCAACTGCATTGCCACCGCCGCCACCGACACCGATGACTTTGATTACGGCTTCTTCGCCGTGGCTATCCATTAATTCAAACATACTTACTCTCCGGTTCTGTACGTCTTTCTAACACTTGAGTTCACCTGCATATTGAGCATTCCATGACTCTCGCCGGTCAACCTAAGCGCCCCCTAAAATTTAAAATTCGCCTTTAAACCAGCTTTGCACACGCTTGAACAAACTATCTGTCGCACGTTGCTTACCCGTTTTTTTATTATCTGCTTGCATTTTTCCATAGTGGAGCAGGCCTACGGCCGTCGCAAAGCTGGCATCATCGGTATATTCTGACAAGCCAACCATATTCAACGGACTACCGACCCGCACCGGCATCTGGAAAATTTCTTCAGCAATTTCAACAGCACCTTCCATTTTCGCGGTCCCGCCGGTTAAAACCAGCCCCGCTGCAATTTGCTCTTCAAAACCACTGTTTTTAATTTCTTTGTGTATCAGTTCAAATAATTCCTGATACCGAGGTTCTATGACCTCTGCGAGCGTATGTCGGGACATCACCCGGGCAGGACGACCGCCCACACTGGGTACCTCGATACTCTCTTCCATACTAACCATGTCTTTTAGCGCGCAGGCATAGTTAACTTTTATCTCTTCAGCATTGCTGATAGGCGTTCTGAAGATTTTTGCTATATCGCTGGTAATCTGATTACCTGCTAACGGCACCACCGCAGTGTAACGAATGGCGCCATCGGTATAAATCACAATATCCATGGTGCCGGCGCCGATATCGACCACGCAAACACCGAGTTCGCGTTCGTCATCAGTCAGCACTGCATAACTGGAAGCCAGTGCCGAGAAAATAATCTGATCGGCCTGCAACTCACAGCGCTCGATACATTTCACCAGGTTTTTCGCCATATCATCCGCACAAGTGATGATATGCGCTTCAGCTTCCATTCTTACGCCTGACATGCCAATCGGGTTTTTGATCCCTTCCTGCACATCAATGGTAAATTCCTGTGGCAACACATGCAGTAAACGACGCTCTGCCGCAATGGGTACCGAGCGTGCCGCATGAACCACGTTATCCACGTCTTCCTGGGTCACTTCCTGGTTATTAATCGGCACCATGCCACTTTCATTCTGACACTTTACGTGACGACCAGAAATCGACATAAACACAGAAGAGACCTGACAATCCGCCATCAGTTCCATTTCGTTTACCGCGCTTTGAACCGATTTCACTACCAGGTTCAAATCATTCACGCCGCCCTTGTCCATACCACGGGCAGGATGGGTACCGACACCTACGATACTGATTTGATCATCGTCGAGTAACTCGCCGAGGACAGCCTTCACACGGCTGGTGCCGATATCCAGTCCTACAATCAAATTACGTTCTGCCGGTTTAGACATATGTCGCTTATCTCTTATTAACTTTTAGTCTGATTACTATCAGAGTCATTTTGCCAGCCTACGGCCAGCCCTGTGTCGTAGCGTAAATCCACGTAACTGACACCCTTAGGTTGTTCGCTCAGTAACGGGTAAACATCTACAAATCGTTGTAAACGGTCAATAAACTCCTGTCGACCAAGGTTTATCTCTATGCCATTTACCAGTTGTACCTGCCATGCAAATCGCTCAGATAATGACAACTCTTCAATATCCAGTTGCCGACTGCGCAATAAACTCTGCATGGCGTTAAATCCTTCCAGCGCCGTCTTCTCACTGCCCCCCGGGCCAAACAGTCGCGGTAAGCCCAAATTCTTACCTTCCGCGTTAAAACTCTCGCCGTAAGGATTCAGCATCAAATCTTCATTCCATCTGGCGACCGGTGTTTGCTCCACCAGGTAAACCTTGAGCCGGTTGGGCCACTGTTTACGTACCGATGCCCGGTACACCCATGCCTGGTCTTCCAGCAGCTGGTGAATGTCGTTGACATCCAAAGCAAAAAAACTCCCCGGCTGCGACTGGCGAATAAGCCTTTCCAGTTTCAGAACATCCAACTGCTCAAACTGGCCGGAAAAATCAATTACCTGCACCGGCGCCTGCTGCTCGTCCTGCATCCAGTGGTAGGTGTGAATGCCGCCTACCGTCAACATCACAACCAACGCGGCTAAAAAAGCAATGCCGCCCCAGGGCGCCTGGCGTTGTTCTGCTGACATTTTCGAATCACTCCATACTGGTTGCCAGAATAGCTAATACTAAATCAGTAAAACTAATCCCGGCGGCAGCCGCGGCCTTGGGCACCAGACTTTTTTCAGTCATGCCAGGCACCGTATTGGCTTCAAGTAAATAAAACTCACCAGATTGTTTATCCTGCATTACATCAACCCGCCCCCAACCAGTGGCTGAAAGCGCTTCAAAAGCGGATGTACACAGCGATGCCAGATGTTGCTCGTCTTTGTCAGACAAGCCACTCGGGCAAAAATATTCGGTCGTATTATCCTGATACTTTGCCGAATAATCGTAAAATATATGCGGGGTTGACATGCGGATCGAAGGTAAAGCCTGCCCTTGCACAACGGCAACGGTATATTCAGGTCCTTCAATATACTGCTCCAACAAGACTGTATTATCATATTTAAAAGCGTCTTGTATGGCAGTCGCGAGTTGTTTAGCGCTAGTCACTTTGGCCATCCCGATGCTCGAACCTTCCCGAGCCGGTTTAACCATGACTTTTCCCCCTAATTTATCCATTATAGCGCCGCATGATCCAGCTTCAAAGCGACTTTTTACAGCAATTTCATATTTCGCTGTGGGAATATTCAGACACTGCCAGATTTGCTTACTGTGGATCTTATCCATTGCCAGTGCCGAGCCCAGTACACTGCTGCCGGTATAGGGTATTTTTAGCTGCTGCAAGGCACCTTGCATACTCCCATCTTCGCCCCCGCGACCGTGCAACATAATCAACACGCGATCGAACTTTTCACTAATTAATTCAGTGAGTTGCCTTTCAGCCGGATCAAAACCTACCGCCTCAACACCGGCCCCTTGCAAGGCGCTTAAAACGGCCTCTCCCGAGCGCAGCGACACCTCTCGCTCAGCCGAGTCGCCACCGTACATCACAGCCACTCGTCCGAAGGCTTTTGGGGTATAAGTTTTTAAGGTCATTACTGCCCCTCCGGCTGCATGAGTTCGGGATTCAATTGCATGGCGGCCAGTTTCCTGGCTAACTGCCCCACATTACCCGCGCCCTGGGTCATCACAATATCGCCATCCTGTAACTGATTTGCCAGAATTACCGGCAGCTCCTCATGTTCACTGACATAAACCGGTTCTAACTGGCCACGGGCCCGAATCGAGCGCGCCAGCGAGCGGCTATCGGCACCATCGATGGGCTGTTCACTGGCGGCATACACATCCAGTAGTAACAAACAATCCACCTGGGATAACACTTCCACAAAATCTTCATAAAGGTCCCGGGTGCGAGTATACCGGTGCGGCTGATAAATCATCACCAGACGCTGTTGCGGCCAGTTATTGCGGGCCGCCTCAATGGTGGCAGCCACTTCGGTTGGATGATGACCATAATCATCCACCAGGGTAACTTCGCCGACACTGGTGGCAAATTGCCCCAGTACTTCAAATCGGCGACCTATTCCACCAAAGCTAAGCAATGCTTGTTGAATAGACTCATCATCAATGCCTTCTTCACTGGCCACGGTAATTGCAGCCAGTGCGTTCAACACATTATGCTTACCTGTTTGATTCAGTTTCACAGTCAGCGGCGTTCGTTGCGGGCGGTGAACCGTAAAATGTGCCGAACCAAAACTAAAACGAATATCCGTTGCATAAACATCGTTATCTGCATCCAGACCATAGGTGATCACGCTGCGGCCGATTTGCGGCAACAGAGAGCGGATCACCGGGTCATCACCGCATACCACGGCCTGACCGTAAAACGGCAGATTATGTAAAAACTCTATGTAGGTGTCGGTCATTTTGCTGAAATCACCGCCATAGGTTTCCATGTGATCGGCTTCAATATTGGTCACCACACTCATCATCGGCTGCAAGTGCAGGAACGAAGCATCACTTTCGTCGGCTTCAGCAATCAGATACCGGCTGCTGCCCAGTCGCGCGTTAGTTCCGGCGCTGTTTAGTAAGCCGCCGATCACAAACGTGGGATCGCGCTCAGCTTCAGCAAAAATGGTGGCAATTAAACTGGTCGTCGTGGTTTTGCCATGTGTTCCCGCCACCGCAATACCATGACGAAAACGCATTAATTCGGCCAGCATTTCAGCGCGCCGGATAATAGGGATCCGCTGGGCTCTGGCGTATTGAATTTCCGGATTAGCCTCGTTGATTGCACTGGATACCACCACAACGTTGGCATCCACTACATTTTCCGCTTTGTGACCGATAGCAATATCGGCCCCCAGCGCGGTGAGGCGTTCTGTCATCGCTCCGGTCTGAATGTCAGAGCCAGCAATATCATAGCCTTCATTCAACAGTACCTCGGCAATACCGCCCATCCCGGCGCCGCCAATGCCCACAAAAAATATGCGCGTAATTTTTCGCATTTGCGGACTTTGAAAAGGCGTTTCCAATACCATTTACCGCTATCTCTCTTTGGTTATAGCTTCACAGGCATCTGCCACCTGTTGAGCTGCGTTATAGGGTGCAAACTGCTTTGCGTTGGCCGCCATCCTGACACAGTCGGCAGGATTTTCCAGCCAGTCACGCACAATTACCGGCAATTCTGCACTAAGTGCTGTTTGAGCCACCAGTTTGGCCGCATTCTGTTCAGCCAGTGACCGGGCATTCAGGGTTTGATGATCGTCAACCGCATGGGGCAACGGCACAAATATCGCCGGTTTACCCGCTGCAGCGATCTCTGCCACCGTCAGCGCGCCGGCCCGACAGACGACAAAATCTGCCCATTCATAAGCCGCTGCCATATCAGTAATAAATTCAAACACTTCAACCGCTTTGTCACCATAGGCCTGGCGCACGCTGTGTTCGTTGCCTTTGCCGCACTGATGACGTATTGCCAGTTGCGGGAATGACTGACAGATAACCGGCAATTGCTCATTAAGCGGCCGGGCACCCAAGCTACCGCCAATAACCAGCATACGCATTGGCTGAGAAGCCTCAGTTTTTGGTTTAAGGGCAAGAATCTCATCCCTTACCGGGTTACCAACCGCCTGACACTTATCTTTGACACTTGCAAAATAGGGACTGGCAGAGGCAAAGCCCAGCATCACTTTGCTGGCAATTCTCGCCAGCAACTTATTGGTGACTCCCGGCACGGCATTCTGCTCATGGATGATAATCGGGATGCCCAGGGTTTTAGCCGCAATACCGCCTGGTCCGCTGGCATACCCGCCCATACCAATCACCACATCCGGCTTAATTTGTTGTAGCAACTGGCGGGCACAGAACAAGGATTTAACCAATGCCATGATGCCCGTAAGTCGCGCGGTTATTCCTTTGCCTCTTAATCCCTTAACGGGAATAAAGTGAATCGGGAAGCCGTACTTAGGAACAACCTGAGCTTCCATGCGTTCTGCAGTGCCCAGCCAGTCAATATGCCAGCCACGACGTTGTAGTTCGCTGGCTACGGCAATCCCCGGGAATACGTGTCCGCCGGTTCCGCCCGCCATGACCAGACAACGCTTATTCATCATCCGGCTCCTCGGCTACATCACGCTCATTCTGTTCCAGCGGTTTTAAGGCAGCTTTAACTTTGCTTTTACCTTCACGTTTACGACCTTTATCGAGTGCCTGCACACCCGCCACCCGCAATTCAAAATCAATACGCAGTAAAACAGCCACCGTGACAGACATAATAATCAAACTGGAGCCGCCGTAGCTGACCAGTGGCAGAGTTAGTCCTTTAGTTGGCAATATACCGGCACTGGCGCCAATATTTACCGCGGTTTGAAAACTGAACCAGATGCCAATAGCGTAAGCCAGAAACCCTTCAAAAGCCCGTTCGTTCGCCAGCGCCTGATTACCAATTTGCAGCGCGCGAATAACTAACCACAACATCAGTAACAGCACCACCATCACGCCTGTGAAGCCAAGCTCTTCAGCGAGGATAGCCATTACAAAATCGGTATGCGCCTCGGGCAGAAACTCCAGCTTCTGCAAACTATTACCCAGCCCCTGGCCAAGCCAGTTGCCCCGGCCATAGGCCATTAACGACTGGGTCAGCTGATAGCCGCTGCCAAAAGGATCGGCCCAGGGATCCCAGAACGAGGTAACCCGTGCAAGGCGGTACTCAGAATCAACGATCAGCGCCACGACTGCCAGCACACCGGCAAAGAGTAACGCGAAGAACTGCCATAACTTAGCGCCGGCCAGAAACAATAGCCCCATTGTGGTTGCCAGCATAACAACAACCGTTCCCAGATCCGGCTGCGCCAGTAGCAGCAGCGCGAGAATAAAGAACACCACCAGCGGTTTAATAAATCCTTTAAGGTTTTCTGTGACTTCATCATAGCGACGCACCATGTAGCCGGCCAGATAACAAAAGAAGAACAGTTTTGCGGGTTCCGCCGCCTGTACCGTGATAGGCCCAACAACCAACCAGCGGGTCGAACCGTTAACGTTCCGGCCAATCAGCAGTACTGCCACCAGCAATCCAATTGCAGCCAGCAACATGTAAGGGTTGGTTACCCGCCAGAACTGCATTGGCAGCTGCACGGTGATCATCGCCGCGATGATGGCAGCAATTAGATAAATGCCGTGACGAATTGAAAAATGAAACGGGTTATCGTGTAACCGGTCAGCTACTGGCATGGAAGCAGAAGTAACAATAACCAGGCCAATGGCCATTAAAGCAAAGGCTACCAGCACAATGCCGCCGTCAAAAGCCGGTGCGGTAGTCGCCGGTTTATCGTGACGCGCCGCGAACAATCCGGCCAGGTGAGAAGTCACTGCATTCATGCCGACAACTCCCTGACCGCCTGTTGAAACACGTCAGCCCGATGTTTGTAGTTGTTGAACATATCCAGACTGGCACAGGCCGGTGAGAGTAAAATCGTATCGCCAGACTCTGCCAGTGCAAACGCCTGCTGGACAGCTTGCTCCATGCTCTCAACATACCAGCCGCGGGCTGCCATCTGACTGAGGATCCGGCCATCACGCCCGAGCGCAACGACTGCATCGACATGAGCCTGCAGCGCCGGTGCCAGTTCGCTTAAATCTGCGCCCTTGGCATCGCCGCCCGCGATTAATATTAATTTTCCGGTCAGACTGCCTGCCAGTCCTTTAAGCGCCGCTTCCGTCGCACCGATATTAGTGGCTTTGGAGTCGTCAATAAAGCTCACGCCCGCCACTTCGGCAATTTTGCTGCACCGATGGGCCGCACTGTGGAACGTTTTCACGGCTTCTGCTGCGGCTTCCATATCATCGCTAAATACGCTGACCAGGGCCAGTGCTGACTGGATATTCAGCGCGTTATGCTGGCCTACCAGCGCAGTGTCGGTCAGACACAATAGTGGTTTGCCGTGATAAGTGATCATTTGCTGCGCTGCTTGCCAGCCGAAATCCTCGCTAGTTGCGGTCAGGCCTGTAGCTATCCGCGAGGTAACAGCCGTCATGGGCATTGTATGACTGTCTTCCCGATTTACCACCGCCACCTCACAGTGATCGAAAATGCGTTGCTTGGCTTCACTGTACGCAGATAATGTATGGTGACGGTCGAGGTGATCGGCAGAAAGATTCAGTATGGTCGCGGCCGCCAGGTGCAGACTACGGGTCGTCTCCAGTTGAAAACTGGACAATTCAAGCACGGTAATATGCGCCCCGTGCTGCAGTGAGTCCAGGGCCGGTAAACCTACATTGCCGGCGGCAATCACGTTATAGCCCAGGTGTTTAAGTATATGCGAGGTTAACAGGGTGACCGTGGTTTTGCCGTTTGAACCAGTAATACCGATAACTGGCCCGGTTACCGCCAAAGCAAACAGCTCAATATCGCCAATGACACTAACACCGGCCTGTTTAGCCGTTAAAACAGCCGGTAAATCCGTTGCAATACCGGGGCTCAACACCAGGTGAGTCACACCATTCCAATAGTTCTGTGGCACTTCGCCACAGGTAATTTCAGCGTTTACCCGGGCCGCCAGTTCATCACTCACCACCAGGTCTGCGCGGGTATCCCACACTTTAAAAGCCAGCGACTGGTTTTGCAGATAGCGCACACAGGAAAGCCCGGTCTGTCCCAGACCGGCAATGACATACTGTGGTAAACGCTGTGCCTCAGTCATACTCTATCGTAACTTCAATGTGGCTAAACCAATTAACACCAGAATCAGCGAGATGATCCAAAATCTTACAATCACCCGCGGTTCGGGCCAGCCTTTTAATTCATAATGGTGATGAATGGGTGCCATACGAAAGATACGCTGCCCCCTGAGTTTATAAGAGCCTACCTGCATGATGACCGAAACGGTCTCCATCACAAACACGCCGCCCATGATAATTAAGACTATTTCCTGACGGACCAGCACAGCCAGCACGCCAAGTGTTCCGCCCAGAGCCAGCGACCCCACATCGCCCATAAATACCATGGCCGGATAGGTGTTAAACCACAAAAAGCCTAACCCTGCGCCAACAATAGCGGTGCACACGATCACCAGTTCACTGGTAAGGGGAATATGCGGAATATTTAAGTAGCCGGAAAAGTTAGCATTGCCGGTAACGTAGGCGAAAATAGCAAATGCGCCGGCAACCAGTATGGTTGGTACAATCGCCAGGCCATCGAGCCCGTCAGTAAGGTTGACCGCATTGCTGGTTCCCACCAGCGCAAAATAAACGATGGCGATATACAAAATACCCAGTTGGGGCAACACTTCCTTGAAGAAAGGAACCAGCAGTGCGGTTTCTTCCATGGTCTGCGCTGACGCATACAGGTAAAACGCTACGCTCAGGGCAATCACGGATTGCCAGAAATATTTCCAGCGAGCTATCAGACCTTTTGAGTCTTTGCGTACCACTTTGCGATAATCATCAACAAACCCCACAATACCAAAGGTCACCACCACAAACAGGGTGACCAACACATAGGTATTCGTGAGATCTGCCCACAGCAACACACTTACCACAATAGCCGCCAGAATCAGCAGACCGCCCATGGTGGGGGTACCTGACTTTGACAAATGTGACTCCGGTCCATCGGTACGAACGGTCTGGCCAATTTGCATCCGTTGTAACCAACGGATCATCTTCGGGCCGATAATAATCGCGATTAACAGCGCTGTGAGCGTACTCAGGATCGCCCGTAAGGTCAGATAAGAGAATACGTTAAAGCCTGATTCAAATTGCGTTAGCCAGTCGGCGAGCCATATTAGCATGCTATTTTCTCCCGCCGACGACTAAGCTTTCCCAGCGGCGATGTCTCCAAAGCCGCTATGACGTTTTCCATTCTGGCACTGCGCGAGCCTTTAACCAGAATGGTTAGGTCGCGCTGCTCCGTTCCTAAATCCTGCTCTAACGCCGCTATCAATGACACCTGATCGCTAAAGTGATAACCGTTTTCACCAAAGGCCGAGGAGGCACTCTGACTCAATACGCCAGAGGTATACAGGCAGTCGATAAACTTTTCTTTGGCATACTCACCAACCTGTTCATGATAGTAGCGCGCCTTTTCGCCCAACTCCGCCATATCTCCCAGCACCAGTACCCGACGACCGGAAAAACTGGCCAGAGTATCGATGGCCGCTTTTACTGACCCCACATTGGCGTTATAAGTGTCGTCAAGAATCCGTACCTGCTCGGTTAGCGGCACGACTTTTAACCGCCCGCCAACAGCCTGCATGTCTTGCAAGCCATATTTAACATCTTCCAGTGTCGCCCCTACCGCCATCGTCAGCGCCGCCGCCACCAGCGCATTGCCAACATTGTGCATACCGGGCACCGCGAGCCGAATATCGGTATTACCCTGGGCAGAATGCAATGCAAACTCAGCACAGCCATTTAAATCAATAATGATATCCGTGGCATAAAAGTCAGCTTCAGGGCTCTGGTTATCCGGTGAAAACGTTTGTACTGGCTGATACTTCAGTTTGCCCAGCCAAAACTCAGCAAACTGGCTGTCCTGATTCACAATAGCCAGCCCAGCCTCGCCCAGGCCTTTAAAAATCTCGCTTTTCGCCCGGGCTACGCCGAGCAAACTGCCGAACCCTTCAAGGTGTGCCGCCGCGGCATTAACAATAGTCGCCACGTCGGGTTTCACTAAACTGGTGGTATAGGCAATTTCACCAAGGTGATTAGCGCCCATTTCGACTACCGCGTATTCGTGCTCCGGCGTCAGGCGCAGTAAGGTCAGTGGAACGCCAATCTCATTGTTAAAATTCCCGGCGGTTGCCAGTACATTACCCCGGCGCGATAAAATAGCCGCGCACATTTCTTTAACGGTTGTTTTACCGCTACTGCCGGTAATACCTATGGTTTTAGGGTTGACTTCAGTCTTTACTGCCGCGCCAAGCTGACCCAGTGCCAGTTTGGTATCTTCAACATAAATCACTGGCAGGCCACAGGTGACCGGTTGACTGGCAATGATGGCCGCAGCGCCTGCACTTTCAGCGGCTTCAATAAACCGGTGGCCGTCAAAGTTTTCCCCTAGTAGCGCCAGATAAACAGCGCCATCTTCCAGGGTTCGGGTATCAGTGCTGACCGCAGATACAGTGCAGTCATCGCCCACCAGGCGACCCTTTATTTGCTCTGCTATCCACATCAAAGACCTAGTAATCATTTGCTGCACTCCTGCTGCAAACGGGTAATGGCTTCCCGTTCGTTGTAGTTTATTTTTTGTTCGCCAATTATTTGATAGCTTTCGTGCCCTTTGCCCGCCGCCAGAATAAGGTCATGCTTACCGGCGTTGGCTAAACAGTAACGAATAGCCTGTTCCCGGTCAGGAATATCCCTGGCATTTTCAGGGTGGCTGAGTCCGGCGCGAATGTCGTCAGCAATAGACGATGGCGACTCTGAGCGACTGTTATCGGTGGTGATAATCAACTCGTCAGCACCGTCTTCGGCCGCTTGCGCCATGAGGGGGCGTTTGCCTTTATCCCGGTCGCCGCCACAGCCAAATACACACCAAAGCTTGCCATCGGTATGCAGTCTTAATGCTTTTAGCGCCTGACTTAACGCATCCGGAGTATGGGCATAATCCACCACCACATTGGCGTGCTCAGGGAATTCAAATACTTCCAGGCGACCGGCCACGGCCTGAACCTGCTCAATGGTTTTTACCACGTTGTCAAAACGCTCACCCTGACACAGAAGGGCCGCCGTGGCGCTCATCAGGTTGGCAATATTAAAGTGCCCGAGTAAATCGGTTTGTACCACGGTAGTTCCCCAGGAAGTGGCGAGCCGGAACTGGCATCCATTAGGATGGTATTGCACATTTGTGGCAAAACAATAGCGACCTTCAGGCAAATTCTGCGCAGGTTCTGGCAATACGGCGGCCCAGACTTTCTGAATCGATTTTTTGGCCTTTTTTGCCCACGCGTTGCTGGCTTCATCGTTATAGTTCAGTACCACTGAATGCAGACCGGGCAAA
Source organism: uncultured Alteromonas sp. (assembly GCF_913058315.1). Taxonomy (GTDB): domain Bacteria; phylum Pseudomonadota; class Gammaproteobacteria; order Enterobacterales; family Alteromonadaceae; genus Alteromonas. The sequence continues at coordinate 13,314 of NZ_CAJXQY010000022.1, read as the reverse complement.
TCCAGCAAGCCCAGTTTGGCTGCTGCGTAAGACTCCATCGTACCGTGATAATCAAGGTGGTCCCGGGTCAGGTTAGTGAACACCGCAATGTCGGTATTAACCTGCTTCAGGCGATTTTGCACCAGCGCATGTGATGACGCTTCATAAGCCACCTGATGGACTTCCTGCTGCACAAACTCCGCCAGTAAATACTGCATCGAAATGGCATCCGGCGTGGTATTGCCATTAGCTGGCGGCTTAAACTGCGCGTCGTCGCGATAAATGCCACTACCAAGCGTGCCGATTGATGCCGCCCGATGGCCGAGCAGATGCTTCATTTGCGTAATCAGTTGCACTACCGACGTTTTGCCATTGGTGCCGGTGACTGCAATGGTTGCCAGTTTGTTAGCCGGGTAATCGTAAAATGCTGCCGCCAATGACGAGAGCGAATCGGCAAGCCCCCAGACCTTAACGATAACCGTGTGTTCCCGCATCAGGACCTGACCATGCTCACCCGCTTCTTCTGCCTCGGCAAGAATAGCGCGGGCACCCAGGCTGATGGCTTGTGGAATAAAGTCCCGGCCATCACGGCTATGTCCTTTAACGGCAACGAAAGCCAGTTTCGGGGTGACTTCACGACTATCCAGTGTCAGCCCATGCACCCGAATATCCGGCGCATTAATACCAAATTTAATTAACAGTGCATGCAGGCTTTGCATAAACGCATTAACCACCATTGGTTGACCTCTCTACCACCTGCGTGGCGCTTACCTGACGATCATCCGGTGCAATGTTTAGCAGTTGTAACGCACCGCCCATAATTTCAGAGAAGACAGGCGCTGCCGTATCGCCGGCATGATAAAGGTCACCGCCGGGTTCGTTGATCAACACAACGGTCACCAGTTGCGGGTCATTAAGCGGCGCAATGCCGGCAAAAATATTGACATACTCTTCACCGTAGCCGCCGGCAACCGCCTTACGACTGGTACCGGTTTTACCTGCCACCCGGTATCCGGGAATACGAGCTTTAACACCCGAGCCGTCTTCCTGAGTCACGGTCTCCATCATGGCCATAATCGCTTGAGCATTTTGCTCACTGATCACCCGTTCAGCACTGGGTTTATAAGCCTGATTACCGCTATCCCTGACAATATTGAGGGGCCGTTTAATGCCTCCGGACGCGATGGTGGAATACATTCTGGCTAGCTGTGCGGTGGTCACTGAAATGCCGTAGCCAAACGATAAAGTGGCGAGTTCAAACTCCGACCAGCGGCTGCGTTCGTGAAAAAGACCGCTGCTTTCACCGGGCATATTAATACCGGTGTCAGACATCAGGCCCATATTGTAATAGGTGTCCAGCAAAAACGGTTTTGGCACCGACAGCGCCAGTTTGGATGTTCCCATGTTACTGGAATGCTGGATTATTTCCGCCAGCGATAACTTTCCGTAATTGCGGAAATCCTTAACCAGACTACCGCCCAACCGCATCCAGCCAGGGGAGGTATCGACGATATCACCCACTTTAACCGCGCCAAATTCCAACGCGCTAAGGACCGCTAAGGGCTTCAATGAGCTGCCTGGTTCAAAGGCGTCGGTGATCACCCGGTTACGCATCCGGCGAGGCGAAATGTCACTGCGGTCGTTAGGGTTAAATGACGGCGCATTGACCATGGCCAGTACATCGCCACTGTGGACATCGATAACTATGGCCGACGCCGAACTGGCCTGGTAATAGAGCATGGCCTCTTTAATTTCGCGATAGGCCAGCGCCTGAATGCGCTGATCGATGGTAAGTGTAAGATTACCGGCGGCTTCGCCGTCTTTGGTCTCCAGTACTTCCACCTGACGCCCTTTGGCATCGCGGCGGATTTTACGCGAGCCTGGCGAACCGGTCAGCCAGTCGTCATATAATCGCTCCAGCCCTTCAATGCCTTTATCATCAACATTGGTAATACCGATAAGCTGCGCGGCCACTTCGCCGGTGGGGTAATAACGACGAGACTCTTTGCGCAAATATACGCCCGGGATCTCCAGTTTATCCACATAGTCAGCCATCGCCGGGGAGACCTGACGTTGCAAATAGACAAACCGGCGTTGAGGGTTGCCGACTTTGCCCACCAGCTCGTCCACATCCTGGCCCAGCACTTCAGCCAGCGCCAGCCAGCGTCGGGTTTGATTCAGGCCATTTTGTTCATGAATGATTTTCGGGTCGGCCCAGATTGCTCTCACCGGCACACTGACCGCAAGCTCCACGCCATTACGATCGGTAATCAGGCCACGGTAGGCAGGTGTGTTGCGCGTTCTCAGGGTGCGACTGTCGCCCTGCTCAATCAATGCGTCCGGCGCGATCACCTGAATAAAGGCCGTACGCAGCGCCAGGATCAGAAACACCAGCACAATAATGCCCACCACCAGGAAAAAGCGCCATTGCATAGGGCCTGGACGGGTGTTAATTTTTGCCCCGCCCGCCTTGGCTTTGGTGTGTTTTAACGTGATGGCTGTCATTTAATTCGCACCACTACCTCGTCATCCACACCGGGGCGATGCATGTCGAGTTCCTTCTGAACCATGGCTTCAATACGGTTATGTTCGGTGAGTGCGCGCTGTTCGAGCACCAGGTTACGCCACTCTACGTCGAGCTGATCTTTCTCGCGCATGAGCTCCTCAAGCGCAATATTTTGCTGGCGATTATGGTGAGTACTGAGGATCACCGCCAGGGCACTGGCTATCACCGCTATAAACAACAAAACCCGCAGCTTATGGCGGGTCAATTCGGTAACCAGGATGAGGAGGAAATTAAAGTTAGTCGTCGAACCGGTCATCGTTTTTCCGCCACCCTGAGTACCGCACTTCGGGATCGCACATTGTGTTTCAATTCTTCTTCGCCGGGCTTGATGGCCTTGCCTATCAGCGTTAATACTTTGTCGGCGTCAATTTCCGCCTGAGTCACCGGCAGGCCTGGTGGTAGCGCTTTGCCCTTGCTCTGCTCTTTCATAAAGCGTTTTACCAGCCGGTCTTCGAGTGAATGAAACGAAATAATCGCCATTCGGCCACCGGGACGTAAAATTGCGGTAGCGGCCTTCAGACCCACCCTGAGTTGGTCCAGCTCCGCATTAATATAAATACGAATGCCCTGAAAAGTGCGGGTGGCCGGATGCTTGAATTTGTCTTTGACCGGCATAGCCTGGTCGATAATAGTCACTAACTCACTGGTACGAGCCAGCGGTTGCTGCTGACGGTAATTGACGATCGCGTGAGCGATTCGCTTGCCGAATTTTTCTTCGCCAAACTCTTTAATTACCTGGGTGATATCCTGCTCGTCTGCCGTGTTCAGCCAGTCTGCCGCGCTGAGTCCCCGGGTCGTATCCATTCGCATATCTAACGGACCATCGCGCAGAAAACTGAAACCGCGTTCAGCGTCGTCTAACTGTGGGGATGACACACCCAAATCCATCAGCACGCCATCTATTTGGTGGGTGAGGCCCATTTGTTCAATAACCTCAGCCATATCACCAAACGCAGAATGGACAATTTCAAAACGACTGTCATCAGCAAAGCGCGCGGCGGCTTCAATGGCCTCGGGATCGCGATCAAACGCAATTAACCGGCCATTGCTACCCAATTGTTTGAGGATTTCGCCAGAATGACCGCCACGGCCAAAGGTGGCATCGATATAAATACCGTCTGGTTTAATCGCCAGGCCGTCCAGGCATTCCTGCAGAAGCACAGAGGTATGCGAAAACGATGCGGTCATAATGAGAAGTCCTGTAAACGCTCAGTGAGCTCAAAGTTACCAGAACGCTCAACTTCCATATCTTCTTCGATACGTTTAGCCCAGATTTCTGAATTCCAGATCTCGAATTTATTTAATTGCCCAACCAGCAGAATTTCTTTGTCTAATTTGGCATGATTACGCAGAGGGACAGGAATGAGCACACGACCGCTTTTATCCATTTCACAGTCGATGGCATAACCGAGTAACAAACGAATTTTTCGTCTTTCCTGCTCGATGTTGCTGGAAAACTTACTCAGTTTGAGTTCGATTTCTTCCCATTCGGGAAGCGGGTAAAGCAGCAAACAGCTTTGTTGTGTGTCAATGGTGCAGATGAGTTGTCCGGCACAATCATCCAGAAGGGGCTGCCGATGCTTTGTCGGTATAGCCAGTCTCCCTTTGGAATCCAGATTGATTGCGTTAGCGCCGCGGAACATTCCCCTAGCCTTTTGTGTATTGATCTTATTATTCGTGTTTTATGAGATCTGATCTGCAAAACGTTGATTATATGATCCACTATTTGCCACTTTTACCCACTTTTGACAGTTTAGGTATCATTCCTCCCCACTGTCAAGCAAAAACGCGCCTGACAGGATGAGTAACAAAATGGGGGAAATTCCCTTATTTTCGGGCTTCGCGCTGAAGTGGCTGATTAGAAAGAAGGAAAAAGGGGGAAAAGTGGGAAAAACCACTCCCCTTAGAAGCAAAGCTAAGGGGAAGTGGGTATTTAATTCTAAAAAGGTCTGAGATCGGCAGCGAAAAAAAATTTACTGCGGCCGGTAATCACACATATTTAGCGTGTTATTGATCGCTGGGATCTTATCTTCACTGTGGTGGTTAACGTAGAGCAGTGTGGTACTGCCCTCACGGGCGAGTAAATCCAGCATGGCCAGCACCTTGGTGCGATTGATTTCATCCAGGCCATTACATGGCTCATCCAGAATCAACAGGCTGGGATGCTTCACCATGGCCCTGACAATCAGTAACAGGCGCTGATCACCAAACGACAATGACTGAAACGGCGTTTTTGCATCGTTTTCCAGGCCAATGGCTGCCAACCATTGCCGACACAACAGTCGTTGCTTATCGGTAGGTGTCTTATACAAGCCGATACTGTCGTAAAAACCTGAACACACCACATCTGCCACCGAACAATTGACCCGGTATTGCAAATGCAGACTGTTGGAGATTATGCCAAGGTGTTGTTTGATATCCCAGATACTCTCACCACTGCCCCGCTGGTATCCAAAGACGTTCAGATCGTTGCTGTAGCACAGCGGGTTATCGCCGGTGATTAACGTCAGTAAACAGGTTTTACCTGAGCCATTAGGCCCTGTAACCTGCCAGTGCTCACCTGGTAAAATGGTCCAGTTGAGGTGGTCAAATACCACATTGTCGCCCCACGCAACCCGGCCGTTGTTGAGTTGGACCAGCGGCGTCGCCGTGTCACTGATGACCGGCGCATACAAATCACTGTCGCGCCCTGGTAGTGACTCAACATTCTGTTGGATATGCATGATTTGCTTAAGTGGTTGCAGTGCAGCCTCATCGAGTACATCACCGCTAATTTGCCAGGCAATGCCGCCATTTTGTAAAAACAGCAGCCGCTGCGCCCAGGCGGGAATTTCGCTGACCCGGTTAACCACCATAATAATAGTACAACTGGCGCTTAGCTTATCCAGATACGCTGCAAATCTGGCAACCGTTCCGGCATCCAGACCATCGTAAGGCTCATCCAGAATCAGCCACTCAGGTTGTCGAAGCAGTTCTCTGGTTAACAGTACCTTACGGGTCTCACCAGTGGACAGGGCCAGAAACTCCCGGTCGAGCAGAGCGGCAATACCCAGCAACTCACTCAGTTCCAGCAAAGGTTGCGATTCACGTTGTTCGCCCGCAACACCATCCAGGATAACTTCCCTTGCGGTGCTGGGCACAGGGACCACATCGAGAATATCAGCATCATCTTTGCGGCGCTCGGCTTCAATAACGGCCTGTTGTTGTGCCACACTCACCCACCCGCAGCGATCGCTACTCTGCCGCTCACCACTGAGAAGTTTTCCTTCCCCCGCCAACAGCGCCGCCAACACCGATTTACCGCTGCCATTCAGGCCGCTGATAATGGTGTGCTGGCGCGGGACGATCGTCAGTTCAGGACCTTTCGCAGTCAGAGTAGCCGATAATTTCACGGTGGGGTTAGATAGGCTGAGTGACATGAGAGACATTCCACAGGATGGTTCAGGTTAATGGGGCTTCATCAAAAAGGGTGGGCTCTCGCCCACCCTTTTAAGTTTACTTAACAATGCAGCGTATTACTGCTGTGGCGCCTCAGCTTGCTCTGCTGGAGCAGGCTCCATTTGCATGGCTTTAATTGGGCTTTCCGCATTAGTGGACAACTCAATCAGGCGATTCAGCTGACCCAGAGACAGCATCATGGCATACAGTGCGCCCATAAAGCCTGCTTTGTGCAGCTCTACAACCTGCTCGTCAGCCAGCTCAACCAATTTCTTCTCATCAATTGTCAGAATTCCACCTACATTGCGGCCCTGACCATTGCTGTACTGAACGCGCAGTTGCATTGGGTTTAACAGATCCAGTTCAACCACTTTAGAGACAAACTGCTGAGTCAGCATTTCGCTGTTAGCCAGATCGCCCAGTAACTGCTGACGATTGTTCAGGAAGTCGGTTGGATTACCCTCTTCGGTGAATAACGGCTGACCTTCTTCTTTAATCAGATCACTGTTTTCATCGATGTAAACGCCCAGTTTATCGCCATCAGGACGCACGTCGAACGGATAGCGTACGATGTTCATTGGGATATGCGGTGCATTCCACTTACCGTCTTGTAAAAACAGGTTTTGCCCTGGCTCAATGCCGAGCATTGCCACTACGTGGTGCTTGTTAGTTTTAGGATCCTGGATAAACACCAAAGGCATAGCGCCGGCTAATTGTGCAAATTCACGAATTGATGCCGCGGCCAGGTGAGTGTTTTTCGCGTATGGAAAAGCAGGATCTACCGCTACTTTCAGATCTTTATGTTTATTTTTATCCAGCGGTACGAAATTCATTGCCATAAGTACTATCTCGATTCAATTTTAATGTGTGGTCTGGTATCCGTTTCAGACACCAACACCTGTTATTTTTTAGTTAATAAGGGTCTGGCGACATTATTCAAGGGGCGTATACCAACAAGTTGGTATTTTTATTCACGATACCCGCTATGGCGCTGGTCTTTTTTCCGAGTCCCCCGCAGGTAGTCCACCCTGCACTGGTTCTTCTCCCCGCCACCTGTTGCTTCTCAGATGCCAGACAACCGCCGGGCAGTATGGCGTATTTCAACTTGCGCGTCCAGCCACCCCAGCCAGAGACCGACTAGAGGGTAACCAGGCAAGATGAATAAAATATGAAAGCAAACAAACCGCTCCCCGAATAAACCTCCAGGTGAGTAAATGGAAAAATCATGGTAGGTTTATAAAAAATACGTTCTAACTATCCCCGAGCTACCTCAAATTGGTTTAATGCAGAGCCGCTATACCAGCAACAGTTTGAGGTGGCACGGGCAGATAACTAACAGGGATTTACACTATGAAGCACGCTTTCTTGCTGGGGACTGTTACGGCACTCGCACTGTTAACAGGTTGCCAATCTACGTCGGCGCCAAACCAGCCGCCTAAAGGCTTGTCAACGGCCCAGGATATCGCACAGCGCTATATTATTGTGGATGGCCACATTGATGTACCGTATCGTGTTCATAATAAATGGGTAGATGTTACCCAAGCGACCGAAGGCGGTGACTTTGACTACCCCCGCGCCGTGAGCGGTGGCCTGAATGCACCCTTTATGTCGATTTACGTCCCCGCCAGTCTTGACGACTCAGATGAGTCGACGCAGCTCGCCCACATGCTCATCGACAACGTTGAGGCAATCACAGCCCGCGCGCCGGATAAGTTTGCCATTGCCATGAGTCCCCAGGACGTGCGCGAACAGTTTGCCAAAGGACTCATCTCACTGCCCATGGGAATGGAGAATGGCTCGCCGATTCAGGGCGACCTGAAGAATCTCGAAATATTCCACCAACGCGGTATTCGCTATATTACACTGGCGCACTCAAGAGCTAACCACATCAGTGATTCATCTTACGACATTCGCCGTAAATGGGATGGTCTGAGTCCCTTTGGTAAAGAGCTGGTAACGGAAATGAACAATATCGGCATTATGGTCGATATCTCCCATGTCTCCGACGACGCTTTTTATCAGGCTATTGAAATCAGCAAAGCCCCGGTGATTGCGTCCCACTCTTCACTTCGCACTTTTACTCCCGGTTTTGAACGTAACATGACCGATGAAATGCTGGTAAAACTGGGAGAAAATGGCGGCGTAGTAATGATTAACTTTGGCTCTGGCTTTGTCACCAAAGAAGCCCGCATGTGGAGCGACAATCGCACCAAACAACGTAATGCACTGATTAAAGAGTTTGGTGCAGACAGTCAGGAAGTGGCTGACTTTGCCGACAACTACAGTAAAGAAAACCCTTATCCGTATTCCACACTGGCCGATGTACTTGACCATATTGACCACGTTGTCGGGCTAATTGGCATCGATCACGTCGGCATCGGTTCCGACTACGATGGCGTTGGCGATTCGTTGCCTATTGGTCTGAAGGATGTATCGTCCTATCCGTCACTGGTACAGGGGCTGCTTGACCGCGGCTACTCAGAAACCGCTATCGCCAAGTTACTGGGCGAAAACCTGCTCAGAGTATGGACTGAAGTGGAAGCCTACGCCGCCGCGCATTAGCCCGGCACATTAAACTGTTTCACCGGGGACAATCAGCAGCTTGTTGGTTTACCCGGTGAAAGGAAAATCAGTATTTCCCTGTCTGTAATGAATATCGTATACTCCTGTTAGTTTCATTACCGGATTATTCTGTGCAACGACTGCTTGGTTACATTCTGCTTAGCATGCTTATTTTTCTGCCGACATCAGGTCAGGCGGCAAGCGTGCGTATGGCAGAAACAGCAGCTGTTCAGACCCAACAGGCCGGTAATGCCGATTGCATGATGCATCAATCGGGCAATGAAATGGTTCATGCTGCGCACGCTGAACAGGCAAACGCCTCTTCAACAGCAGATTGTTGCCAGAACGATGCCGAACATAACTGTGCCCAGCAAGCTTCGCCCTGCGCTAAAAACGGCTGTCAGTGCGAACATGCCAGCTCCCATTTAGTCAGCTACCTGGCAGGAATGTACACCCCTCTGCCAATAACCAGTGCAACAACCCACATTGCTGGTCGGCCGGTACTGGCCTTTTCCGGCTTTCCAAGCTCGCTGTTTCGCCCTCCGATACGCCTTAGTTAACCACACCACTTATGCATACAGTGCCAGAGGCATTGTGACCGGGTAATTGCACCCGATTTCAAAGGTTAACCATTGAGGTAAGTATGAAACTTCCTTCTTTATACGTAGTGTCAGCAGGCATTGTATTCAGTTGCTGGCAGTTAGTTGCATCAGCGCAGCAATCCCCACAGCCACAGTTACCACAGCTGCTGTCCCAGGCGTTAGGTCAGGACTATGCACTGGCGCGCAGCCGCCAGAGCGAGCATGCACTAAGTACCCAGCGCAATGCGGTGCAGTCATTACCGGATCCGCGGGTATCTGTGGGCATGCTAAACGTTCCTACCGATGGACTCGCCCTTAATGAACAGGCAATGACCCAGCTCAAAATGGGCGTTAGCCAGATGTTACCCCGGGGCGATTCTGTTGCCCTGCAACGTAACGCCCTGGCCGCCAAAGCAGCCGAACAGCCTGCCAGACGCGCTCTGCGCAAAGCTGACGTAACCCGTGCCATTAGCCTGGCCTGGACCGATATTATTATCCTGCACAACAGTACAGAACTGGTGACCGAGCAGTTGAACTTACTGGAACAACTGACTACCGCCATTGAAAATAACTACGCCAGTTCATCAGGTGCCAGCCAGTATGATGTGCTCAGCATGGAAGTGCTGCATACGGCACTTGAAGACAGGCTGGAATCACTCGTCGCTGAGCAGCAATCCGCTATCGCTGGTTTATCAAACTGGCTGACACCGTCACAGCAATCGGTCCTGCGTGAAATCAAGCCGAATCAGGCCGATCAGCGCTGGTTAGCCGCCCTTATCGAAAAGTCCCTGCTGCCTGCGCAGCAATCGGCACTGCTTGAGCGGTTACAGCAGCATCCTCTTATTGTCAGTCGTAACGCGCTGATTGACGTCCAAAAAATAAAGCAGCAGCAGGTAGCCAGCAGTTTCGATCCGCAGTGGGAGTTTAATGCCAGCTACGCGTACCGCCAGGACGCTACTAATAATACTTCCCGGGCAGACTTTGTCTCGGTGGGCATGAGTGTTGATGTCCCGCTGTTCTCCCGTGAAGTCAAAGAGGCCGCTCTGGCTGCCACCGTTGCCGAAACGGAAAGCCTCGAAACAGAGAAGCGCCTGGTTATCCAGCAACAACTAAGTGAAGTGAACCAGCTTTACGCCCGATACCCTGCCCTGCACTCACGGATTAACCGCTATCAGCACACCTTATTGCCACTTCGCCAGCAACACTACGATGCTGCGCTCAATGCTTATACCACCGCCAGTGGCAGTTTTTCCGATGTCATGCAAAGTCATCTGGCACTGATTGACGATCAGATGAAATTACTCAACCTACAAGGTGAATTGGCCGCGCTAATGATCCGCCTCGACTATTTTATTCACCCCAACGCCTCGCTTTCAGGGAGTTCACTATGAACCGTATTATTGTTCCTTTTATTGCGCTGATCGCCGGGGTGGGTATCGGCTATGCGCTGCTGTCGGCCAGCACACCGCACAACGAAAACAAGTCAGGCGCCAGCAACGAGCCGGACATTCTTTACTGGGTGGCGCCCATGGATAGCAGCTACCGCCGGGATAAGCCAGGAAAGTCTCCCATGGGCATGGACCTGGTGCCGGTCTATGCCGGTGAAGAAAGTGCCAGCGCGGGGACCGTGAGCATTTCGCCGCAAATTGTGCAGAGCCTCGGCGTAACGACGGCTAAGGCACGTCAGCGCAACCTGTCTGAATCGATCGCGGCCACAGGCGTAGTGGAAGTAGCCGAAGACAACATTGTGCATGTTCATCCGCGAGTCAGCGGCTGGATTGAGCGTCTTACCGTCACCACCGATGGTCAGCCGGTTAACCAGGGCGAAACGCTCTACACCTTGTATTCTCCGGAGCTGGTGAATGCCCAGGAAGAATACTTACTGGCTCGCAGTCGCAATAATCAGTCGCTGATCAACGCAGCCAGAGACCGGCTCAGCGCGTTACAGCTACCCGACAAAGTCACTAACGCACTCGACAAAACCGGTAGAGTGCAGCAACAAATTGCCTTTGAGGTACCTCAGGACGGCTATGTAACCAATCTTAATATACGCCCGGGATTCTATGTAACACCGGGCACCACTATGTTAGCTATCGCCAGTTTGCAGAAAGTCTGGATAACGGCCAGTATCCCCCAACGTTATGCTAACAGCCTTAGCGCGACGCAAGCGCTACGCGTCACACTGCCGGCGTTGCCTGGTGAAGAATTTACCGCCATGGTCGACTTTGTTTACCCGGAACTCGACAGGCAAACCCGTTCACTCAGGGTCCGCCTGGTACTGGACAACCCGAACGGCCGGTTAAAACCCAATATGTTTGCTACCGTAACATTTGATACGTCAAACACTGAAGCCCTGGTGATACCGCGCTCTGCGTTAATCAGAACCGCCGCGAACGATCGCGTAGTGCTCGCCTTAGGCAACGGTGAATTCCGCTCAGCAGCGGTCGCCGTTGGTCGCATCACTGCAGACTATGCAGAAATCACAGCGGGTCTTAAAGAAGGCGATGAGGTTGTCATAAACGGTCTGTTTCTGATTGATTCCGAAAGTGCAATCGATGCCGACTTATCCCGCATTACGGGTGCTGATGATAACGCTGACAGTGAGACTCAGTGGGTCATACTGACTATCGATGCCACTGACTCTGAAGCGCTAACCGTTACGGCTAGTCACGGCCCGATTGAAGCCTGGGACTGGCCCGGCATGACCATGGATTTTGCCATTGGCAGCGGTGTCGACCGTTCACTTTTGAGCCCCGGTACTCGTTTGGATGCTGAATTGAACCGCGACACCGACGGCCTGGTAGAGATCATTGCTATTGACGCCACCAGCGTAGCATCGAGCGTTCCTTCAGCCACAGTAAACGGCACGGTTAACCGCATCAACGCTGAAAACCGAACAATTAATATTTCCCGGGACGCCATCGAAAAATGGGGCCGCGGTCCGGCCACCATGGACTTTATGATCAGCGACCAGGTTGATTTGTCGGCGTGGCAAAAGGACCAGACAATACGCTTCACGTTTGAGATCAGAGACGGTGAGTTTGTTATCACCCACATAGAACCCGCCATGGCCATGTCACATGACATGGATCACGCTGGTCACTAGCAGGAGCTTGCCATGATTGCCGTTATTATTAACTGGTCTCTTAAAAATCGCGTGCTGGTGCTGCTCGCAGCGCTGATGTTAACCGCTGCGGGCATCTGGTCGGTGAAACAAACGCCGGTGGATGCCATTCCGGATTTATCCGATGTGCAGGTCATTATTCAAACCAATTACCCCGGCCAGGCTCCCTCGGTGGTTGAGCAACAGGTTACCTATCCACTGACTTCAGCCATGCTGTCGGTGCCCGGTGCGCATACCGTGCGCGGATTCTCGTTTTTTGGTGACTCATACGTATATATCCTGTTTGATGATGATACCGACATGTACTGGGCCCGTTCCCGGGTACTTGAGTACCTGTCGCAGGTAGCGCCTACTCTGCCCGCCTCAGCAAAACCCAGGCTTGGTCCCGATGCCACGGGTGTGGGCTGGGTATATATGTACGCCCTGAGCGATCCCACCGGACAACATGATATTGATGAACTCACCAGCCTGCAGGACTGGTATCTTAAATTCGCCCTGCAATCGGTGGCTGGCGTTTCAGAAGTGGCCACGGTTGGCGGCATGAAAAAGCAGTATCAGATTGTTGCCGATCCCTACAAGCTCGATGCCTATAACCTCACTATGGGTCAACTTGAGCAAGCGGTGATTGAGAGCAACCAGGAAGTGGGCGCTTCGGTTATTGAGATGGCCGAAGCGGAGTACATGGTGACCGTCAGTGGTTACATTGAAACTTTAAGTGACATTCGCCAGATTGCACTAAACGTTTCAGATACAGGCATACCGGTTACTCTTGCTGACGTCGCAGACATCAGAGTGGGCCCTGCGCCCCGGCGTGGGGTTGCCGAGCTCAATGGCGAAGGCGAGACTGTTGGCGGCATTATTGTTATGCGCTATAACGAAAACGCGCAACAAACGATTGATGGGGTGAAGGCAAAACTGCAGGAATTGCAGGCCGGGCTACCCGAAGGCGTGGAAATCACCACGGTCTACGACCGCTCTAACCTTATCGTCAGCGCTATAGACAACCTCTGGGATAAGCTGCTTGAAGAGCTCATCATTGTTGCCCTGATTTGCGGCTTATTCTT
>NZ_CAJXQY010000021.1 GCF_913058315.1 uncultured Alteromonas sp. | reverse complement strand
AGATTTCTGCCTGTCTCGTGGGCTCGGAGATGTGTATAAGAGACAGGATGAAAGGAGTGAACTTTCGTGATGACTTGAAGAGGTGGAAACTCCAGCATATCAGGCTGTATTGATAACGTTGCAATACCTATAAAAAAGGCTGTCTTCATTAAGACAGCCTTTTGGGTATGCTAGTTGGTAAAGCCTGATTAGTGCAGTACGCGGGTCTTGATAGTTCCGCTAATTTGCATTAGCTCAGACAGAGCATCTTCGGCCTTATCTGCTTCCACGTCGATAACCACGTAACCAATGTCGGCGTTGGTTTGCAGGTACTGGGCTTCAATGTTGATGCTCTTGGCCGCAAATGCCTGGTTGATTTGGGTTAACACGCCCGGGCGGTTTTCGTGAATATGCAGTAAGCGAGAGCGTTTCACGTTTTCTGGCAGTGATACTTCAGGGAAGTTAACCGCAGACAGGGTAGAGCCGTTGTCGCTGTACTTAGCCAGTTTACCGGCCACTTCGATGCCGATGTTTTGCTGTGCTTCCTGGGTGCTACCGCCTACGTGTGGCGTGAGGATAACGTTGTCGAACTGACGCAGTGGTGATTCGAACTCTTCGTTGTTCGACTTAGGCTCTACCGGGAATACGTCGATGGCTGCACCACCAATGTGACCCGAAGCCAGCGCTTCAGTTAAGGCGTCGATGTCGACTACGGTGCCGCGAGAGGCGTTAATTAAGATACCGCCTTTCTTCATTTTAGCCAGTTGCGCCTGACCAATCATATTCTTGGTTTCCGGAGTTTCCGGCACGTGCAGAGACACAACGTCTGACATGGCCAGCAAATCATCCATCGACTTCACCTGTTCGGAGTTACCCAGCACCAGTTTGTCTTCAATATCGAAAAACCGCACGCGCATGCCCAGGTGCTCAGCCAGAATAGACAGCTGGGTACCAATGTGGCCATAACCCACAATACCCAGTGTTTTACCCCGTGCTTCGTAAGAGCCTTCTGCGCTCTTGTCCCAGCCGCCACGGTGGGCCTGTGCATTTTTTTGTGGTACCCGGCGCAATAATAGGATCAGTTGACCAAGTACCAGTTCTGCTACAGAACGAGTGTTTGAGAAAGGCGCGTTAAATACCGGAATACCACGGGCCTGAGTAGCTTTCAGATCAACCTGATTGGTACCGATACAAAAACAACCCACGGCAACCAGTTTACTGGCGGCTTCAACGACGGCTTCGGAGATATGAGTACGAGAGCGAATGCCGACAAAGTGAACGTCTTTCATCTTTTCGATGAGTTCATCTTCGGGTAACGAGGTTTTCAAATACTCGATGTTGGTGTAACCATTAGACTGCAGGGTTTCCAGGGCGCTTTTATGCACACCTTCCAGCAGCAAGATCTTAATTTTATCTTTTGATAGTGAAAATTTGCTCATTACATCGCTCTCAGTCAGGGAATTTAAGAGACATCTGGACGTCTATACGGGTAAAGTACCATAAACTCCCTGGTAGAACAAAGCGCTTTGTTGCATCACTTTGGAATATCTAGGAACGTTTTTGTCGTTTTTAGTCATGTTGGGCCCCGGCACTTTTGCTAGGGCACATCCAGTATTGTCTGATGGGGTTATTACCGGGTTACTACACCGTCTTCTGTAGCAACCAATACAATGTCTGCACCACGTAAGGCAAAAATCCCGTTGGTAACCACTCCCGGAATATTATTAATGGCTTTTTCCATTTCTACCGGGTTCAGTATTTCCAGGTTATGCACGTCCAGGATCACGTTGCCATTATCGGTTACCACACCGTTGCGGTATACCGGATCGCCGCCCAGTTTTACCAGTTCGCGGGCCACATAAGAACGGGCCATGGGGATCACTTCGACCGGCAGCGGAAATGTGCCCAGTACGCCAACTTCCTTGCTGTTGTCCACAATGCATACAAAGGTTTTGGCCACAGCAGAAACAATCTTTTCCTGAGTCAGGGCCGCGCCACCGCCTTTGATCATGTGTTTGTGCTCGGTGACTTCGTCAGCGCCGTCTACGTAAATAGACAAGCTGTCGACCTCGTTAAGTTCAAACACGTCGATGCCCAGCGCTTTTAAGCGCTCGGTGGAAGCAACAGAGCTTGATACCGCGCCGGCGATTTGGTGCTTTATATCTGCCAGTGCATCAATGAAATAGTTAACCGTTGAGCCCGTGCCCACGCCAATAATGGTGTCTGGCTCGACGTATTTTACTGCAGCGCGACCTACCGCCTGCTTTTTCGCGTTCTGATCCATGCTTATACCCGCTGAAAAAATGAGGCGGTATTTTAGCCGATATTCCCCCCCTTAGCATAGGGAATTATAGAAAGAGGCGGCCTGAAAACCTGAATATCACGCTAGGAAATGGGGTGGTGCAGGGGGGCGGATTAATTGGTTTTGATAATTTGTGTGGGAGTAATAATCAGATCAAGAGGCACATCCCAGGGCTCAACGGGTAGCTCGTCAACCTGTTGGCAATCGTGGGCTACACCCACCAGAGTGGGGCGCTGTGCAAGGCGGTTGATATTGGCCAGCGTGCGGTCGTAAAAACCGCCGCCCATACCCAGTCGATTGCCCTGCGCATCAAACCCTACTAATGGCATCAGCAACAACTGGTGCTGATGAAGCAGGCGGATAGCGGTGCTGTTTAACGCGGGTTCGCTGATGCCGAAGCGATTGAATGTCATTTCAGTCAATGGCGTGAATGCCTGAAACAGCAGATGTTTGCCGGTAAAAGGGTGCAATACCGGCAGGGTGACAGACCCGGCTTGCTGACAGACGCTGATAGTGGGAGCTAAGTCGATTTCACCATCATTGGCGAGGTAACCTGCTACCGTACTGTTTGGCAGCGTAAGGATCGATTGGATCTGCGTACTCAGTAAACTGGCCGCTTCCCGTTGCTGACGGTGACTCAAGGCATTACGTCTGGCGCGCAGAGTCTGGCGTAAAGCTTTGCGGGATAAGGGAAGAGTGTTGGTCATAAGCTCAATAAAAAGCCCTGTCAGCAGACAGGGCTTAATGTTTTACAGTGCGTAAGTATCGATAAACAGTTGGAACAACTCATCGTGTTTTACGCTGGTGGCGGCCTGCACAAATTTTGCTTCGGTCCACAGCGGGCTGGCCGTGGTGCCGGGTACTGCTACTACCGTTTGGCCGCGGTTTAATTCGTCGGTCGAAATGCGAATGTTGCCCCGGGTAAATTCAAACAACTCCGGCTTCACCAAATGGGCGATGGGGAAGGCATCGTGGAAGAAACATACTTTTTCGTCGCGGTTTTGTGAGTAAAAGTCGATGTAGAATTGCGAGGCTTTTTGCATAAAGCCACCCATTACCGGATTCTTCTCAGCCAGAATGTCGACAAACTTCGGATCGGTTGGTGCAAACAGGGTAACGTCCAGACCAAACATTTTCACTTCCCAGTCAGCTGAGAAAACGACGTCTGCAGCATAAGCATCGTTCCAGATGTTGGCTTCGGCTACCGGGGTAACATTACCCGGAACAAAAGCGGCCCCACCCATGATGCTGATACCTTTAACCAGCTTGGGTAATTCCGGTTCCAGGCGCAGCGCCAGAGCGATATTGCCTAATGGGCCAATGGCCACCAGAGTGATTTCGCCGGGGTGCTTGCGGGCCATTTCAACAATGAATTCTGCTGAACTACGAGGGTCTAACTCACGTGTTGAAGGCGGATAATCGATGTTTCCAAAGCCGTCATCACCATGCACAAAGTGCCCGTATCCTGACTCCGGGCCTACCCAGGGTAATGCAACACCTTTAGTTACCGGTATGTCTTGTCGACCTGCGATATCACACAGGGTCAGGGCGTTGCGGGCAGCCATGCTGACCGGAATGTTGCCATACACGGTGGTCAGCCCGACTACTTCAATTTCAGGGGACTGAAAGGCAAAAAAGATCGCCATAGCATCGTCGATGCCCGGATCCGTATCGATAATAATTTTGTGCGTCATAATATTCTCTTTTAATGCTTTTTAATTTGCCGTTTACCCGGTGTGTTTCGCCAAAAAGCGATCGACTTCTTTGGCTTCGGGAATAGACTGCGCTGCGCCAGCACGGGTAACGGAAATGGCTGATGCCGCGCAGGCGCGTTTTAATGCCTGACGGGCATCCGCGTGCTGGCTGTAAGCCGCTAAAAAATAACCAATAAAGGTGTCGCCGGCGGCAGTGGTATCCACGGCATCCACCACAAATGCGTCGACCTGAATGGTTTGTTGATTCTTAAGCATGATGACACCGGCTTTACCCAGTGTAATGATCACCTCAGCATGTGACCATTGGGTTTTATAGTGCTCAATGATAGCGTCGAGTTCCTGCTCGCCGGAAAGCTCAGCCGCTTCCACTTCGTTGACGATCAGCAGGTCAATGCATTCATGAGGCAGCGATTTTACCGACTCACTCATAGGGGCCGGGTTAAAGGCCACTTTAATGCCCTTTTCTTTAGCTTGCTGAAGGGTTTCTGCCAGTCCACTGGTTTCATTCTGGGTTAATACCCAGTCTGACGGACGGGTTTTGTCCAGCGCATGCATAATCTCTTTGTTGCCGATTTCCTGATTGGCGCCGCCAAACAGAACAATGGCATTTTCCCCTGACGGGGTGACCTGAATAATTGCGTGGCCCGAGGGCGCTTCGACACACTGTAAAAACTGGCAGTCGATGCCATGCTTTATCAGTGTTTGTTTAAATGAACTGTCTGACTGGTTTACCTTGCCGACATGGCGAACTTCTGCGCCAGCTGCTGCCAGAGCGATAGACTGGTTGGCACCTTTGCCGCCTAGAAGTTGCTGGTAATGGGTTGATGCGATAGTTTCGCCGGGCTGCACGAAGTGGTCGACCTGGTAGACATGGTCAATATTTACCGATCCAAAGTTTATTATTGCCATTATTAATTCCGTCGATAAATGGCGTCTCCCAAAGTGCCGCTGTCTATTATTCGCCCTAGAACCGAAAAGTTCAGGGCGGAAGCATCATTATTACCGTAGGCTTCTCGGTACGAGCCGAGCCTGCTCAATAGTAACAAGTCAACTTCCTTGGTAAATAGCATCGGCCAGGGACATGAATAGACTGGCAAACACCCCAGGAGACATTGTTGTTAGCGATTTCAAGGGAGTCAGTTTACGCCCTCTGCGTCGCTATGCAAGTCTGTGATGAATAACTTGCGAAAGGTGATCATAGTAGAATCGGCGGTGAACTGCCAGACACGATCCGTCATATGATATTCAAATGCTTACTTTGTACCCGCTTAGCTGTAATTTTAACCCGCTCCGGGTATTATAAACGGGAGTTTTGGATTTAAACCGGTGCATTTGTTAGCATTGGCCAAATTGTTTATGGAATGTCTTATGTCCACTGAGTTCGATTCTTTAACCCAATGCCTTGCCGATAACGAGATGGTTGTGGATGGCGCTGAAATCCATGGCATGATGTGCGGGATGTTATGTGGCGGTATGTCACTGAGTGAGCAGCAATGGCTGGTGATCCTGCAGGACACCATGAACCAGGGGCAGCCGCTGGCTGAACCGGTAGTCTCCCAGTTACAAAACCTGTTCAACGAAACCTGTCAGCAACTGGTTGATGGCCAGTTTGCTTTACGCCTGATGTTGCCCGACGATAGCCAGCCTATTAATGATCGCGGTCTTGCGTTGATCAACTGGGTTCAGGGATTTATGGCCGGTTTTGGCCTGTATCAGCAAAAGCTCAGTAATTGTTCGGATGATGTGCGCGAAGCGTTACAGGATTTCTCGGATATTGCCCGCATGGAAGAGCCCATGAACGATGACGAAGAGTCAGAACAGGCCCTGCATGAAGTGGTGGAATATGTTCGCATTTCTGCGCTGCTGTGCTTTAACGAACTGGGTCAGTCTTTACTCGAAGACCAGCAAGATTCGCCTTCTGTCCATTAATGATTACCGTTAAACAGTTTCGCCAGCGCCAAACCCGCTTATTGCGTCAGCTGCCGCCAGCCAGTGTGCTGGTGCTGCCTTCGGCACAGCTGGTAACCCGTAGCCGTGATACCGAGTATGTGTTTCGCCAGAACAGTGATTTCTGGTATCTCACCGGCTTTAACGAGCCGGATGCCTGGTTATTACTGTCTAATCACGAACGCTATGCCGGCGAATATCGCGCCATAATATGCCAGCCTAAAGATCCACAGCTTGAGATCTGGCACGGCCGACGTCTGGGCCCGGAGCAGGCAGTTGAAACGTTTAAACTTGATGAAGCCTATTCAACAGAGGTGTTGCCTGAGGTACTAACCGAGTGGCTGGAAGGCCATCAACAGGTGTTCTTCCCTCAAGGCGAGTTTGCCGCTGCCGATGAACGGGTATTTGGCGCACTCGACACCCTGCGCAAAGCGCCAAAACAAAGCTTAGCTCCTATTGCACTGGTGGATTGTCGGCCGTTAATTCATGAAATGCGGCTGGTTAAATCCACCGACGAAATCACTGTGATGCGTGAGGCGGCACAAATCTCCGCCCGTGCGCACTGCCGGGCTATGCAGTTTGCCTCGCCCGGCTGTTACGAATATCAGCTTGAAGCCGAATTGCATCATGAGTTTGCCATGGCCGGTGCCCGGCAACCTGCTTACGGCACGATAGTGGGCGGTGGTGAGAACGCCTGTATCCTGCATTACACCGAAAATAACCAACAAATAGCTGATGGTTCCTTGATCCTGATCGATGCAGGAGCCGAATTTCACGGCTATGCTGCCGACATCACCCGTACGTTTCCGGTTAACGGCAAATTTACTGCTGCGCAGGCCAGGGTGTATCAACTGGTGCTCGATGCGCAACTGGCCGCTCTGGCGCAACTGAAAGCCGGGGTAACATTACCGGCCGTGACGGAAGTGGTGATTGAGGTTATTTGCCGCGGCTTGTGCGAATCAGGCTTATTAAAAGAAAGCCCGGAAGAGGCGTTGGCAAGCAAAAGCTGGCGACGCTTCTTTATGCATGGCCTGGGGCACTACCTGGGCCTCGACGTCCATGATGTTGGCGATTACCTGCAGGACGGCCAGCCCAGACCGCTGGCTGCTGGTATGGTGATTACCGTTGAGCCGGGCATATATATACCGGTAGAAGACGATATTCCCGAGCCCTATCGCGGCATAGGGATCCGAATTGAGGATAATATCGTTATTACCGAGGATGGACACCAAATGTTAACCGGTGACGTCCCGAAAACCATTGCAGACATTGAAGCCTTAATGGCCGAGGGCTGATTGCCCGTAGAAGGATTAGACACAGTCAGTGGCAAAAAATAACCAGTCAGACATTGTTATTGTGGGTGGCGGAGCCGTGGGCTCTGTGTTGGCGCGTTTGCTGGTCAGGCAGGGCCGCCACAGTGTTACCTTAATCGACGCCAATCAGTTTAGCCGGGATCCGCACAGCCACCCAGGGTTTGATGCCAGGGTAATAGCCCTGGCAAAACGCACCGAGCAGGCGCTCACGGAGCTGGGTATCGATCTGAACAAAGCCTTCGCGACGCCCATCGAACATATACTGGTTTCCGACCAGGGATTCATTGGCCAGACTCGCCTGCACGCTAGCGATTATCAGTCGCAAAGTTTTGGCCAGGTAGTGGGGATACAGGCACTTGGTCAGCAGCTTTTTCCCGCCGGGTTACCAGAACTCAGCGTGCTGGAAGGTGTAACGGTGGATGAAGTTAACCAGTCTGCCGATAGCATTGAGCTACAGCTCAGCAATGGCAGCACGTTAACCGCCGGTTTACTGGTGCTGGCCGATGGCGGGCGCTCTGAACTGGCGGATAAACTCAATTTCAAACGTAGCAGCGAAGACTACGGCCAGTCTGCGCTAATTGCCAACGTGCAATTAAGTGAGCCGCACAACGGCTGGGCTCACGAACGTTTTACGCCAAACGGGCCACTGGCCCTGCTGCCCTTTGCTGAAGATGACAGCAGTGACTACGCTAACTGTTACTCGTTAGTCTGGACCTTAAGCCACGACGAAGCAGAAGCCGCTCTGGCATGGCCTCAGGCACAATTTATCAGCCAGTTGCAGCAACAAATCGGCCACCGACATGGCGTGATTAACAAGGTGGGCAGCCGCCACAGTTACCCGTTGATGTTAAATCAGATCCGCGAATTTACCAGCCATCGTTGCGTGGTGGTTGGCAATGGCGCACAGGCGTTGCATCCCATTGCGGGGCAGGGCTTTAACCTGGGGCTCAGAGATGTACTGGAACTGGCCGGTATTCTTGCTAACGCTAACGACCCGGGTGCATTTTCGGTATTAAACCAATACCGGCAAAAACGAGTAAAGGATAAAGCCATTACTATCGGCTTAACCGATGGACTGGTGAGGCTGTTTTCTAACCGGCACGCACCGCTGGTGGTAGGCCGGAATGCCGGCTTACTGGCAATGGAATTCTGTGATGGGTTATCGCAGAAGTTTGTGCGCCAGACCATGGGTTTTGGGCAGTAATTCCGAACAATACAGGACACAAAATATGTATCAGGCGGACATCGCAATAGTCGGCGCAGGCATGGTGGGGCTGGCACTGGCCCGGTCTCTGAAAGAGGCCGATTTGTCGGTTATTCTGATCGACACCACTCCCATAGCCAAACCTCTTTCAGTGCAGCCCGAACTGCGGGTGTCAGCGATTAACGCGGCGAATAAACAGGTGCTTGAGCAACTGGGTGTGTGGCAGCATCTCGACCAGCAACGCCTGAGTGCTTATACGCAGATGCAGGTTTGGGATCAGGATAGTTTTGGCCGGATCCAGTTCAGCAGTGAAGAAATGGGCACCTCTGAACTGGGGCATATCATTGAAAACCAGTCTCTGGTTAATGCATTACATCATCAGGTTAGTCAGCAGGCCAATGTGCAGATATTACCGTCGACCCACATTGCCAAAGTGTTAACCGGACAATCCGAAACCATGCTTATGCTCGACAGCGACGAAGTGGTGTCCTGCCGGTTGTTAGTGGGAGCCGATGGGGCTAATTCGGCTATTCGTAAATACGCCAACTTTCCGCTGACGTTTAAGGATTACGGTCATACCGCCATTGTGGCAACTATTAAAACCGCAGAGCCTCACGGTAAAGTGGCGCGCCAGGTGTTTACGCCAACTGGACCGCTGGCCTTATTACCCTTGAGCGATCCCAATTTATGCTCTATTGTCTGGTCGCAGAACAGTCAGCAAGCCGATGAGTTACTGGCGTTGTCTAACAGTGACTTCGCCAAAGCTCTGCAGGTTGCCATCGAAGGCGACGTGGGCGAAATCGCTGTTGAAAGTGCGCGCATGCACTTCCCGCTAACCATGCGCTATGCCCGCCAGTGGCTGAGCGAAGGCTTAGTCATTATTGGTGATGCAGCACACACGATTCATCCGTTAGCCGGACAAGGCGCAAACCTTGGTTTACAGGATGCTTTTGCGTTGGCCGACAGCCTGCAAAAGCTGGCCGCCGAGCAGGCCGCTTTTCATCAGGCGCGTCAGTTAAGAGCCTTTGAACGGGCCCGCAAGAGTGAGGCGGTTAAGATGATTGCTGCTATGGAAAGCTTTAAACAACTGTTTGGTGGCAGCCATCCGCTCAAGAAGCTAATCCGCGGCGTGGGTATGTGCACGGCCGATGCTATCCCGTCGATAAAACAACGCTTTATTACTCAGGCAATGGGCTGGTAACACGCCAGTTGTAATACCGCCTTTAACGTCATCGCACGCCAGCTTATCGTGCTGGCGTTGCAACTCCGGCCAAGCGGGCATACAGTAGCTAAGTCTTTTTTCACTATCAGGAGCATACCCGGTATGCGAGTGTTGAATGTAGTACTGCTACTGGGCGGTTTAGCCGTATTTAACAGTCAGGCGGCACCGGCCGACGAACTTCTCTCATTGCGCGAGCGTGCAAAAGTGCAGGATGCCTTGCTGGCAAAGCGGGTTAAGCAACTGTTACCACAGCTAATGACCCGCAGCGGTATTGATATGTGGCTGATGATTAGCCGCGAATATAACGAAGATCCGGTATTACGGACGTTTTTGCCGGCAGACTGGCTGCAATCCGCCAGACGCACCACGGTATTAGTTATTGCTAAAGATAAACAGGGCAACGTACACACCCTGGCTGTTGCGCCGTATAAGGTGGGCAGTATGTTTGAGCGCGCGTGGGATAAAGCCGAACAGCCGGATCAGTGGCAGGCGTTAAATGCCATTATCAAGCGTTTTGACCCCCAGACTATTGGTGTGAACCAGTCTGAGATATGGGCCCATGCAGATGGCCTGACCGTAACCGACCGTGCAAAGTTAATGTCTGAACTGCCGTCAAAATATCAGTCGCGGGTGGTGTCTGCCGAAGCGCTGGCTGTGGGGTGGCTGGAAACCCGCATTGATGCCGAAATTGAGCAGTATAAAAAAATGGTGGCAGTGGCTCACCAGATTATAGCTGAAGGGTTCTCCGCTAAAACCATCACAGTGGGCAAAACAACCACTGACGATCTGGTGTGGTGGTTCAGAGAGCGGGTGGCAGAACTAAAACTGGCTACCTGGTTTCATCCTTCGGTATCGCTGCAGCGCAGCGATAATCAGCGTTTTGACCACGAAACCACATTTGACGATAACCACGCCGAGGTGATCCAGCCTGGCGATCTGTTGCATGTTGATTTTGGCATTACTTATCTTGGTTTAAATACCGATACACAACAACACGCCTATATTTTAATGCCGGGCGAGAATAGCGCCCCGGATTATCTGCACCAGGCGCTGCAAAAAGCCAATCAGTTGCAGGACATTTTTACCGGCGAATTCGCTGAGGGGCGTACCGGTAATGAGGTACTGGCCAGCAGTCTGGCAAAGGCAAAAGCGGCAGGTTTAAAGCCGACCATTTACACTCATCCGCTGGGCTATCATGGCCATGCGGCGGGCACTACACTGGGCATGTGGGACAAGCAGGGTGGTGTGCCGGGTGATGGTGATTACCCGCTGCACCTGAACACCGCCTACAGTATTGAACTGAATAATGCGGTGATGGTGACCCCATGGGGTAAAGACATTCGCATCATGCTGGAAGAAGATGCATTTTTTGATGACACCGGCGTCTGGTATCTGGATGGACGGCAAACCCGTTTAATAGAGATCCCGTCGCGTTCGGTGTTTTCCCATCAGTTTTAACATCCAAACAAGAAGAACGAGATATGGATAAACGTACATTTTTAAAATTAACCGGTTTAAGCAGCGTGAGTTTGTTACTGGCCGGCAAGGCCAATGCCGCAGGACAGAATGACGAACTGGCATCACTGACTTCGCTGATAGGCGACTTGTCGCCCATATCGGTAGCTGAAAGAAGGAACCGCATCGCCCGGGCACAATTACTAATGAGCGAGCTGAATATTGATGGCGTTGTGCTGGAGCCGGGGGCGGCGATGGTGTACTTCACCGGCATTCAATGGTGGCGCAGTGAAAGGCTGACGGGCGTGGTGATCCCCCGTGAGGGCGAAATTGGCGTGGTTTGCCCGTTTTTTGAGGAGCCCAGCATTCGTGAGTCGCTGGAAGTGGGTGACGATGTGCGGGTGTGGCAGGAGCATGAGAGCCCTTTTGCATTGGTTACCCAAATCCTTGCTGACCGGGGAATTAAAAAGGGCAGGATTGGATTTGAAAACAGCGTGCGGTTTTTTGTCTCTGATGGCATCCTGAGCGCCAATTCTCAACTGCAGGCGGTAAGTGCCGAACCGGTCACGCGCGGCTGCAGAATGATGAAATCTGCCCATGAACTGGCGCTAATGCACAAAGCCAACGAAATAACGCTAGCGGCCTATGGTTATGTGTATAAGCGGCTGCGCAAGGGTATGTCTCAGACCGAAGTGAAAACTATGATGAATCAGGCCATGGTGGCGCTCGGCGGCAGCCAGCCATGGAGCCTGGCATTGTTTAATGAAGCCAGCGCGTATCCTCATGGTACCCGTCAGCAACAAACTATCAACAATGGCTCTGTGGTACTGATGGATTGTGGGTGTGCCGTGCATGGATATCAGTCGGACATAAGCCGTACCTTTATTTTTGGTGAGCCTGCTAACAAGCAGGAGCAGGTGTGGCAAACCGTACGTAAAGGTCAGGACATTGCCTTTGCTGCAGCGCAATTAGGAAAGCCCGCCGGCAGTGTCGACGATGCCGTGCGTGAGTATTACACCTCAATAGGGTATGGACCTGACTATCGGTTACCTGGGCTCTCTCACCGCACCGGTCATGGGATTGGCATGGAAGGGCATGAAAGCGTGAACTTTGTAAAAGGTGAGAAGGCGGTGTTAAAACCCGGGATGTGTTTTTCTAATGAACCGGGGATCTATATTCCCGGTGAATTTGGCGTACGACTGGAGGATTGCCTGTACATGACAGCAAAGGGACCAGCCTGGTTTACCTCACCACCGGTGTCGCCAGCAGAGCCGTTGGGTAAGCTCGAACCGTTACAAGCCTGATAGAAAGTGACTGGCGGCAAGGTGTCGCCAGTCACTGAGCCATGGTTAGACCATTGGTGTTACCCGTGGGTTAACTAACACGGGAATGTCTTTTTTATCAACCGGAATAAATACCGGGTCGGGCAGGGTGACTGGATTTAGCACTGGTACCTGAATGATGCTGCCGCCGGTAACCTGGCTGAGTTGTTGTTGGCTAAGGGTAGTGATAGTTGATTTGCTCATGATTTTTCTCCGTAATTAAAAATAAACTGCCAGCTCATAGTAGTGCTTGTGCCGCACAATGAGAGCTGACAGGAAGGCCGGAAAAAAGCCAGTTTAGTCAGATCATGTAGTCGGGATTAAGTATCGAGGAAATAGTATCGATCAGCATTTTCTTGCGTAACGGCTTGGTGAGATAAGCGTCCATACCTGCCTGCAAGCATTCTTGTTTATCTTTTGATGAGGCGTTAGCCGTGCAGGCCACAATGGGGATGTTTTTGTATTGCTCGCCCGCTTCTCCGCATCGAATGGCATGGGTAGCGGCAAACCCGTCCATCACCGGCATACGGCAATCCATCAGCACCAGATCGATATCAGGGTGGGTTTTCAGTAAGTCGATTGCCTGTTTACCATCTTCAGCAGAAAGCACCGAGAAGCCCGCATCCTGCAGCATGTAAAAAGCGACCTCGCGGTTTATAGGATTGTCCTCGGCTATCATGATTCGGCCCGTTTGCTGAGCCGGGATAGCAGACAAATCGACCCCTCTTTCAGGGCTGTCAGAGGAGCGCTCTAATAACGCCAGAAGCTCATTTCGTAATACCGGCTTGTGCAGCATAAGGAAGTCATCTTCCTGCTCGGTAGAGTTTTGACTAATGTGGTGCCGTTCAACAAAAACAGCCTGATTAGCAGGGAGGAACTGGCCTGCACCGGCCTGTTTTTTATTCTTTTTCCACACGGTGTAATCTGCCTGCAGCGCCGCATCAACAATTAGCCAGTCCATATTCGGCGGCATCTTGTCAGTAAATTCGGCCAGCGAGTCGAGCGAGTCGACCAACACAAAGCGAACTTTCCAGGTGGCTAACTGTTTACACAACAACCGAGCCTGATTGTGCAATGCACTTAAAACAACCACCCCCCCTATGTTAGGTGAATGTTGCACCCGTACCGGCGCGAAGAGTGTTGCCGTTGCCGTAAATGTGCTGCCTTTATTTAGCTCACTGGTAACGCTCACTTTGCCTTTCATTAAATGTGTTAAACGCTGCACAATAGTCAGCCCGAGGCCAGTGCCTCCAAAGCGTCGGGTGGTCGATGAATCGGCCTGAGTGAAAGGTTGAAACAGCACTTCTTGCTGGGCGGGAGTCATGCCAAGCCCGGTATCTTCCACGACCATTTCCAGCAGGATCTGCTCGCTGTCCACAGGCAGGCCGCGCAGGCTCAGCCGCACTTCACCTTCGGCGGTAAATTTAATGGCATTTGAGAGTAAATTGGTTAGTACCTGCCCCAGTCGAACTTCATCCCCTGACATGCGGCTGAAGGGTAAATCGCTCAAATCGACCTCAAGCTGCACCGGTTTAGTGTTGAGGTGCGTTAATTGTTCCTCAACTATGCGCTGAATTAGCCGGTCCATTTCTATGGGCGCGCGCTCCAGCTCCATTTTTTGTGCCTCGATTTTAGAGAAGTCGAGAATATCATTGATAATGGTAAGCAATGCGCTTGCGCTGGTGCGGGCAAGCTCAAGACGTCGCTGTTGTTGCTCACTGCTGGCGTCCTGCAGCGCCAGTTGCAACATGCCCATGATACCGTTCATTGGAGTGCGGATCTCATGACTCATGGTGGCTAAAAATTCACTCTTCGCCTGATTAGCCTGTTCCGCTTCATTTTTTGCCAGTTGCATGGCCAGTTCACTGGCTTTAACGTTGGTAATGTCGGTGGCGACACCGAGAATAAACGACTGCCCGTGTGAATCTTCGAAACGAATTTTTTTGGTCCACAGGGTACGGATTTCACCATTGGGGAACTGGATTTGCTCTTCGTTTTCTGAACTGCCAGACGCAAAGGCAAGAATATCCATGCGTAAAAAACGGTTGGCTTCTTCCTTGTTGTATTCCTCGACCGTAGTATAACCTATGACCTTGTGGCGTTTATCCGGCGGATAAAGGGAAATAAATTTCTCATTGGCCATCACAATACGGTAGTCGGTGTCTTTAACGAATAAATACACCGGCAGATGGTCGAACATCAACTGCTGAAAACTGGCTTTCTCTGCTAAGGCCAGTTCGATACGCTTTTTCTCATTGATATTGGTATGGGTGCCCGCCATTAATACCGCGTCGCCGCTGGCGTTATACTCGGTTACTTTGCCGCGCGCCAAAAACCAGATCCAGTCACCGCTTTTGTGCTTCATGCGACATTCAAAATCGTAGTAGGTGGCCTTACCCTGCAAACAATCCTGCAGCAAGGCGTTAGCTTGCTCGCGATCTTTAGGGTGCATGACGTTTAGCAGGGTATCTATCGACAGCGGGCTTAACTCGTTGAGCTCATAGCCCAGCATGTTGGCCCAGCGTGCATTCAGTTGCACTCGCTGGGTAGGGATTTCCCACTCCCAGGTACCGGCGCCGGTGGCTTCTACAATAAAGCCCAGCCGTTTTTTCTTGATTAGCCGGGCCTGCATAATACGCTGACGGGTAATATGCTCGCACAGGGTAGTAAGCATGGTCAGATAATGGTGCAATCGATTAAACAGCGCTTCGTCAGCAGATTTGCCTGACTTAAGCATTACGCAGAGGCTCAGTTCAATATTCAGCGGCTCACTGAATAACGTGATTGCTGCCAGTTCATCATGACCAGGCAGTGCAAAATCGAGGATACCCGCGGGACATTGCCACTGACTCTCGGCCCGAAACCGGGGCAGTAACGACTCAATAAAGTCAGTGTCCAGGGATTGCTTGGTAGTGAAGTAAAGTTGATTCCACAACGAGCGGGAATGACATAGCAGCATAGCGCCATCGAGATCCAGGTGATCGCTAAGCGTTTGAAATACAGGTGTAAGCTGGGCTGCTTCCTCTGCGGTCATGTCGCTGGTTAACAACGAATAATCATCGTCAACCAAATTGCTGTCTATGGGGGTACTTAGCATATCATCGTAAAACGGTGTCTTTGAGCAAAGTATAGTGCAAAGTAGCGATCCCCCAAGTTCTGGTGAAAATTATCGTTCTCTTAAGCGACGAGTAATAAAGTCAGCCAGTGTTCTGCTTACTACCGGGTGCTGGGTAGACTGAATAAACAGGCATACGTTGATCCCTCCCAGTGCCGGCAGATTTCGGTGTTTCAGTTCAATCAGATTCGCCGGCATACTGGAGCGCGCCAGCGCGGTGATGCCAAGACCTTGTTGAATAGCGGCCACCAGGCCGGATAAATCAGCATTGGTATAACTAATCTTCCAGGCCGTGGTTTGTTGTTTTAAGTGGGTTATTACGCGGCTGCGGTAAATACAGCCATCGGGCGCCAGCACCAGGGCGATGTTCTGGCTGATCAACGGGTGGGCAGGATCGCCGACCCACACTACTTCATCTTCCAATATCACATCACCATCGGTAGTTTGTTCCGGGTTGACCAGGGCCAGAATCATATCGAAGTCGTTACGCCTTGACGGCTGGAGGAGTTCACGGCTGAGTGCAGACGTGACTTCCAGCGAGACATCCGGATACCGTTTAGAGAATTCGCCAATCAAACCGGGAAGTAAGGTCGACGCAAATTCATTGGGAATTCCCAGGCGCATGCGCCCGCGCAAGGGCGTGGGGTCCAGACTGCGGAAAATACTGTCATTGAGTTCCAGCAATTCTTTAGCTTTAGGGTACAGCCAGTTGCCGTCTGAACTGGGCAGATGGCGCTGGCCCACTTTAGTAAACAGCTTTTTACCTAACTGCTCCTCAAGCTTTTTAATTTGCAGACTGATAGCAGGCTGGGATCGCCCCAGCCACTGACCCGCTTTGGCATAGCCGCCTTGTTCTATGACGCCCACAAAAGTGCGAAGGTTATCGAGGGAGAGTTGCTTCATCATAAAGATTAGGAATTCTGATATTTAAGCTTATGTATATAAGCATTTTAAATGTATTCATAAGAATTTCCAATTTGTTGTGTTCGCCAGCCCTCCCTATACTTTTAACCATTGTCTTTACTTTGACGGGTTAGCCACCATGAGCAGCGCAACTACACAACGCACCGCGTTATACAACAAACACCTTGAATCAGGTGCCAAGATGGTCGATTTCCACGGCTGGGATATGCCATTGCATTATGGCTCTCAAATTGAAGAGCATCATATTGTGCGCCGGGCCGCTGGCATGTTTGACGTGTCGCATATGACCATTGTTGATGTCACTGGTGCTCAGGCCAAGGACTACTTGCGTTACTTGCTGGCCAACGATGTTGATAAGCTTAAAGAGAAAGGCAAAGCCTTATACAGCGGTATGCTGAACGAAGAAGGCGGCGTAGTAGACGATTTAATTGTTTATTACTTTGATGCCACCAACTATCGCATGGTAGTGAACTCCGCCACCCGTGAAAAAGACATGAACTGGTTAATGAAGCAAACCGAAGGCTTTGAGGTAACTGTTACCGAGCGCCCTGAGTTTGCCATGATTGCGGTGCAAGGACCTGAGGCCAAAGCGAAAGCTGCCGAGGTTTTCTCTAACGCTCAAAATGAAGCGGTAGAGGGTATGAAACCGTTTTACGGCGTGCAGGCCGAAGACCTGTTTATCGCGACTACCGGATACACCGGAGAAGCCGGCTACGAGATTATGGTGCCGGTAGAAAAGGCGCCTGAACTGTGGCAAAGCCTGCTTGATGCCGGTGTGAAGCCAAGCGGACTGGGCGCGCGTGACACCCTTCGATTAGAAGCGGGAATGAATTTATATGGTCAGGACATGGACGAAACCATTTCGCCACTGGAAGCGAATATGGGCTGGACTGTGACCTGGGAACCAGCTGAGCGTGATTTTGTGGGCCGTGCAGCGCTTGAAACCAAGCGTGAACAGGGTACCCAAAAACTGGTGGGTCTGGTAATGAAAGAGAAAGGCGTATTGCGCGCCGGCCTTAATGTAAAAACAGAAGAAGGCGAAGCGGGTGTGATTACCTCCGGTACCTTCTCACCAACCCTTGGGCATGCTATCGCCATGGCGCGTATCCCTGCGACAAATGGCACCACAGTAGAAGTGGAAATGCGCAAAAAGTGGGTTAAAGTAGAAGTGGTTAAGCCCAGTTTTGTCCGCAATGGAAAAAGTGTTTTATAACAATTTAACGAAGAGCAGGAATACACATGAGTACTATCCCAAATGATTTACGATACGCGGCGTCACACGAGTGGGTTCGCCCTGAAGGTGACGGAGTTTATACCATTGGTATCACTGAACACGCGCAGGATTTATTAGGTGATATGGTATTTGTTGATTTACCGGATGTGGGTGATCAGGTAAATGCCGGCGACGATGTTGCAGTAGCTGAATCGGTGAAAGCCGCTTCTGACGTATACACCCCAATCACAGGTGAAGTGCTGGCGGTAAACGAAGAGCTTGAAGACTCACCTGAACTGGTTAACTCAGACCCATTCGGTGACGGCTGGTTGTTCAGAATTAAAGCCGACGACGAATCGGAAATCGAAGAATTGCTGAATGCTGAAGGCTACGCTGCCAGCATCGAAGACGACGAATAAGTCTGACGTTACAATAATGATAATAAAGGGGCGGTTTTGGCCCCTTTGTTTATTTTTTTTACTCTATTGCAGATGCTTAACGAATTATGTCAAACGCTTCAATTTCACTGGCTCAGTTAGAGCAGAAAAACGCCTTTGTTGGCCGTCATATTGGCCCCAGCGAAGAAGAAATCCGTCAAATGCTGGACAAAGTGGGCGCCAGCTCATTAGACGACCTGATTAACCAGACCGTGCCAAACAGCATATGTCTGGATAAACCTATTGAAACCGGCGAAGGCGCCACCGAAGTTGAAGCACTGGCAGCCCTGAAAGCGACCGCCGCAAAGAATAAAATTAATCGCTCATTTATTGGTATGGGTTATTACGATACCCATGTACCAAATGTTATTTTACGTAATGTGCTGGAAAACCCAGGCTGGTATACCGCTTATACACCGTATCAGCCGGAAATTGCCCAGGGCCGTTTGGAAGCCATCCTTAACTTCCAGCAACTCACCATCGACCTGACCGGTTTAGAGCTGGCCTCAGCTTCGTTGCTGGATGAGGGTACCGCGGCGGCCGAAGCCATGGCGCTGGCTAAGCGTGTTTCTAAAAACAAAAAAGCTAACCTTTTCTTTGTGGCTGATGATGTGCACCCGCAAACGTTGGACGTGGTTGAAACCCGTGCTGAAATGTTTGGCTTTGGCATTATTACCGGCCCGGCAGAACAAGCCGCCGATCACGAAGTATTTGGTGCGTTACTGCAATACCCTGGAACCACTGGTGAAGTAAAAGACCTCACCGATATTATTGCTGCCGTGCAAGCCAAAAAAGGTATTGTTGCGGTGGCCACAGACCTGATGAGCCTGGCGCTGCTGAAGTCGCCCGGTGAATTAGGTGCAGATGTTGCCTTAGGCAGTGCTCAACGTTTTGGTGTACCCATGGGTTACGGTGGTCCTCACGCGGCCTTTTTTGCCACCCGTGATGCTTACAAGCGTTCGTTACCGGGCCGTATCATTGGTGTAAGTAAAGACACCCGTGGTCGGCAGGCACTGCGTATGGCGCTGCAAACCCGCGAGCAACACATTCGCCGCGAAAAAGCCAATTCAAACATCTGTACTGCCCAGGTATTGCTGGCCAACATGGCTTCATTCTACGCGGTTTACCATGGCCCTGAAGGCATTAAAACCATTGCCAGCCGCATTCACCGCTTAGCGGATATTCTGGCCGCCGGTTTAACCAAAAAAGGCCTGGCGCTTAAGCATTGCACGTACTTCGATACGCTGACCGTGCTGGTGGATGATAAAGCCAGCGTGACAGAAAAGGCCCTGACGCTGGGACTCAACCTGCGTACGGATCTTGATGGCGCGGTAGGTATTGCACTGGATGAAACCACCACTCGCGACGATATTCTGAACCTATTCAGCGTATTGATTGGTGACGATCACGGCTTGAGCATTGACGACCTCGATGCCCAGGTAACTACCCAGGGCAGCCAGTCTATTCCGGGCGATCTGGTACGTACCAGTGATTACCTGACCCACGAAGTGTTTAACAGCTATCACTCAGAAACCGAGATGCTGCGTTACATTAAGAGCCTCGAAGACAAAGACTTAGCGCTGAATCACTCGATGATCTCTCTGGGCTCATGCACCATGAAGCTCAACGCTACGGCTGAAATGATCCCGGTTACCTGGCCTGAATTTGGTCAGCTGCACCCGTTTGCGCCGCTGGATCAGGCTGCTGGTTACCAGGAGATGATCGGCGAGCTCAGCGACTGGTTAATCAGTATTACCGGTTACGATGCGCTTTCTATGCAACCTAACTCAGGTGCCCAGGGGGAGTATGCGGGCCTACTGGCTATTCAGCGCTATCATGAGAGCCGCGGTGAAGGGCACCGTAATGTGTGCCTGATCCCAAGCTCTGCCCACGGGACAAACCCGGCTTCAGCGCAAATGGTAAGCCTGAAAGTGGTGGTGGTTGCCTGTGATAAGAACGGAAACGTAGACCTCAACGATCTGCGCGCTAAAGCCGAAGAAGTGGGTGAAAACCTGTCTTGTGCGATGATTACTTATCCGTCTACCCACGGCGTATACGAAGAAACCGTACGTGAAATTTGCGATATCGTGCATCAGTACGGTGGTCAGGTTTACATGGACGGCGCCAACATGAACGCCCAGGTAGGCATTACCGCGCCCGGCTTTATTGGCTCAGATGTATCGCACTTAAACCTGCACAAAACGTTCTGTATTCCGCATGGCGGTGGTGGCCCGGGTATGGGTCCTATTGGCGTAAAAGCGCATCTGGCGCCATTCCTGTCTAACCACACTGTGGTGGATATTGAAGGTGCGGGTAAAGACTGTGGTGCCGTATCCGCCGCGCCATGGGGCAGTGCATCGATTCTGCCAATCAGCTACATGTATATCAAAATGATGGGCAGCGAAGGTTTACGCAAAGCCACCGAAGTGGCCATTCTGAACGCTAACTATGTGGCGCGTTCACTGGAAGGTCATTACCCGGTACTTTACAAAGGGCGTAATGGCCACGTGGCACACGAATGTATTATCGATTTACGCCCGCTTAAAGAAGCCTCTGGGGTTACCGAGCTGGACATCGCCAAGCGTCTGAACGACTACGGTTTCCATTCGCCAACCATGAGCTTCCCGGTAGCCGGTACGCTGATGATTGAGCCAACCGAGTCAGAATCGAAGTTTGAGCTCGACCGTTTTGTGGAAGCCATGATCCATATTCGCGAAGAGATTGCCAAAGTGGAAAGCGGCGAATGGGATGCCACCGACAACCCACTGCACAACGCACCACACACACTGGCCGATATCTGTGATAACGACTGGAACCGCAGCTATGACCGCACCACCGCGGCATATCCTGTACCTACAGTCGCCCGCAATAAGTTCTGGCCAAGCGTAAACCGTATCGATGACGTATACGGCGACCGCAATCTCATGTGTAGCTGCCCGCCGCTGGAAAGCTATATTGAAGAGTGATGAGTTGGTGATCAACAATTAAGTTCGTGACTGACTAAGCTGTTCATAGATTTGAAAGGCGAGCCTTAAGTGCTCGCTTTTTTTATTTTGGTAAAAATTGGCAGTTAGTGTCTCGTATCGAACGGGGCTATCTGACGATCATCTTCCTCCTCAGAATCTTCAGAGAATCTATTTTGAAAAATTGAACGCCCTGAAAGGAAACAACCCTGTCCTTCCTGGTGATATAAGTCGTTCAATAGTTATTACTTATTATCCTGAAGGTTAAGTTACCAGCGACGGCCAGGTTTTTTTAAGCATTGTCCAGTACTGATGGTTGTCTTTTACATTAATGCCGTCATCGATATGCACAGGATCACTAGGCGCAAAATGTCCTCCCCAGCGCAGTTCAAAACCTAATTCACTTTTTGATTCATGGACGATACTATAAAGAAAGCGACGTACTTTCTCTTCATCATCGAGGGGGATTTGCCTGGATTTTGCTTTGTCGATGATGTTGATCCGTTCCAATCGGTTAGAGTTAAACCACTCGGAAGGGGTAAATAAGTTCATATCGATAGCATGACCAACCAAGTGATTGGACAAGCTGGCAGGATTAACCACGGCCTCAGAAACTGGCTGTCCCGGCTCTCTTAATGAACTGGTGACCCACATACTAAGATCATGCTTCTGAAGCTGTTTTTCTAACCAAATCATGACGGGTTTAAAAGCGATATCGATTTTAACCGGCTTGCCCTGGATAAGACTCGTGAAAGGCCGATAGGTTATAATATGATTGTTAGCTGCAGATTGTGTATTTTTCGGCGGTCTCACATTGGAAAGTTCTACATAGTCTGCTAGTACATAGCCTTCAGTGCCGTTGACCGTTTTCACTTTTAGCCAGGTTTCTTCGCTGATTACTTCGAGCTGGCTACCATACTCCAGGGCCCCGATAATGGCTCCGGTTTTTGGCTGCGCTCTAAGACATAGCCCTGATCTGGCGGTAGTCTGACCTTTTTTCATGTTTATCCTCTCAAATCGTCTTTTGACGCGCCAACCTGCTCACTTGGCGCCAAATCACTGCGATTCAGATTAATTTCCAGTGGCTTGCCGTCCAGCTCAAACAGTACAGTAATCGTTGTATTTCTAATGGATTTAACGGTACCAACCGACAATAATTCCAACACATTGCCGTTAGGCAGCATTTTACTATTTAATAATTTGACTTCTTGACCCACTTCGAGTGGCGCTAATGAAACTGTTCGTACCCGTAGGGCCGGACTCGGCTTGGGGCTATCACTGTTGGTAACGTCAATCGTTTGTGGAATCGGCTCACGACTGACTAGGCGACTTTTCGCAATAACTCGCGGCTCAGCTTCTACCAATCTTTTTGATACACCTCTTACTGCTATCAGTACGATTTCAGATGAGAAGCCGGCAATAAAGGCTAATACAGCGCCTGCTGCCATTTCATTCGGGGTTGCCCATGAGTATGCAATAATCGCAACTCCTACTGAGGTTAAAACCTGCACCATTTGAAACATTACTAATTCCCGGGCTTCGGCGCCGGTCATAGGGGCCGCCAGCTTGGGGTTTTCCTTTACATCGTGAATATAGCGAAGGTGATAAGCGGGCGTGACACGCCTTTGAAATTCGGGGAGCTTTCTGGCCATGCTGATTAAAGCGCCAATCATCGCCAGAATTAAAAAGTAGATTGGTACTACAATGCCGCCAGTGATCGGTTGGCCAAAGATTAATGGCTGCTCGAAGACTTGTTCTTGATGTTTCAACTGCGACTGCGCTTTAGCTATTTTCTGCTTTAATGCCTCTATCTCTCGGGATAAACCTAAAAGCGAGTGTTCATCACAGCTTATACATGGAGTAAAGGCTCTAATTCTCTTTTCAACCTGATCACTTTTGAATATATTGTTTTCCATAGTCAGGCCGCTAAGTACTCGCTTATGGTCAGCAATTTCAGTTTCCAGACGATGTTTTTGCTCCTGCAGATCGCTCAATTCCTGCTTCAGAGTGGCGAGATCCCCGTAATTTATTTTTTCGTTGTTGAGTGC
The DNA here is from genome assembly GCF_913058315.1 of uncultured Alteromonas sp. Taxonomy (GTDB): domain Bacteria; phylum Pseudomonadota; class Gammaproteobacteria; order Enterobacterales; family Alteromonadaceae; genus Alteromonas. Next base: position 23,930 of record NZ_CAJXQY010000021.1, on the reverse strand, counting down.
AGCAATCGCTTCAGCACAATTGTTTAATACATGGCAGAGCAGCACATTACCGCCAATGGACAGTACCCATTGCGGCGGAAGATCTCCACAATGGGCTTGTTCAGGCATACGTCCTTCAAGACGCTCTAGTCTGGTGGAAGCGGTGGGATCAATAGCCTCCTGATATTGGAAATCGCATCCTTTTACGATAGCAATGAGGGTATTTACTCTATTGTTAAGGACATCTTGCGGATGATATTCGCGGGGCAACTCAGTTCTAGTAGGGTTTAGTATGAGGGGCTGATTATTAAAAGCGAGAGCGACTAGGGCAATCACACACAAAAAGACGAATCCGTAAGCCAAACGAAAGATCCCATTGATCACGTAGTTATCTTCTTCCACGGGATCTGACTTGTTGTCTCCGTTTTTATCCGGACCTAGTTGTTTGTAATCAATGGGACGAGTCAACGCCAGTAGTGTTGAACTTGCACTCAGATAGATACCGATGAGTAACCATAGTGTGAATTGCTTCGAAACGAAGGAACCTATCAGCGCCATTGCAGTAAAAGAATAGCTGACAAAGGTCAACCAACCGGCATTTCGCTCTATAATCGATAGTGTTTCATGCTTTTGAGGAGTGCGTGTGACAACAGCAAGAGCAACACAAACAAAACTTAGTACTAATAAGAAAAATAAATTGTTCCAGTCAGAGACCTTCCTACTGCTATTTTCTTCGTATGTCAGGACCATCCAATTTACCGCGGTCACTGCCAGAATAAGCAAAGCCAATAAGCCAAAGTAGGGTCTGACAAAGACGTAGCCGGTGCGTGTCCACATTCTGATTTTTGAAGCAATCTGACTAAGCATCTTGAGCTACCTCAAACCGCACTTTATAGCCCTGCAACAAGCCAATAATCCGGTTTCGTAAGGATTTCAGCCTGGCTTCAAACTTTTGTTTTTGTTTATCATCGTCGGGTTCATCAAGCGTCAACGTTTCGAGTTCACGTTGCAATACTCTCAATTGATTTGTCATAGCATTTAAGGCTTTTTGCTTTTGTGCTACCTGTCTTTTTTGTTTTTCCGCGTTGCCGGCAGGAGTTACAGAGGTAAGCTCAATACTTTCCTTTTCGGGGGCGGAACCGGTAAGCGCTGCGCGTCCGCCTAATTTAACACCTGCAATGGTTAAAGCCGCATCACCAATAGCCCGGGCTATTTCGAGTTGACCTTTAATTAATGCACTTGGGTCATTTCTGACATGATGAGCTCTAAAGTGCAGCGGATTGTCTCTAACAATGACCATCGACGTGTCTCCCTGAGCTTTCACGAAGGTCTTACTGACTTTTTTATTCCAGTGGTGCTCATTGAGCGGGTTGGTAATAGTCCGCCATACGGGATCACCAACATCCTGTAATCGGTCGATTAAATAATACAATCCTGAGGTGTTTCTTGCCTGCTCTGCCAGTTGCTCCCGTATGCTGCCAGCTAATGGCATTTCTCGCTTTAAACCAACAAAGCTGACTTCCACCTCGCCGCGCTGTAATTGCGCGAGGCTGTTTTTCGATGACCGAGCCTTGTCGAGTTTTTGCTGATTATCAGCCCCCATTTTATTGTGCAGTAATTGGATCTTCTGTTGCGACGATGAGAGAAGATTGCGTAAACGTTGTTGTTCGAGTTTATTGTTGTGGGCCTGAACCATTTTTGCCTGAATTAAGCTTTCTACTGGCGCCCAGTCCACTAAAATATCGGCAGTTAGTACGTAGCTATCATACGCAGCAATGACTCCTGCAAGCGCTTGCTGGATATGATTTTGGCACTGAAACAGGTTTTTGCACGTGAGAGTAGCTGCATTTTCTTGCACCGGTTGAAGCGCCTCTGATACGTCTCCGAGCGCCAGTTTACGCTTTATAAATTGCGATTCTGTAAGCAGCACCTTAGCCGCTTCTTTATCTTGAATTACGCAGTTGCGCACGATAACTGAACTGCCATTGGTATTGCGCGAACAGTTTCTTTTTTCCAAACCAAGCTGCGGAATAATGCTGTTTTTATTCTGAATATTGAGTAAAGGAATAACTCTGAAACACGCTTTGTGTGGTGTGCCGTTGCCGCTCTGATGTGTATTTGTTGCAAGCGGAGAAGAGCGCTTTTCGTCGCTCGCGGTGGCGCCGATACAATAATCGGCATATTCTTTTTTAAATTCCTGTAACTGGGCAAGGTAAATATTGTTGTATTGGCGAATATTGTTTTGCAGCGCTTCCAGTGATTCCTCCAGGAACGCCAGCGCATCATCTTCCTGCTTATCATTGTTGTTAATAGTGTCAATCAGTCTTCTGACCGGGTGGCGAGGAGCGTTGCTGCCGAAAACCTTTTTCCCACCTGCACTCTCATCGTCAACGCCACCGGCGCTATACCACAAGGTTTGGTATATATTCGCCACCTGATTCTTCCACTGCTGTGAGCGCTGCTTGTCGGAAGCGGCCTCTAATAACAATACCTGGCTTTGTGCGAGCAAATCCAGATTGTCCTGCGGAGTAGAGGGTAAAACGACTCTCGGATCTTCATCATAAATGTCTACCTCCACCGCTATTTTGGCCGAAGCGCAGGAGAATAAGAGGCTACAACCTGCCAATAAGGTTAGGTGTTTTAGCTGGCTCATTGAATACTCTCCGCCAAGGTAATCAGTGAGATTAAGCGTTGAATTAACGCATCTTTATCTGCTTGCTCTGAATCGTTAAGTGCTGCTTCCAACTGCGCAGCGAGCAGCACAAAGTCATCGCTGACGGCGTTCATTTCAGCCTCGGTTTCATAAGCCTGATTGTTTTGCTGTTGGGTAAAAACTTCGCCTAGGCGCAACACCGATGCGCTTGTTTCGGTGGATTGAGAGAAATTACTGATTTCTGCAATGACATCATCAGGGTCGGAGGACAATACCATGACCAGCTTTTGACCTGCCCGACGGGTAACCAGGTTTTCTGCAGGATTGTACTCCATTTCGATGGCACCACCGGGGAGTGGGGTATTACTGCCCGGGGCAGCCCGCAGCCGCTTGAGTACGTTGAGCCATGGCGCCAGTTCGGTGTTAGTTTTTGTGGGGTCTGCTGCCGCCTCAAGGTAACTTTGATAAGCGCTTTCTATCTGCGCATTCAACGTATCACGGATATTTTTTTCAACGTTTAGCTCTGCAGCCGCGGTTGACGAAGTCACGTCTGAATATAATGCATCAACTGAATGGGCAGAAAACCATGCGGCATCGTAATTAGATACCCCGTTTGTTGCATTGGCCGATACCCTAACGCGATAAAAATTAGTGTTTTCGCCGCTGGGTACCGCCAAATAGTAGGTTTCCTGCACGTCCATGCCTGCACATCCAACTATTACTGTGAATAATATGCCGAACACAAGCATGCGGTGCCAATCGCGCCATTTGACAGTTGTTTCCGACCAATTTTTTGAATACATAACCAGCTCCCGGGTACGTTGCAAACTCTCGTTGTTAAACGTCTTAAACCATTTCACGATTCACATTGTTGATTGACGGTGTTCATTTTTTGCGTCTACCGATACGCACTTTCTTAATCTTCATTAATCTTGATTTTAAGATTTGAAAACGCCTGTTTGCCTGCTTCTCTAGTTGTGCAAATTTTTGTTTGAACTCATTGATGAGTTGTTCAGTCGTCTGAAGCGCATTCTCTGCTTCGTGCCGCGCCTCCGATGCCTCATGACTTGCTCTCGTGGCTTGTTGAAGTGCATCTTCTGTATTGCGTCGGGCTTGTACCGTTAAGTTGCTGGCGAGTGCAGTTTGCTGTTGCGCGCGCTCTGTATTGTTGAGTGCAGTCACTGCTTCATTACACGCGTGTTTGATTTGCTGCAGTGTGCTTTCGGTATCACTTTGTACCTGAGAGGCTGATTCGTTGACCGCCGTCGCGTTTTCAAGGGTCTTTTCAGCTTTGTTTTTGGCTTCGCCGGCTTTATAAACAACCTTATTCATTGCCTTATGAATTTCGTCGCTTTCGGCGAGCATCTTGTCTTTTAATTTGTCTAAGTTAGTGACTAAATCTCGTTCCATTTTTTCTATTTCGAACGATAACTTATCTGAGTCGGCTGAAAGCTCCGTTAACTTTTTTCTTAGTTCGCTTTCCAATTCATTATGTCGGCTATTAAAAGATACAGAGAGGGCAAAAGGCACCAATAAACCAATAATGGCCGAGAGGATGGCTATTCCGGTAAACCAAAAAGTGATGGTATGAACTTTGGCTTCGTATAAAGCGTGATAATTGTTTTGTAATGTATCGAGCCTGTCATCCTGAAGCTCATCTACAGCATCTTCTGCTTGACTGCATCGTTGTTGTAAATCGCGATCCAGGCTGTTTAACAGTTGATTAATCTTGCCTGAATACACGTTTGGCGCGTCATCAGAAAAAAAACTGCACTGACTGGAAAAACATTGGTGATGTTTTGTTTGTAGTACTTCTGCCAGAAGGGATTTAGTGTGATCGCTTAAGGCACAGGAAGCGGATAGCTGATTGGAACTGGCAGCAGAAGTGTCTGACGCAGCAAATAATGGGAATATTAGAATCAAAATCGTAAAGGTATATTTCATGCTGAGTTCCATTCATCACATCATTCCCTCTCAATTTCACATCGACGTACGACTGCTCATTCTACAATGCGCGTGAAAACTACCTTTACTGCCGGGACAATTTTATTTTAATCAGTCTGTTTTCGTTATTGAGATTTATTATTGTATAAAAAACAAGCATGCTGCAAGCGATAAATGAATATATCGATTTCACTCGGAGTGATCGCGACTACAGTCTGCGCAACCTTTAATACCGAGTACCGCCAGAGTACAGTTTTGAGTCGCGAGCGGCTTTAAATTTGCTAGTAGCCTCAGATTTATTGCTGGCTTGTATACAGCAATAGAGCTCAAACAGCTTTAAAGTTTATAAGGGTCAATATCAAGTCTATTTTTCTTCGGCTTTAACCTATTCACCTAACTGTCGCGGGTAAATCTACTACAATCACTGTTGTATATGATTGCAGTAGCTAGCCGTAATCACGGACTCACCAAATAATCCGGAAAGCGGGCTACCAATATAGACTTGGCGGTTGAGCATTCCAAAATCTAATGGAGGTCTGTTTGATTAATCATGTTCATACTTTGAAAAATCGAAAAGAAAATCTTACATCTATCGAAAGCGATATCAAGCTTATTCAAATGGCAGTAAAAAAATGAAAATAAGGGAAACTGGTGATAGTCCAGTCCCCCTTCTTAATTCATTGTGTCTTGTAAGGTTATAATATTAAAGGTTTTTTAGTTCGGGTTGAAAGCGATCCCGGGTTGCCCGGGAGCACCCACTGCAAAACCGCGCACTCATTTAAGCGTGCTACTTTGGATGGTTCACCTGATGAGTTGCTTCACCATAGCAGTAGCCACACTGTGAGCACTTGCCGGGTTCTGGCCGGTGATCACTCGGTCGTCTTCTACCACGAAGTCCTGCCATGGCTGTACTTTGCTGAATCGCGCCGCTTTGCGGGCCAGCGCTTCTTCGAGCAGAAACGGAATATCGTTGATTGTGCCGTAGTCAACTTCTTCTTCACGAGTAAAGCTTGTGACTGATTTATTTGCCAGAAGCGCTTCGCCTGAGCTTAAAGTAATGGGCAATAAGGCCGCGGGGCCATGGCAAACCGCGCCAATTAACCCGCTGTTTTCGTAGTGAGTTGCGGCCAGTTTGGCAAACTCTTTATTACTGGCTAAATCGCTTAATAGGCCAAAACCACCGGGGTAAAATATGGCATCGTAATCGTCAATATTTACCTCTGAAACCGGCAGGCTGTTATTCGTACGGTTTTGAAAATCTTCGCTGGATAGTACTTGTTGGTTAACCTCGTCGTCTTCAATGTCAGTACCGTAGACTGGCACTTTACCGCCGGCTATTGAGGCAATGTCATAATCAAATCCATGCTGGGTAAACACGTGAAGTGCGTGGGTGATCTCGGGTGAAAAGGTGCCGTTGGCCTGATCAGTGGTACCTAGCGTGGCGTGATTGGTTACCGGTACAAGTATCTTTTTCATGATGCTCCTTTTAGTCTGTTGCCTTGTTCATTCGCAATTACTATAAAACGTCCCTCATTGAATGATAATATGCTTATTTTTGTAAATACTGTTGTTATACAGCAATAATGGGGCAGGGCTTTGGATAGTTTTGAAGGGATCGTCGAATTTATTGCGGTAGCCGAAAGCAGAGGTTTTTCAGCTGCGGCAAAACAGCTTGGCTGTAGCACCAGCCATGTGAGTCGTCAGCTGGCCAGACTGGAGGAGCGCCTGGGTTGTGTTTTACTCTCACGCACTACCCGGTTGGTGAGTCTGACTGACACTGGCGCGGTGTATTACCAGCAGGTTAAAGAACTACTCATCGGCTTACAGCAAGCTAATGAGCTGGTTAATCTGCAGCAAATTCACCTGACCGGTACCTTGCGAGTGAGTGCAGCAGGTGGATTTGCCGAACACTATGTGGCCCCGGCGCTGATGCGTTTTGCCCAGGCCCACCCCGAGTTAAGCATTGATATGGATTTTAACAGTCGTATGGTTAACTTTGTTGAAGACGGCATTGATTTCGCCATTCGTTATGGGGAGCTTGCCGATTCGAGCCTGATCGCTCGCAAACTGGTTAACCGGCCGATGATGGCGGTGGCCGCTAATGATTATCTGCAACACTATGGCGAGCCGAAACAGCCGGGCGATTTAAAAAACCATAGTTGTATCGTTACCAATAATGATACCTGGAAGTTCTTCCATAATGGCGCGCAGGAAAGTGTAAAAGTAAAAGGGCGCTGGCGCAGCAATAACGCCAATGCCGTACTGCAAGCTTGTGAGCAGGGTCTGGGCATAGCGTATATGCCCAAAAGTACGTTTACCGAGGCAGTTAAATGTGGCCGCTTGATGCCGATTCTACAACCCTATTGGGGGAGCGGCTCCAGTAGCTGGATTGTTTATCAGAACAGGCGCTTTATGCCTCTGCGTACCCGCATGGCCATTGATTTTCTGGTGCAGTATTTTGCCCGGTGGCGCGAAGATGAGAATATATAACAGAATTTAGCGTGGCGCTGGTGGTGATTAACTCGCTGAATTGGCAACAAGTTGAGCTTATCCCTGATAAATCACGTAGGTAACCTGATGATTATGAATAGCGTGTCGCATAAGTGTGACAAGTATTGCGCTAACAACGAATTAGGTAGGGAGCCTCATTTTGCAAAAAATACCCGCGCGGAAACAACTGCTGTTTATTATTACGCTGCTCACTTCGTCATTTGTGGCGCTGGCTCAGAGCGCTTCGTCAGCACAAGTTAAGATGGAAGGCAGCGAAGGCACCACACTTACCGGTCAGGTAATGGCATCCTTTGATCACCCCTGGGCAATGACGTTTCTGCCCGATGGCCACAGCCTGGTGACCGAAAAAGAAGGTGTCATCTGGCTGCTCGATAAAAATCAGCAAAAACGGTTTTCAGTTGAAAACGTACCCAGCGTTACTGCCCGCGGGCAGGGCGGCCTTGGCGATGTGATTATTCATCCGGAGTTCGCCACTAACAATACCATTTATGTGTCGTACATAGAACGCGACCCGGAAAACGATGCATTCAGCGGCGCTGTGATTGAGCGCGCTATGCTAAAAATAACCAATAACAGCGCAAGCTTGTCAGACCGCGAAATTATCTGGCGCCAGTCACCTAAGGTGACCGGTAACGGGCACTATTCCCATCGCATGGTGTTCTCGCCCGACGGTTATTTGTTTATTTCCTCTGGCGAAAGACAAAAGTTTACGCCAGCGCAAAACATGACAATGAATCTGGGTAAAATCCTGCGTCTAAACGACGACGGCAGCATGCCGGAAGGTAATCCGTTTGTTGGTAATGGCGAAGTCAGCGGGCAAATCTGGACCCTTGGTCACCGCAACCCGCTGGGCATCGATTTTGATGCCGAGGGCAACCTGTGGGCACACGAAATGGGCCCTCGCCATGGTGATGAGTTGAACATCATTGAACGAGGGCGTAACTATGGTTATCCCATGGTTTCACAGGGCGATCACTATTCGGGCGTTAAAATTCCCAATCATGAAGATTTCCCAATTTTCAAAGCGCCGGAGAAGGCCTGGGTTCCCGCTATCAGTCCGGCTGGATTTATTATCTATAAAGGCAAGTTGTTCAGCAACTGGACCGGTAATGGCTTTATCGGTGGATTGTCTTCCAAGGCCTTAGTGCGTGTTACATTTAATCAGAATGACAAAGGCGCATGGCAGGTTGAAGAAGCAGAGCGTTATGAGTGGGGTAAACGGGTGCGCGAAGTCGAACAAGACGATAAAGGCAATATTTATGTGCTGGAAGACAAAAGAGATGGCCGCTTAATCAAACTTCAGCATAATCATTAATTCGTAACCTGGGTGGCTGCATGGCTTCGACCATGCCCACCCGGTTTTTCCTCTCTTACTGTGCATACCCACAGAAAAAACTGACTTAACACTTTGTCGCCACAGAGTTTTTTATACCTGTAGATGTGAAGCAATACGCCTGAATAGTTGTTTGTAGGATAAACAGCGTGTATAAAATGATGTGATGTTACTTACCGTTTCGTAAAGGTTTTCATGTCCTTTCGTAATACCCTGCGGTGGCTTGGATGCGTGCTTTGGGTAACCATTGTCAGTCCGGCAAACGCTCAATCCCCACCCCAACTAAGCGAGTCAGTCGAAGATGTGACTTCACAGATTGTTGATGCGCGCATCGAGGGCAAGATGCGACGTGCCGATGAGCTTGCTGAGCAGTTTATTAATCAAGCCCGGGCGCGGAATGATGCCGGTCTTGAAGGACAGGCGCTATATCAGCAAGCACGTAACGCCATGGAACGAAATCGTTATGACCTGGCGCAAAGTAAACTTATCGAAGCGATAGAGCGATTTAAACGTGTTGACGATCAGCCTCGGCTGGGTAAAGCATATCGTCAGATGGGGCTAACTTATCGCTATCAGTCGGGTTACTCTCAGGCGCTTCAATATGTTTATTTGTCGATGCAGGTTTTTCAGAAAATTGGCGATAAAGACGCGATCAGCTCAGCATACAACAGCATCGGGGTCGTGCTGGAAAAGATGGGATACTATGAAGAAGCTCTGGAAGCTCACCAACAAGCTTTAGAAATGAACACCGTGCTTGATGATAAATCCGGAGTGGCCAGCGCATTATATAATATTGGTGATCTGCGCCGGGTGATGGGAGATCTGGACACTGCATTAACCTACTTTGAGAATGCGCTTGAACTGGATGTTGCTTCGGGTGACCCCAAAAATATCGCGTACAGCAACAACAAGATTGGCTATCTGCTTAATGCTCTGGGCCAACAAGAAAGAGCCCGTACTCATATCCTGAAAGCACTGGAACTGTTCCGAAAAATTCAGGCGCCACGGGATATCGATTGGGCCTTATCGTCACTGGCTCAGCTTGAAATGGACAGTGGCAACCTTGCAAAGTCTAAAACGCTTATCGACGGAGTAATAGAACGCGCCATCAAAAATGGCTATCGCAGTCTGCTGGTCGACTCCTATGAAATTGCTGCTGAGCTGGCCTACCGGCAAGCAGATTATGCCTCAGCGCTATCATTTATAGAGGCCGGCCTTGAACAAGCCAGGCAAAATAACGAACGCGCTGAGGAATCTGATTTTGAGGCGTTACGGGTTAAGGTTCACTTAGCGAATAACTCATTGGAACAAGCCTTTGAAGCACTGCAAAGGCAAAAAAGGCTGGATGACCAGCGACTGAACGAGGCACGGCTTGAGGGCATTACTAAAGTACAGGCTCAGGCCGAGTTTGTGCGCCGTGCTCACCAAATCGAATTGCTCGAAAAAGAGCAGGCCCTTGAGCAGACATCGCGTATTTTATGGATGACGGCAACTTTTACCATTGTCTGTGTATGCCTGCTCCTGTTGTTACTTTATGGTCGGTTAATTCAGCGCCGGATTAACGGTCAGCTGGAACAAAAAGTGGCCCAACGCACTCTGGAGCTGGAAGAGAAAAACCAGCAGTTGTCGGCAGCCTATCAGGAAGTAGAGGCGATCAGCCTTACTGATAATCTTACCGGGTTGCATAACCGCCGGTTCTTGAAAAATCATATTGAGCCAGACTTCGAGCATGTGCTAAGGATTTATTACGACTGGCATGTCGGCAAATCAGTCAAACCTGTCCACGCCGATGTAGTTATGTTTATTATCGACCTGGATGATTTTAAAAAGGTGAATGATTCTTACGGTCACAATGTCGGCGATAGCATTCTGGTTGAACTTGCCCGGCTTATGAAAAAGGTATTTCGTCAGTCTGACTATATGGTACGTTGGGGCGGTGAAGAATTCGTTGCTGTTGCCCGCTTCATTAACAGGGAAGAAGCGGCACTGTTGGCGCAGAGGATGCTTGAGATCATAAACACCCACCATTTTATAGTGAGCGATACACTGACACTCCAGCAAACTTGTTCCATCGGCTATGTGTGTTTCCCTCCGGTACTGCAAGCGCCAGAGATGAATATCAGTTTTAAAGCACTGATGGCGATTGCCGATAGTTGTCTTTATGCTGCCAAAGCGGCTGGCAAAAATAGTTGGGTTGGCGTGGAGTCTGCTCAGGATCCGGCGCTATTTGAAGATGAGGCATCGTTACCACCAATAGAAAGTTTACTGGATAACGAGCAGGTAGTTATTCGACGTGCCGGTGGTTAGCTGGCGATCATGAATAACACGGTAATTATTTGGAATTGAGCTAAACTTTCTTAAATGTACGATTATGAAAGAAATTTACAAAACGCTGCTAAATGCTTGTATAGGACGACAATGTGTTCAGATAAACGGCAACAGACAGACTTCGGTGATTCCTATGATGCGGCAGAGCTTAGATTTTTGGATCTTATTTGTTCACTTGCCAAGGTGTCTATTCAAGGCTACGACAAGCACAGAAAAGTTATTTACTGGAATGAATCGAGCGAGGAGATTTACGGATATTCCCGCGAAGAAGCACTTGGAAAAAAACTTGAGGAGCTGATTATCCCTCCGCCCATGCAGAATGAAGTGCTGGCACTACACCAACAGTGGCTGGATAAAGGCGTACCTATCCCGTCCGGCCAGTTGCCGTTGCAACGCAAGGACGGCAGTATCGTGCAGGTATTCTCTTCGCATGTCATGCTCAAAGCCAGTACCGATTCACCGGAAATGTTTTGTATCGATATTGATTTGAGTGAACAGCATGCGGCGCGGGAAAAGCTTGAGCAAATGGCGTCTACCGACTTACTTACCGGCTTGCCTAATCGCCGTCATCTGGAAGGTAGCCTGCAGAGCCGCATTGAACAGGCCCAACAAACCGGTGAGCAGTTCGGGCTGTTCTTTCTCGACTTAGACATGTTTAAAGAGGTTAATGATACCCTGGGTCATGCATGGGGTGATGAGCTGCTGCGAGCAGTGTCACAGCGCTTGCAGGAGTGTCTCGACGGTAGAGGGTTAATTACCCGGTTTGGCGGCGATGAATTTGTGTTGGTGAGCGAAGCCCTGGATAGCGCCGGAGCCAGCGAACTTGCTGGCAAATTAACCGATTGCTTTCAGCATGCGTTTGAGCTGAGCGATGAAAGTGTTCGGATTACCCTGAGCGTGGGCATTAGTCTGTATCCTAAAGATGGCGAAAAGGCTGGCGATCTGCTCAAAAATGCAGATTTAGCCATGTACGATGCTAAAGCCAAAGGGCGTAATCGTTATGAGTTTTTCACTCAATCGCTGGCCTTGCAACTGCAGGAGCAGCGCAAGCTGGCTGCGCAATTACATGAGTCACTGAACAACCATGAATTTGAGTTGGTGTATCAGCCGCAATTTGACTTAAGCTCCGGCAGCATCGCAGCTTGTGAAGCCTTATTGCGCTGGCGGCCTACTCAGGAAGTGGCCAGTGTTTCTCCTGGCGTGTTTATTCCGATTGCTGAGCGCACCGATCTTATTTTGCATATTGGTCGTTGGGTAATGGAACAGGCTTGCCAACAGGTGAAGACCTGGCGTGAACAAGGCATTAATATCCGCGTCGATATTAATGTGTCGGGCCGCGAGCTGGTTGAGTCAGGCTACTTTGCCAGTCTCGACGAATGCCGTGCTCGCTATGGGCTCAAGCCACAGGATATTGGTATCGAACTGACCGAAAATATCCTAATTAAAGCGGGGAGTGAGGTCCTGGAAGAGCTCAAAAAGCAACGCGAAAAGGGGGTTGAAATCTCGGTTGACGACTTTGGCGTGGGCTATTCATCGCTGAGTTATTTAAAACATTTCCCGGTAAGTCATCTTAAAATCGACCGCACGTTCCTTAAGGATGCGCCGGAAAGTGCTTACGATGGCGCCCTCATGGAGGCCATTGTTAATGTGGGTCATAAGCTGGACTTGTTTATTGTTGCTGAGGGGGTCGAAACCGAAGAGCAGTCTTTGTATTGCCAGGCACTTAACGTTGAATATGCCCAGGGCTTTTTGTATGCTAAGCCAATGGCTGCGCGGGAGCTTGAAAACCTGTTAATGCCCACCGAATAACCATTTACTACCGCTTTTTAGTCAGTTGTAGCTGGGCGAACAGCGGAAAGTGGTCAGAGCCGTAGCCCGGTAGTCTTTCCACCTTCACCATATCAAAATCCCGCGAGTGAAAAATATGATCCAGCGGCCAGCGCACCATCGGGTATTTGGCGTGAAAAGTATTGTAAAAACCACGTCCTACACGCGGATCCTGAGCTTTACTAAGCTTGCGGAATCGTCTTGTACTGGGGGACCAGGCTACGTCATTTAAATCGCCCGATACAATCACCGGATCCTTATGTTCTGCCATCTCTTTACCGATTATGGCTAACTCAGTGTCCCTTGGCGCGGCAGATTCATTTTCGGTTGGACTCGGCGGTTTGGGATGCAGAAAATAAACAGTTACCTGCGTGCCACTAATATCGATTTGTACTTCCATGGAAGGCACATCATCTTCCACGATATAGCGGATCTGTTCGCCTTTAAAAGGCAGCTTGCTGTATAAGTGCATGCCGTACAGGTTTTCCAGCGGGCAGGCTAAGCGGTGCGGATAATCGGAGTGAATCGATGACATAGCATCCTGCCAGGCCTGATTACTTTCCAGCAGGATAAGCATATCAGGCTGATATTGCCTTACCAGAGTTTTCAGCCCCTCGTAGTTATCGTTATACATATACACATTACTGGTTAGAATACTGAGCGTACAGTTGTCATCAACCTTACTCACCTGGTTCACCTGCTTGGGCCACAGTGCGGTATAGGGCAGGATCCAGATTGCCTGGTAGATACCCGCAAGCGCCAGGGCCATAATCATAACAACCGCTGCGAACGGATGTGTCATCGTCATAAAAAACCAGCCTGTCATGCACAACAAAATGAGTACAAACAACTGTAAACGGGGAAATTCCCACACTCTGATAAGCCAGTGTTTACCGGGCAGATGAGGTGCCAGGGTGCTGAACAGCATAAATAAGCTAGCCAGAAGTAGCGTGATGTACATGGGCGTCCTTGAGCAGTAGGTCCTGAAGGTAAGATACCTTTATTCTCTGACTTTTAATACGCAACCGCCAAATTCGATCAATTCGGGTCGATAAATTCACCAGTTGAGAAAAAGGGCTTAATGCGCGTATGATTATCGTTTTTCTGTGATAAGAACTCCCAATGTATCAGGACTTTCAAGCGGAGCTGGCCTGGGCCAGGCTCCATATGCCGCGCACTCGCGCTGCCATCAATGCGATACCGGACCTTAAGGGCGTAAAACTTGCCTGCAATATGCATCTGGATCTAAAAATGGCACCACTGGTAGTCGGTCTACTCGATGCCGGTTGTGAAGTATTTCTGACAACCTGTAACCCTACTACCGTGCAGGATGATGTAGTGGCGCATCTGGTTAGCAAAGGCGCGGTCGCCCATGCCTGGCGAGATATGAGTGACAAGGACTGGTCTGAATCTTTCGATAAGGCACTAGCCTGGGGGCCAACCCATTTGTGCGAAATGGGGGCCGACCTGACCACACGCCTACACGAAGGTGATCTTCAGCCAAATATAATTGCCGGCCTGGAAGCAACCGGCTCTGGCATTAATCGGTTGGGCAATGTAACGCCCCGTTACCCTATCTTTAACTGGGATGACCTGCCGGTAAAAGAAGGGCTGCATAACCGCCATATGGTGGGATTAAGCGCCTGGCAAACCTTTTTTCAAACCACGCACCTGACGCTGCACGAAAAAGTTGTGGTGGTGATTGGTTACGGACTAGTCGGGCAGGGGGTTGCCGCCTCGGCCAAAGCCTTTGGCGCACAGGTGCAGGTGGCCGAGCTGGATCCGGCGCGCGCATTACAGGCTAAATATGATGGCTGGCCGGTAGTCGATTTAAGTGAAGCGGTTAAAACCGCCGATGTTGTTGCTACTGCTACCGGCGCTTATGGCGTAGTAAGTGCCGCGCATCTTGATAGCATGCAAGACGGAGCGTTTATTTTAAACGTGGGTCATGTGGCGCAGGAAATCGACGTGCCTTACTTAAAGCAGAATGCTTCCCACAGCGAACCAATGCCCTATGTTAATGCGTATCAGTTGGGCGATAAGACGCTGTTTTTACTGGCTGACGGTTCTATGTTTAACCTTACCGCCGGCTATGGCGACAGTTTAAATGCCTTCGATGTCACCCTGGCGGTAATGGCTGCAGGGATTGGCCATATCGTCGGCGAAGGGGCATCAGCAGAAAAAGGCCTGTATCTACTGCCCGAGCACGCCTGGCTGAGCGCGCTCTGATAAGCCCGGTTTACAGGAGGTGATTTAGCACCTCCTATTTATCCCTCTGCTTTCATACTTCGCTTAATTTCTGTTTACATGGGTTAACCCAACGGTAGCACTGACGGTAAAAAAAGTGTTATCTTTGGCGCTGAAATTCATTTGTATGACAAATGCCTCGATATAACTTGAGAAATAAATGATGACAGCAAAGACAAATGACCCATTAGTGGCCCAGCGTGCCGACCCTTTTGTGTACAAACACAGTGACGGTTTTTATTATTTTACCGGCTCAGTGCCTACCTACGATCGCATTGAACTAAGAAAGTCTGCAACCATTGAAGGCTTACAGGACGCCGAAACTTTTGATGTGTGGTTTAAGCACGACAGTGGCCCCATGAGCCGCCACATCTGGGCACCAGAAATCCACTACCTGGATGGTAAGTGGTACATCTATTTTGCCGCCAGTCAGGAAGATGACATCTGGGCGTTACGCCCCTATGTGCTTGAGTGTCAGGGACAGGATCCGCTTAACGACGAGTGGATAGAGCTCGGCATGATGCAGCCTGCCGATGGCGACGAGAAATCCTTTATCGATTTTTCACTGGATGCCACCGTATTTGAAAATAACGGTAAGCGTTATTTTTGTTGGGCCGAGAAGACCGGCGGGCAGTTTGCAGCGTCCAACCTGTACCTGGCTGAAATGGAATCGCCTATTAAACTTAAAACCACGCAGTTTATGCTCACCACACCGGACTACGACTGGGAGCGGGTTGATTTTTGGGTAAACGAAGGTCCGGCTGTGCTTAAGCATAATGGCAAAATCTTTATCGCGTTCTCGGCCAGTGCTACAGGTGCCTGCTACTGTATGGGCTATATGGAAGCCGATGAAAACGCCGATCTGCTGGATCGCAATGCATGGACCAAAACCAGACATCCCGTGTTGCAAACCGACTACGAGAAGAAAATCTTTGGCCCCGGCCATAACTGCTTTACCGTAGCTGAAGATGATGTAACCCCTTTGTGTGTTTATCATGCCAGGGATTACGAGCATGCCGTTGGCGATCCGTCGGTGGTACCAAAAACCGATACTCGCCCGCTGGAAGAAATCAAGCAGGATCCATTGTACGATCCCAATCGTCACGCCCGTGTGATGGAAGTCAAGTTTGATGCCAAGGGCAAACCGGTGTTTGAACTCTACTAAATATTCTTTTAAGCCGCCGCATTACAGCGCGGTGGCTTTACCTGTTTTGCACAATTGTGTTTTTGATAACGGCGCGCAGAGTCGAAGCCGTGAAGCGTGTTCTTGCTTTACACCATTCATCCTATCCACAGTATTTTGCTGACCATCGATATCCTTTCACTGCCTGATTTTATGCCGTCGGTTAATCAGATTTAGCAATGATTTGAATCAACTTATTTCGCCATACCATTGCGTTATTTTCGACTATGATTAGGTTTAAATCTTCACGATTTCCCTGGAATCGCCTACAACAACAGAGGTAAAAATCATGACAGACGATAGCAATACTGCGTCGAAGTGCCCGGTAATGCACGGTGGAATGACAGCGTCAGGAAAGAGTAATACTGATTGGTGGCCAGAATCCCTTAACCTTGACATATTGCATCAGCATGACCGCAAGTCGAATCCTATGGAAGACGATTTTAACTACCGAGACGCGGTTAAATCGCTCGACTTTGCTGCCCTTAAACAAGATATGCTAGATCTGATGACTGATTCTCAGGATTGGTGGCCAGCGGACTGGGGCCATTATGGCGGCCTGATGATTCGTATGGCGTGGCACTCTGCAGGATCCTACCGTATCGCCGACGGCCGGGGCGGTGCGGCAACCGGAAATCAACGCTTTGCGCCACTCAATTCGTGGCCTGATAACGTTAACCTGGATAAAGCCCGGCGCTTACTTTGGCCGCTCAAGAAAAAATATGGCAATAAAGTGAGTTGGGCCGACCTGATGATTCTGGCGGGAACCATTGCTTATGAAAGCATGGGCCTAAAAACCTACGGATTTGCCTATGGTCGCGAGGATGTCTGGCATCCAGAAAAAGATACGTACTGGGGAGCCGAAAAAGAATGGCTGGCCCCCAGCGATAACCGTTACGACGATGTGGCCAATCCTGCCACCATGGAAAACCCGTTAGCCGCTGTTCAAATGGGGCTGATATACGTTAACCCGGAAGGGGTTAATGGTCAGCCTGATCCGCTGAAAACGGCCGCTCAGGTGCGTGAAACCTTTGCGCGGATGGCAATGAACGATGAAGAAACGGTCGCGTTAACCGCTGGCGGGCACACGGTAGGGAAGACCCATGGTAATGGCAAGGCCGAGCATCTGGGACCAGACCCAGAAGCGGCTGACGTACATGAACAAGGCCTGGGCTGGAACAACCACACGACCAGGGGGATCGGCCGGGATACGGTAACCAGTGGTATTGAGGGCGCCTGGACTACCCATCCGACTAAATGGGACAACGGGTACTTTTATTTGTTGTTTACTTATGACTGGCAACTCACCAAATCACCAGCCGGCGCATGGCAGTGGGAGCCGGTTGATATTAAAGAAGAAGACAAACCGGTGGATGTGGAAGATCCGAGTATTCGGCTCAATCCCATCATGACTGATGCCGATATGGCCATGATAAAAGACCCGAAGTACCGGGAAATATCAGAACGGTTTTATAACGACCCGGCATACTTCTCAGAAGTCTTTGCCAAAGCCTGGTTCAAGCTGACTCACCGGGATATGGGACCGAAGAGCCGGTATATAGGCCCCGAAGCGCCGCAAGAAGACTTAATTTGGCAGGATCCGGTGCCAGCAGGTGCTACCGATTATGATGTCGATGGCTTAAAAGCGCTTATTGCAAACTCTGGTCTATCGATTGCTGAACTGGTATCAACCGCCTGGGATAGCGCTCGTACATTCAGACAATCCGATTTACGAGGTGGAGCTAATGGCGCTCGTATTCGTCTGGCGCCACAAAAGGACTGGGAGGGCAATGAGCCTGAACGTTTACAGCGGGTGTTGGCAGTATTAACACCGTTGGCCGAAAAAGTGGGCGCGAGTCTGGCTGATACCATCGTTTTGGCCGGGAATGTGGGATTAGAGCAGGCTATTGCAGCGGCGGGCTTCGCTGTGCCAGTTCCTTTTACGCCAGGGCGAGGGGATGCCACCGACGAAATGACGGACGCTGATTCATTCGCACCGCTTGAACCTATTGCTGATGGCTTTAGAAACTGGTTAAAACAAGATTATGCGGTAAAACCTGAAGAGTTGCTGCTCGACCGCGCGCAACTGCTGGGGCTAACTGCTGCTGAAATGGTAGTACTCGTGGGCGGTATGCGTGTACTGGGCACCAACTACGCACAACAGCCATTTGGTATGTTTACCGATAATCCTGGCACGTTAACGAATGATTTTTTTGTTAACCTGACCGACATGCTGTTTACCTGGAAACCGCTAAACGACGGTTCATATGCCATTGTCGAACGTGACTCGGGTAAGCAAAAGTGGTCTGCAAGCCGGATTGATCTGGTGTTTGGCGCCAATTCAATTCTGCGTTCAT
Organism: uncultured Alteromonas sp.; assembly: GCF_913058315.1. Classification (GTDB taxonomy): domain Bacteria; phylum Pseudomonadota; class Gammaproteobacteria; order Enterobacterales; family Alteromonadaceae; genus Alteromonas. The sequence goes on along the minus strand of NZ_CAJXQY010000021.1, from coordinate 5,568 downwards.
ATGCCGAAGTGTATGCCCAGGACGATAATCAGCAAAAATTTGTTAGTGATTTCGTGAAGGCCTGGACCAAAGTCATGGAGGCGGATCTGTTTTAGGCATTCGATGGCAAGCTTTGACGCTTGCCCGTTTATTGTCTGTTCAGGTATAGCCAGCGCATCTTGCGCTGGCTATGACGAGGCGGTCTGCGTAACTTCTGCATTATCAGGCAGTATTTAATGCCGATTGATGTGGTGAGGTGCTCGAAAGCTGGTCGGTGATTGCGGTGCTATATGGCACTAAAAGGAAGAAGGGCGTTATAAAGTAACGCCTAAACCTGGGCGTCAGGCTAAAGCACAGCAGAGTTCATGGCTGAGCCAGCAAAGGAGCTTGTGGTTTGTTTGCTGGTCTTCCACGTCCACCATTTTTCATGAAAATAAAACGCGACCGTATTAATCAATGGCTCAACCAATGCCATAGCACCACCAATCAATAAACTCCCCGTAAGCAGGTATGCCACGGTAAAAGCAACAGTGAAATGCAAAATGGCGAAAGTAATAGTTTTTTTCATATCGAACTCTCCTGAAGTTGTTATTAAGAATTATTATCGATTAGAAATGCTTTTTAAAATCTAATAAATTGATTGATTAAATCATCGAAAAGCATCAGGCAAGGATTTGAATCAATAATTCTGCCGGTAGCGCTGGCGTCAGTTAAACGGGCAAGGTATAACAGAGTGAAAATCTCAGTCTAAAGAACTGAGTTTGAATCAGATTATTTCGGCAGAGTACTGCAGTCTGAAATAAAATGACTATCCTTTAACGAGTATTTAAGGATAAATGTGGTGCAATGAGTTCACAGCCGTCGCTTACAATTCAGCAAAACCTGACCATTCGATTACTGCGGGTGCTACGCTATAACAAGGCCCGTATCGAGCGGGCACAGGCGTTATTGCCGCCAGAGCGCCGGCCATTGTTTCATGTCATCCCATTTTTATTGCACGTTAATCATCCTGATCTTCCCGGTTATGTCGATGCCGATGCAGAGCTCTTTTATGGCCTTAATAACTTCAGTTTTCGTGACGAAATAAAAGATGCGTTGTTTACTATTTTTCCTCAGCATCATGACTTATTTGACGACATCAAGTCTGTCTGGCCCCGCCAGCGAGCCATCGACGCTTTGGTGTTAATGGGCAGTATTGGCACCATCGCGCAATCGGAGAAGTCTGACTTTGATTACTGGGTTTGTGTAGACGGCAATAAACTGAGCGAAGCGTCTTTAGCGGCTATGCAGCGCAAACTCAACACCGTTGAAGACTGGGCGATGAGCTGCTACGACATCGAAGTGCATTTTTTCCTGTCGGATATCGACAAAGTCAGAAACAATGATTTTGGCGTAGCCGAAGGCGAAAGTGCCGGATCGGCTCAGGCCGTGTTCTTAAAATCCGAATTTTATACCACCAATATCGTGGTGGCGGGTAAGGCGCCATTCTGGTGGTTAACGCCCGACGCTACTACCGAACAGCAGTATTACTCCCTGCTGAACGCCCTGGAAGAGGGCGGCTCACCGGATCCCAACTGGTTCATGGATCTGGGCCATCTCGACAAGCTGGATATCAAGGAATTGTTTGGCGCGGCAATCTGGCAGTTGGGTAAAGCTATCGATTCGCCATTTAAATCAGTTTTAAAAATGGCCAAGCTGGAAGTGTTTCTGGAGAATCTGGAGCAAGAGCAGCCGTTGTGTAACCTGCTGAAAAAACGGGTTCATCACGGCGATGAAGCGCCGGGCAACGTGGCCAATATCGATCCCTACGCTCTGATGTTTGATCAGCTGCTGAGCCATTATCAGGCGGTCAACGAACCGGAAACCGTGTTGCTGCTACAGCAGTGCCTTTATATTAAGTGCAATTGCCAGCTCAGCCAGCCCGTGGCTGAGAGTGATATTACCTTTAAACGGCGAATAATTGCTGGCCTGGTTAAACAGTGGGGGTGGACCAAAAGTCAGATCCGCCATCTGGATAATTCCCATAACTGGTCGCTCACCGAGTTAGTCCAACTGAGCCGTAAAATTCACCGTTTCTTAATTTATTGCTACCGGCGCATGTCCTCTCAGCTGCAAATGGATAATCAGTCGGTCAGTCGTGAAGACATGGCCGTATTGGGCCGCCGCCTCGATACGTTTTATTCAAAAAAAGAGCACAAGCTGGAATTTTTACGCATCGGCTTTGACGACAAAGTATTTTGCCCTGTGATTACCATTAAACAGCACCGGCGTAAAAATGGTCAGCAGGTCTGGGCTGCCTATTATGACGATCAGCTCGGCGTGCTTGGTAAGAACCAGGAAAAAGCCCGCATTAGTGTGGCCGAATCGCCAGTCAGACTCATTTTGTGGTGCGTGTGTAATCGCGTTATCGATATCAGCACCACAGTGTTGCTGGATTACGATACTGATCCGGTTACCGACAGCGACATTCATGCCCTGATCAAGCATTTTGGCAAGATCTTTGGCCCGGTGCGGGTGAATGCCATTCCACGGGAAGCCCTGTTAAGCCCGATGCAAATAAAGGCCTGTATGGCAGTGGTCAATTTTACCTCCAGCCGTCTCAAGCCTACCGTGGATGAAGTGACCGTTATCTATACCACCACATGGGGTGAGACTTACGTGGTGCCCGGAAAAGAATCGTTGGATAAGTTGTGGTTTGAGTTGCAGGAGTCTGTTCCCCGCCCGCCTTGCTACATTTTTGTGCCAGAAAGTTCGCAGCGCAAACGGATTTATCAGGCTTTCATCGATGCCGCAGAACAGGATTTTGAGTTGCTCAATTATTGGTAGCCCTGTAATAGTACCGTTGATTTGCTTTTTACCGGGGGGCCTTTAAATCAAATTGTTTGGGCCAGTCGCGGTAATTAAATACCTGCCCCTCATTGCGAATTCGGGCGATTTCCCCCAGATCGACGGTGGCATACACCCAGGCTGGATCGCTGTTTTCCCCCTCGGCTAAAATACCGTTTGCCGGAAAACCATAATCAACCGGGCTATAAACACTGGCGCGGCCAGTGTTGGCGTCGACGGCTGGTGACCAACTGGCATCGCCAACCGTGGGAGACTGAACCACATAACATTGATTTTCCAATGCGCGCGCCTGACAACCGATGCGTACGCGATGAAAACCCGCCTGGGTATCGGTGCAACTGGGTACCAGCAACAAATCGGCGCCTGCCGTTACCTGATGGTTGGCGATCATGGGAAATTCTGAGTCGTAACAAATGTGAATGCCGATACGGCCAAGTGTTGTATCAATTACTTTAATGTCGGTGCCCGGGCTGATGTGCCATTGTTCGTTCTCAAACCGGGTCATGATGAGCTTATCCTGATAGCCGAGCAGGCCCTCAGGGCCGAACAGGTTGGCGCGATTTACAAAACTGCCATCCTCCTGCGCGGTAGGAAAAGAACTGGCCAGAATATGCACGTCGTATTGAGCCGCTAACGATTTATGCAGGGCAGCCCAACGGGGCAACAGGCTTTGCATAGCGTGCAGTTGCTTAGCTAAATCACTATACACCGCTTCACCAAACAGGGAGGTGAGCTCCATACTGCCATACTCAGGAAAAACCAGCAGCCTGGCACCTTGTCTGGCCGCACGGCTTACCCAGTCATCAAGCTTTGTGGCAAACTCATCCCAGTGTTCAAAAAAACCGATGTCATACTGAGCCGAGGCCAGTTTAAATGTATGCATTACTACCCCTAAGTGAGTGCTTTCATCCAGAATGTCATGGGTTTGGCAGACTCCTCAGACTCCCCCACTTCCTTCCAACTGAAGGTGGTCGTCAGGTCGGCACATTTGTGATAGCCGCGATGCTGCCAGAATGTATCAAGTGGCTGAAAATCTGCCGGGCGGGCCGGGTGATCGGCTGGGCGCTGAACCGCACAAAAGCATGAGTGAGTCATTCCGGCGATGGCTTTGGCGTGCGCCTCACGGTATTCAAAAAAGGCAGCTTTACTTCCGCCGTTTCATGTTTCAGCGGTACGCCGGTAGACGCGCCTACGGCTTTAGCGCCATCGAATGCCAGCACAATAATACTGTCGGGCGCTTCAATATAGGTGCTCAGATAACGGGCTTCGTATGCGGCATCGCCATCATATAAATAGGGAAAGTCGCGAAACACCTGCATGCGCAGTTGGGAGAGTTCATCTATATATTGATGTAGGGCTGCATCGGATAAACATTTAAAAGTAAGCATAATGAGTGTTGTTTAGCAATCAGGCCGAAACCTGTGCTATCCAGTCTTCCAGGTTGTAATAGTTGGTTACCCGAGCAACCTTGCCATCACGAATATCAAAAAACGCACCAGCGGGCAGTTTATAAGTCTGCCCGTTGGCTTCGGGTAATCCTTCATCGGTGGCCAGGTATTCGCCTAATACGGTGAACTCTACTGCAGCGCGATCGCCCGCGGTATTGGTCATTACTTCAATATCTACAATGGTTTCTTTGTAGTTTTTGTTCATGCGCTCCATAAACGCTACAAACGCATCTTTACCCACTTCGCGAGCGCCCTGATTGATGTCATGAATAACATCATCAGTGAGCAGCGACAAAAAGGTGTCCAAACCTGCTTATTAAAAGCAGCGTAGTAATCCTGAAGTAACTTAACAGTTGCCTGACTCACCAAAAAATATCCTTCCAAAATAGCTAAGAAGTGAATGATAGTCCGCTGGAGTAAGAGTTTAAATACCCGTCGGCGGTGATCGACCGATTTATGTCGCAGGTTCAATGGTCAGCCAGTTCTGACAGCTGTGAAGTTCACGATTTCGATTAGGTGTGTGCTTTTTTATGCACGGATTCTGATCGCTTGTATACTAAATGGGTGGGCGGTGCATATTAACAGGACTGATTTTGTATACTGGTGCATTCTAAGTATTTAATTTGTTGAGTGTAAATTGATGTCGGTGAAAGACTTAAGGCGTGCATCCATCCAGAGCAGCATCAGCAAGTCTGTGTGGTTACCACTGATTGTTTTGGTTATCGGCTACCTCTATGCCACCGAAGTGGGTAAAAGTTACGAAACGCAGCGAGGTCAACTGATCACCGAAGCCCTTGAGCAGCGCCTAGCGCAAATCAGCGAAGCGGTAAATGATCGCGTATCACTTTATGCGTACGGGCTGTCGAGCTTAAAAACATCGATTGTGGCAGTGGGTATAGATAACCTGAATTACGATTACGTACAAACCTATGCCAGAATTACAGTCAGCAATACCCGGGCGCCTGGGGATTTGGCTTTATCCGCAGAGTCGAGGTAACAGACTTTGCCGAATTTATCGCCATGACCGGGCTGGACAGGCCGGATAAACAATTTGAACTTCGCACATTAACACCTCATACCAACAGTTATTTTATCATCCAGTACATAATGCCTGAGCACGCAAACCTACAGGCTATCGGGCTCGATATTGGCTCTGAAACCATGCGACGTCGCTCTGCAGAGAAAGCCGCAAAATCGAATTCTACCCAGTTAACGGCGCCTATTACCGTCATTCCGCACCAAAAATAGTATTTAAAGAAGCTTGACAGCGATCGGTGGTTTTGATCTATTACTG
>NZ_CAJXQY010000020.1 GCF_913058315.1 uncultured Alteromonas sp. | reverse complement strand
ATTGTATTGGGTATGATGCTCACTGTGGTCTCCGCAACCGGCATGAATATCTGGTTGAAGAAGCGCCAGACCCGTGATGCGCTGAATTTACTCTGGCCGGCCTTTGTGTGGGGCACGCCGGTGGCGCTGGTGGCCAGTGCTGCGGGCTACTTTGCGGTGGCACTCTCTCCTACCCCGCTATTCTGGGGGGCAATGGTGGTGCTTGCAGCGCTGGCGCTGCGCCTGAAAAACGAAGCACACATTGTGTCCTCATTTAAACAGCTGTTGACGGTGGGCATTGCTTTGTTCTGGTTGGTTTATTTGCTGCGTTTTGGCGGAGCCACATTTTCTGTGGCCGCATTGCAAATCAATGTGCCCTTGCTGGTATTGGCGGTGTGGGCGCTCTGGTCTGCCCGTCGCAGTAACGCAAACAGCGGGTAGTCGGCGGTACCTAATCGCGGTTCAACAGGAGAAACGATGTTTATTGTCATGTTTGAGTTTGTGCCCAAAACGGGTAAAGAAGCGGATTTTCTTAACGCGTGGCCAAAAGTCACTCAGGGCATTTACCTGTTTCACGGTAGCCTTGGATCTCGGTTGCACAAAGATGAAGAAGGCCGCTGGATTGCTTATGCTCAATGGCCGGACCGCACAACCTGGGAACAGGCTGGCGCTAACCGTATGAGTGACGACTATGAAGAGCAGCGTCAGCGCATGCATGATGCGCTAAACCTTGAGGCCACCCGGATTCTGTATAAAATGGAAGTGGCCTGTGATTATTTGCAGCGCCGCCCTTTTGCGGTCGAGCAATAGCACCAGGCTGGTTGTTTATCGCCTGTGAATTCAGTCGATTGGTTGCGGTTTAAGAGGAGTGGTCATGGAGCATACGTTCTGGCATGACAAGTGGGAAAAAGGCGAGATAGGTTTTCATCAGAGCGATATCCATCCGATGCTGTCCGGTTTTGCCGATAAATTTGGCATTGGCGACGGATGCCGTGTATTAGTGCCGCTTTGCGGTAAATCCAATGACATGACGTTTATGCTTGAGCGTGGTTGCGAAGTGGTGGGCGTAGAGCTTAGTCAATTGGCGGTCAGTCAGTATTTTGAGAACCTTGGCGTTACGCCGGTCATTGAAGAGTGCGGTAAATTAACCCGCTATAAGGCGCCGGATATCACCCTCTATTGCGGTGACTTTTTCGCACTCACCCCCGAACAACTGGGTACCATTAATGTGGTTTACGATCGGGCAGCACTGGTGGCGTTGCCAGAGGATATGCGTAAGCAATACAGTCAGCGCCTTTGCTCACTGACGCCCGGTGCAAAACACCTGTTAGTCACATTCGACTACGACCAGACGTTAATTGCAGGCCCGCCTTTTGCCATTCCTAGCGACGAAATTGAACGTCATTATGGGAAATATTGTGAGATAGAACTGCTTCAAAGCGAGCCTTTACAAGGGGGATTAAAAGGGAAAGTCCCTGCGTTTGAAAAGCTTTGGTCACTGACCAGTAAAGGCTAACGATTTACTCCGATAAAGCGCCTCAAAGTGCCATAAGGTTCGTCCTTTGAGGCTTCTTCATACCGTTGTGTCCAGACAAGATCAGTAAGGCCCGTTTACCACGGCGTCTGGTTGCCAGAGCGCATGGTAAACCTTATTTCCGCGCACATAATAAATATGGCCATTGTGCAATACGCTGCGGTCTTCATAGCTGCCAATATAATAGTCGTCTTCTTCGGTTGGCGTAACCGAATCGATAAGGCTTAGCAACCGGTTGGCCTCATCGACCTCCAGGGTTTGCAAGGCGTTGCGGGTAAACCAGTAACCGTTGTCATCGAAGCCCCAGGTTTGTGATGGTAACGCAAACTGATAGCCATGGTTTGTTTTGAGTACCGACAGCGAACGGTGGTCATATTCCACCGGTGTGTAAGCATCGGGCCAGACATATTCGCCCAGCACTAGCGGGTTTGCCGGGTCGAGTACATCAAACAGACTGACTTTCATACCGTCCTCAATTGGCGTTTCCTGCGGGGTAGTGCCACTGGCCGGAATAGCGTCCGCCCGCACCTGTTGTCCAACGCCCAGTAACAGGCCGTTTTCCATGGGATGCAAATAACTGGAAAAACCGGGTATTTCCAGTTCTCCGATAATCGCAGGAGCGTGAAGGTCTGTTAAGTCAATGACATACAGTGGATCAATCCGTTCAAAGGTGACAATGTAGGCTCTGTCATTAACAAACCGCACGGCATAAATGGCTTCACCGGGTTTACCGATGGGGGCAGGTTGTGATTCATTCGGCAGGGTAGCAACTTCCACCAGTTCACTGCCTTGTTGTTCGAGCACGTGGAGTTCATGTTGGGGATCGTTAGAGCGGGTCCCCAGGGTGGTTACTGCCAGTAATTTGCCGTCTCGCTCGGCCAGTTTAAACTGGGCCGAACTTTGCCAGCCAAGAATCCCGGCAACACTGGCGGTAGCCTGGTAGCGAACCTCACTTCCCAGCGCGACTTTGTGAACAACCGTTCTCTCTCCGGTGCTGGCATGCAGGTATAAATGGTCGGCCGAGGCAAACAGACCATGAGCCTCCGTGAGCAGGCAAAGTGCCGAATAATCGGTTGGATTATCCAGATCAATCTTAACCACGCTGACCATTTGAGTATGCCCATTCTTGTTTGTGGCTTGTTGGGGAAGCAAGCAGTCGTTCAATTGGAAGAGAGGATGGGTTTGGCCATCAATTGTGATTTGAGGTACCAGCTCACTACTGTCTTTTGCCAGGATCGCGTTGTAGAGATCAACCAGGCTGCGATTACTGGTGCCGGCATCCGGCAAGTCTTCCAGATTGGGCACAAACTGCGTGGCAATAAACAAATGGTTGTCGATGCGCCGTGAGTTAATCAGGCCGCCATCGATGCGAATATTGCTCACAGTACTGGGGCTGGCCGGTTCGGCGACGCCGTAAATATCAATATAAGTATCGTATTCTGGTTGTTGCCAGGGGCTTGAGTCGACCAGAATCTCGGCCATAGCGTAATACTGGAATGAGTGACTGACCACGCCAAGGGTATCTTCATACAGGTACATGCCCGCTACGTTAAGGTTGTCCTGTAATGAGATGGTCGCGGCTTCGGTTAAAGAATAATCGTTCTGGCGCGCGAGAATGCGCACTTTTTTGACCTCTCCTTCGCTCGCCGTCCACACCGGTAAATCGGCCACAAACAGGTAGTCACCGTTGTATTCAATGCGATCCGCCTCATCCACGCCGGCAATCTGGGTGTTAGTGGTCGAAAAGCTGGCCGGCGCCGCGGCATCATCGGCGGCGCCCTCCACCGCAGTTGCCTGCGCTGTCTTCATCAGATACATCCCATTTTTAACATAGCGTTCGGCACTGACCTGTTGTGCGGTGGATAAGGCTGAATCCGTCGCTGTCATGAAGCTGAGGGTCGGCGGACTCTCATTACCATCGTTACTGCAGGCGGTAATCGTACAGGTTGAAAAAATCGCTACGGCCAGGCATTTCCACATCAGGTCGGTTTGTTGCTTAAGGTTCATATCCATGTCCTTTGCACGGTAAGGTTGAGATATACCCTAGTCCTTGTTCAATCAATAATCCGATCCAAACTATTTAGAAATGTGACAATTTGTAATCAGGTGCTGTGCAGGCACTCAGGGTTTGATAATCTTAAAAATCTGATTCACTTGCCGGGACTGTGCTGTGCGGATTCCTTTGCTGTGCTGTTTATTGCTGTGGCTGTCTGGCCCTGGCACTGCGTGGGGGTGTGAAAACGACGATGCCTGTATAGCGCCTAATTCCTGGCAGATAGGCGTCGCCCTGGGGGTGGGTGGTAGAACCAATCCTCTGGTAGATGGTGATCCTATTCCTCTCGTCGTTTTACCCGATGTGGCCTGGTATGGCGAGAATGCGTATTTTGACAACGGTGAGTTTGGCTATCAGTGGCAGGTGCGCAGCAACGTTAGCACAGAGCTGTTTGTGCTGGCTAACCGTGAGCGAGCCTACTTTTCGTTCTGGCATCCGGCCAATATTGTCCTTTCAGTAAACACCAGCTCGGCGGATATTATATCGGGTCCATTGCAGCCCGGGGGGAGTGATGGCGAGTCCCCCGTCTCCCGGGAAACTATCTCCATCAACGATATAAGCTCCCGCAAATGGACTGCCGATGCCGGTGTCAGAATCAGTTGGAATCGCCCTGACAGCTTGCTTTCCGCCGCGGTGGCGGGCGACTTGCTGGGGGTACATCAGGGGTTCTACGCGCAATTGAAATACCGGTATCACTGGCAGTGGGATGACTGGCACTTTGCCGCCAACGCATCGCTAACCTACAAAAGCAGCAAGCTGATTGATTATTACTACGGCATTGATAGTCGGGATACCAGTAACAGCCGCCTCTGGTATGAGGCAGACCCTGCCTTGCAAACCAGCGTTGGTCTATTACTCAATAAGCCAATTAACAAGCGCTGGCGATGGGTGGCACGGGTACAGGTGACGAGCCTTGGCAGCGGCATGACCGACAGCCCGCTGGTGGCGAAAGACTCCGTTGCCAGTGGTTTCATTGGCCTCGGCTATCGGTTTTAAGGGGCTGCAGTGCGTTTATTCTGCTTACTCCTTCTTACTCTGAGCACAATACTGGCACCGGTGGAAGCAGAAGAAAATGAGTTTGCCGCCACGCCCAGCGAATGTATTGCGACAGAAAAAGGCGATTTGTGTGTGATGGCAGTAGCGCTTACCTACCCGTCCCTTCGGGCCGGTGAATACTGTTTAACGTTAAATGACGAATCCCTGGGATGCTGGCCTCACAGTACCATGCCAGGCACCGTTAAGATTACCTTAAAAGAGGAGTCTGAACTTCGCCTGGTCAGCGAAAGCCCTGTCTATCACGCGTCGGTGATATTAACACTACGTTATCGCAGCGCTTCCATGCTTAGGCGTCGCGTTAGAAACCCCTGGAGTTTATTCTGATGAAGTCGCTGATCCTGGTTGAAGACGATGAAAGACTGGCAGAATTAGTCGGTCAGTACCTCACTGCCAATGGCTTTAGCGTAGTTCGGTTTGCCGATGGCGAAGGGTTGACAGAGCGAGTTAAAACCCGGGCACCGGATGCCATTATTCTGGATGTGATGTTACCCGGCGACGATGGGTTTACGCTGTGCAACCGTTTGCGTCAGTTCTACACCGGCCCTTTATTATTCATGACCGCTAAGAGTGAGAGTTTCGATCAGGTGCTGGGTCTGGAGATTGGCGCCGATGATTACGTGGTAAAGCCCGTTGAACCGCGCGTGTTACTGGCACGGGTGAATGCCCTGATGCGGCGCGCAGCATCTGCCGAACCTGTAGCGAATAGCGGTAGTTTGGTGACGTTTGGCAAATTGAGTATTGATAAGCTGTCACGTCGGGTGAGTCTGGGGGGCGAGGATATCGCCTTAACCAGTCACGAGTTCGACCTGCTGTGTTTACTGGCTGACAATGCCTCGCAACTCGTCGAGCGGACCACCCTCTACAAAGCACTTATTGGCCGGGAATATGACGGTCTTGACCGGAGCGCCGACGTGCGCGTTTCCCGGTTACGGAAAAAGCTCAAAGACAACCCTCAAAACCCTTACCGCATTAAAACAATCTGGGGTAAGGGGTTCTTTTTTGTGGCCGATGCGTGGAGTGATGAATGACCCGGCTGTTCGTGAGTTTTTATTTGTTTATGGCCATTTCGCTGGTGTTAATCAGCAGCACGCTGGAACTTGTTTGGCCGGGTGAAGACTACAGTGAGTCAGCCGACATGGTGCTGGCAGAAGCCCTCCTACCACTGGCGCTGCGTGATAAAAGCCAGTTGCTGGCCAAGCTTGAACAAGCTGGCATTGACTATGAACTCAAAGAAAAAGCCGCTATTAACTGGTCTGAAGCAGAGAAAAACAATCTCGCCGCCGGACTACCGGTAACCCTCTACACAGAGACCGCCAGGTTTATCTACATGCCGGCAGGTGAAAACAGCGTTATTGTGCTCTCGCTGCCTTTTTCGGAAGTGTCGCGACCGTATCTGCTGATCTATCTTTCCGCATTTCTGTTGTTACTGGGCGTAATGCTGGCGATTTGGTTGTGGCCGCTGTGGCGCGATCTGGCTTACCTGACCCGCAAGGTGGATCACCTGGGGCAGGAAAGTGACAATGTGTCGATTGCGCTGAGAAAGCGTTCGGTTATCCAGCCTATCTCCAACAAGTTGAATATGCTGAGTGAACGGGTGCATGGTTTGCTTCGCGATCAGCGGGAACTCACTGGTGCGGTGGCGCATGAATTCAGAACCCCTATTGCCAGGTTAAAATTCGCTCTGGAGATGAAGCCGGAACCGGATAGTCAGACATGGCGGGGAATTCAGGCCGATCTGGACGAGCTTGAAGGGCTGGTTCAGGAGATGCTGGACTATACGCAGTACGATGCCATGACGCCGGAACTGAACATCGCCGATATTCCGGTAAAAACGTTGTGCGGTGAAGTGGTCGCGAGGTTAGCTACTACAACGGCCAAAACGCTACGGGTTAACGGTGATGACTTTACCGTGCGTGGCGACGGCCACTTCATAGAGCGGGCCGTTATCAATCTTCTCAACAATGCCCTGCGACACGCAAAGTCACAGGTCATTATTGACGTTTTCCAGGGCGATAATGCCATCAGTATTGCGGTACATGACGACGGTAATGGTGTGGAGCCGTCGCTGGCTTCGCGCATTTTTGAGCCTTTCTTCCGCCCTGATAACAGCCGCGTACGTTACGCGGGAGGAGCCGGATTAGGACTGGCTATTGTGAAGCGCATTCAGTGGTGGCATCAGGCCACAGCAACCGTGACAACCAGCAATCGGCTGGGGGGCGCCTGTTTTATCCTCTCTTATCCTCACTAAGCGCCGGTAGGTCACGGCACCAAACCATGATCTGCTTCACCTTTCCTTAAGGTTTGCTTAAGGTTTAGCTGCTATACTGCTAAGACCTTAAATTATCCCGTTATCAATAACATGCGAATACTTCTTGTTGAAGATGATCAACCACTGTCGGCCGCACTGAGCAAATCACTGCGGGATGCCAGTTATGTGGTGGACTGCGTGTACCGTGGCAAAGAGGCGTTAGCCATGCTGGCGGCAGAGCAAACGGATATTGTGATCCTTGACCTTGGCTTACCGGATATGGATGGCCTTGAGGTGCTGCGAAAAATTCGGCATAAGGTCAAAGACATGCCGGTGATCATTCTTACCGCACGGGATAAGATTACCGACAAAATACTGGGCCTTGATGCCGGCGCCGATGACTACCTGCCCAAGCCTTTTGACATGGACGAGCTGTTCGCTCGCTTACGAGTGCTCGAGCGCCGTCTGGGCACGGCAAGTAGCGCAATGGTGAAAATAAGCGAGGTTGCCTTAAATACGCAGACTCTGGAGCTCACCGTGGCCGGCGAGCCGGTTTCCTTACCCCGCCGTGAGCTTATGTTGTTAAAGGTGCTGATGGAAAATGGCGGCCGCATTCAGCCCAAGCAAAAACTGGAGTCTCGTTTGTACGAATGGGGTGACGAGGTTTCGAGCAATACCATTGAAGTACACATTCACCATCTGCGCAAAAAGTTGCCCGAGAACTTTATTAAAACCATTCGGGGGGTTGGCTACAGCATTCCCGTTAACGGAGCCTGACGATTGCATTCGATACGGCGCACCATCACCCTGGTACTTATCAGCTCACTGATTCTGGTTATTTTCAGTGCCGCGATCCATGGCTATCGGGCTGCGCTGTCGATGTCATCGCGGTTTATGGATCAGGAATTAACTACCCTGCTTTATTCGGTATCACTGAGTAATGGACAGCAGGTGGGAGGCTTAGGCAGTAGTGAGCTGGTGTATCAGATTTGGCGCGACGATGAGCTGATCACCGACTCGCCGAATCAGCCGGATGAGCCACTCACTATTGGTGCCGACGGTTTTTCTGAGCAAAACTTTGATGGCCGGCGCTGGCGGGTTTACAAACAAACCCTGATAGATGGCACTACGGTAATAGTAGGTCAGCCGTTGCAAAGCCGGGTAGGGTTAACCGATGCATTAACCGTATCGGTGATTATGCCGTTTATTTATGCCGTGCCTATTCTGGCCCTCATCGTGTTTATGTCGGTGAGTCTGGGGTTAAAACCACTCAAGCTGTTGTCGCTGAAGTTGTCTCACCGAAAAGGGAAAGATCTGTCGCCGGTCACCTTGCCTCAGGTACCTACCGAAATGCAGCCGGTGATGGATACCCTGAACACCATATTCCTGCGTCTCAATGAAGCCTTTGAGCGTGAACAGCAGTTTGCCTCGAATGCGGCTCATGAGCTGCGAACGCCCTTAAGTGTCATGAAAATCAACCTGCATAACCTGGCGAAAGCGCATCAGGATGATGCCGGGAAATTACAAGACATCCAGCAGGATACGGATCGCATGATCCACGTGGTGAATCAAATTTTACTGCTCAGTCGCACCAGTCCGGAAATGTTTCATTTACAGTTAAGTAAGGTAGATGCTTTTCTGGTGGCGCAAAATGTGATTGCCGATATCTACAGTAAAATTGAAACTAAACAACAGGATATCAGTCTTGAAGGCGATAGCGCCTGTATTATGAGTACTGAATTTACGCTCTATACCCTGCTGCAGAATCTGATTGCTAACGCCAGTGCCTATTCTCCTGCGGGAGCGGCTATTCAGGTGACGGTCAGCCGTGAGGGGGATCTGGTCTGCCTGATTGTGGAGGACTCCGGACCCGGTATTGCCATTGAAGAGCGGCCACAGGTGCTCAAACGTTTTTATCGCGATCAAAAGGATGAGAAATACAAATCAACGGGAAGTGGCCTGGGCCTGGCCATTGTCGGGCAGATTGTCACGTTACATCATGGCTCGATTATCCTTGGCGAGTCTTCTCTGGGGGGGCTGAAGGTAACGGTCAGTCTGCCTTTTGAGGTAACCGAGTCGTGAGGTTGATTAAGCGAACGGTAACCTTGGCACTGTTAACTATGGTGCCACTGCAAGTATTGGCTGCATTGCCGGAGGTTGTAATTGAAATTCGCGACCATCTGTTTATTCCCCAAACGGTGCAGATCCCGCCAAACAAAAAAGTCCGTCTGGTGTTTATCAATCACGATCCCTCGCCGGAGGAAATAGACAGCTTCGATCTCAACCGTGAAAAGGTGATCTTCGGCAATGGCAAGGGCTCCATATTTGTCGGGCCATTACCAAACGGGCGCTATAAGTTCTTTGGTGAGCTGCATCCGAACTCAGCCGTGGGTTATGTCATTGTTACCGATAAGGAGGCGACGGGTGCTGATTAATACCGTGATCCTGTTTATCCGGGACACGCTGCCGGTGTTTTTGTTGTTTAGCTTTTTGCTGGCTCAGCAGGGCAGCAACGTCCGCTATTTACTGGGTGGCACGCTGGTCGGCTTTTTGTTGGCAGTGGGATTGTATTTCAATTTGTCGGTCGTGTCGGAATGGTTTGAGGGCGGTGGTCTGGAGCTCATCAAAACCCTGGTGCTGGTGGTCATGTTAGCCGGTCTGGGGGAATTTATCCGCCGCCAGTATCAGGGCGAGTCTGACGCCACCCTGGGCTTGAGTGCTTTGTTGATGGTCGGAATCACCTTCATCAACGTGATCCATTTTATGATTTATCTGCTGGCCTACTGGTCGGCATCGGAAGCCGGAACCTCGCTGATTCTGGGCAATGTGATTGGGCTGGGAATTAGTCTGAGTGTGGGCGTTCTGCTTTATGTGGCGGTGGCCGCCATGCGAATTTGGATAATCAAGCTGGCGGTTCTGACGGTTTTCTTTGCCGGCCAGATTGCGGGTATTGCGATGTTGCTTGAACAAATTAACCTGCTGCCAAACCAAAGCCGCTTATGGGATACCTCAGCCTGGGTGGCCGACGACAGCGAGTACGGTCATTTTTTAAATGTATTAATCGGGTACGAAGCAACGCCTACCGGTGCTTACATGCTTATTTACGTGGCATCGGTGTTGTTCCCTGTTGCGTATTGTTACCTGCGTTCGTTACTGGTTGGCAAGCGCCAGCTAACCGGGGAGTTGAGATGAGATTATATCTGGCTATTGCCCTTTTACTGGTTCTGCCAGGCAAAGTATGGGCCGACAATTTTACCGTAGACAGGGTATACCACCCTTATGTTTTACCTTTCGAGCGGGAAGTGGAATGGCGCCTGACCTCAAGGCAGAGTGAGGAGGACGGCAATATCCTGATGCAGCGGATTTCCTTTGGCCATGCTTTATCGGAGTACACCATATTAGAAGCCTATATTGTTGGCGCCCGTGACGACACCGGTAATTTCGGGGTAGCCGGCTATGAGCTGGAATTGCGTTCGATGCTTACCGAACAGGGGCAATACTGGGCCGACTGGGGGCTGTTGTTTGAGCTGGAAAAGCAAAATGCCAGCAACGACTGGGAGCTTAAAGGCGGCGTACTAACAGAAAAGGAGCTGGGGCGATTCAGCTTAACTACCAACGTATTATTGGTGTATGAATGGGGCGATACCATCGAGTCTGAATTTGAAAGCGAATTTAAACTGAAATTTCGCTATCGCTGGATCCCCGAAATTCAACCTGCCGTTGAGTTCTATGCGGCCGAGGATTTTATTGGCGTAGGCCCGGCGTTTATGGGGATCAAGCGCTTCGATAAACAAAAGCAGCTCAAATGGGAGCTGGCCTTTATAGCCGGACTCAATGGGGATAGTAAAGACCATACCCTGCGTATGGCCATGGAATATGAGTTCTAATCGGCCTCTACATCTTTAATGTATTTTGCCGGGACGCCGCCAGCGATAGTATTGGATTGCACATCTTTGGTGACCACCGCGCCCGCCGCGATAATCGCGCCATCACCAATGGTTACGCCTGCCAGAATGGTGGCATTGGCGCCAATCCAGACATTTTCACCGACCGTGATTTTACCCGGAAGCAGGTTGCCACGGGCTTGCGGATCCTGTTCGTGATTCAGTGATGCAAACACCACGTTATGGCCCACTAGTGTGCCGGAACCAATGTCAATGCCGCCCTGATCCTGAAACTTACAGCCTGAGTTAATAAAAATATTCTCGGCAAAGTGCAGGTTCTTGCCACAGTCGGTAAAGACCGGCGGAAACACGGTAACGGTGGGGCTGACTTTCTGGCCGGTAAGCTCGCACAACAAGGCGGTCATTTCCTCTGGTGTGTTGTATTGATTATTGATTCTGGCGGTTACCTTAAATGCATCCTGACTTAGTTTATGCATGTACATGTGTGCTTCGGAGCCAGCCAAAATTTTCTCACCGCTGTTCAGGGTGGCTAAAAACGTCGCTAAATTCATGATTTTCCAATTATCAAAGTCTGTCATTCTGGCGCTATAAATACCTAAATACGCGTTAATATGCAATGCATCGCAAGGATAGGGCAACACACAACACTCCGGGGTTAGCGTAGGGCGAGCCCTTGGGTTATACTCCGGAGTGTTGTATTTTGCAGCGCATCGCTGCGTTGGCAGGACGGAAAGAAAAGTTGGGCACAGTGCGGTTAATTTCATATTGCATACTCTTACTCCTCTGCAGTGTATTTTCTGTGAGTCGCGCCATGGCAGCGCCCTCAGCGCAAGACATCACCTTTGCCATCAATTCTCCGGGTTCGCCGCCTTATCTCTATTTTGATTCTCAAAGCCAGTCCTATCAGGGCGTGGTAGTGGACTTCTTTAATAGCATTGCTGATGAAGCCAACCTGCAGGTGACTTACCTTGACTCCAGCCGCGCCCGCAATGAGCTACTATTGCGCCAGGGTAAAGCTGATATGTTTCTTTCTGGTGAAGAGTGGTTAGATGACCCCCGTGGATTTATATTCAGTGATCCCCTTATTCAGCATGACAGCTACCTTTATGCTACCACCGCATTTGAGGGGCCATTTGAGCCTATGGAGCGCGCAGGCGAATCGGTGTGTACCCGTTTCGGGTTTAAATACCCGGTGCTACAAACTGCTTTTGACCACCAGGACCAGCCGCTGATTCGGGTAAACTCGGCCAGTCAGACACTGATGGCACTGATGCTGACCAAAGGCCGGTGTGATTATGCGATTATGAGCGAACAAAACGCATTGTCGGTGCTCAATAAACAACAGTTCTGCGACAACGAGTTTTATCAATCGCCAAATATTATCAGCAGCATAGATCTGGTGTTGGTTCTCCGTCCCGGCAGGCAAGCCATGCTGCCAGCCATCAATCAATATATGGCCACGTTTATAAATAGCGGCCAACTCTCCCGCTCCATGAAGCGCCACTCTGGCGAGCATAAATTTCCCAAACAGGTTTGTGACTGACAGTTTTTTAGAGAAGTCGGCCTGTTAAGGAGGTCCCGGTCTTTACGTTGTAAAACCGGGATGCCCAAAAATCTTTAGTTTTTTGGGCCCTTAAGTTTGCCTTAATGTTGACACTTCATACTTACGCTCAACAGTCACCAATGAGACGAAGTTATGTTGAGTACCATCCAACCTGTTTCAGAACAATTATCCGGCTTGCGCGTTCCGCGTAAAAGCTTGACTGTAGTGCCTGCTGGCAGCCATTCGGCAATCCATTTAGCGAATCAGCAGAGCGCAAAGAGAAAAACCATTGAAAACCATATCGCTAAAGGCTTTAACCAGGCCTATCAGGCGGACATTACCGAATTTATGCCCCTGTTGGTGGCTCTCGGACGCGACAAAATAGAAGCGGCTCTTGGGCTGCGAACCGGCAATCAAAAGCTGTTTGTTGAGACCTATTTCGAGCATTCGCTGGAGCAGGCTTTGGCTGAAACGGGTATCCATTGCCCTCGTCATCGCCTGGCCGAAATCGGCAATCTTTATAGCCGCTCTTCCCGCTATACCATGCCGCTATTGTTACTAACTGCCATGGGGCTGTTTCAACAGCATATCTCAGTGCTGGTGTTTACCGCGACTACCAGGCTTCAACGAATGATGGAGCATGGCGGTCTGACCCTGCATTACCTTACTGAGGCCGATGAAAGCCGGTTAGGTGAGCCAAAGCAAAATTGGGGGACTTATTATCAAACTGCCCCCAAAGTGGTGGCTGCCAAAGTGGCCGATATTATTCAGTTAACCCTGGATAACCCCAAACTTCGCGCCGGCTACGAACAATTTGCGCCGTTGGCCCCTGCATTTTCTGCTGAATTGGGAGCACAATTATGATCCTGCATAACTGGCAGCAGTGGCCGAATCATACTGCTCTGGAATCGCAATGTGGCAGCCTTACCTACGCGCAGTTGAATGACCGGGTTTGCGAAGTGGCAGACTGGCTGACTCAGCTAGCCGCCGAGCGAATAGCCCTGCTGGCGGATAACAGTGCTGAGTGGATCATTTGCGACCTGGCCTGTCAGCGTGCTGACAAATTATTGGTACCGGTGCCGCCTTATTTCTCGGCATCTCAGCGGCAACATCTGCTCGCCGAAGCCGGTATCGAATTCATTATCACCGACCAGCCGGCCCTGTTTGACGATGGGCAGGTCACCACTTCGCCCTTTACTGTGCTGCGGGCTATGGTGCGCGAAAACTCATCTACGCCGCAAATTCCGGCGGGTACCGGTAAAGTTACGTTTACCTCTGGATCTACGGGTAACCCCAAGGGCGTTTGCCTGAGCAATGCTTCGCAAGCCAAGGTGGCGGCGAGTATCGACAGCGCGCTGAATAGGTTACATGTGCGTCATCAGTGTTTACTGCCGCTGGCTACCTTGCTGGAAAATATTGCCGGTGTATATGCGCCGTTAACCTGTGGCGGTACGGTAGTGGTTTGTGGTAGTGACGAGCTGGGCTTTTCCGGCGCGCGTTTAAGCGACCCGGCGGCCATGTTAAGCGCTATCAGTAAAGCACAGCCTGAATCGTTGATTCTGGTCCCCGAGTTGTTAGCTATGCTGGTTTCTGCCTGCAATAACGGCTGGCAGCCGCCCGAGTCCTTAGCGTTTATAGCGGTGGGCGGCGCACATGTGCCCGCTGCCGTGATGGTCAGTGCTCGTCGAGCCGGTCTGCCGGTTTATCAGGGCTACGGCCTGTCTGAATGTGTTTCGGTGAATACCCTTAATCTGCCCGGTGCAGACCATCCTGATAGCGTAGGGCGTTCGCTGGGTCACAACCAGTTAACGATAATCAATGGTGAGCTGGTGGCCAGTGGCACGATTTTCCTTGGTTACCTGAATCAGCCGCAATCGTTTTACCCCACGGCCGTTAACACCGGTGATTTAGTTAGCGAGCAAGACGGCTATTACTACGTGGCCGGCCGTAAGAAAAACCTCATCATCACCTCATTAGGGCGCAATATTTCGCCCGAGTGGGTCGAAAGCCTGTTACTGGCCGGTGGCTTATTCAGTCAGGTGCTGGTGGTGGGTGAAGCGCGCCCGCATTGCGCCGCACTGTTGGTGCCGCGTCACAATGCGGTATCGGCTGAGATGATAGATCACTACATGAGGGCGGTGAATCAAAAACTGCCCGACTATGCCCGCTTACAGGTGTGGCACACCCTGCCTGACATTGCTGCCGATGCCGGCTTATTTACCGCCAATGGCAAATTAAAACGGCACCAAGCCGTTACGCATTTTCAGCCCCTTATTGAAACGATATACGCGCCAGATGCTGTATCAGGCGAGGAGTTATTAGCATGAACTTATATACCCGATTAGAACAGGAAACCCAGGCAGAAAGAGCTTACTTAACCAGTTCGCCAATTATTCAGCAGGTGTTTAAAGGCGATATTTCCCTTAATGACTACACCGCGTTTCTGCGTGAAGCCTATCACCACGTAAAGCATACGGTGCCGCTGCTAATGGCCACCGGTGCCGCCTTGCCAGAAAGCAAAGAATGGCTGCGTGAAGCGGTCGGTGAGTACATCGAGGAAGAAATGGGTCATCAGGAATGGATCCTCAATGACCTGGCTACCTGTGGTGAAGATAAAGAAGCTGTGCGCCAGAGTCAGCCTTCAGCCGCGACTGAATTAATGGTGGCTTACGCTTATGATGCGGTGCGCCGCAAGAACCCGCTGTGTTTCTTTGGTATGGTGTTTGTGCTGGAAGGCACCAGTATCGCGCTGGCCGATAATGCTGCTGCGATGATCAGGAAGACCCTGGATTTACCCGGCGGCGCTTTCAGCTACCTGCGCTCCCATGGCTCGCTGGATCAGGAGCACATTGTGTTCTTCCGAGATCTGATGAGCAAAATCGACGATAAAGCCGAGCAGGATGTGATTATTCATTCAGCAAAGATGTTCTTCCAGCTGTATGCCAATATTTTCCGCACGCTGGCAAGTAAGGCCACCCTGGGGGAGGCAGCCTGATGGCTATTGAATGGCAACATCAGGTTTGTCTGATTACGGGCGCTTCCGGCGGCATTGGTGAGGCCATCGCCCGAAAACTGGCGGGCCTTGGTGCCTCGCTTATTCTAACCGGTCGCAACGCCGATAAACTCAGTGCACTGCTTGAATCTTTGCCCGGGCGACACACCTTAGCCTGTGCCGATATTACGACTCAGGAAGGTCTGGATAAAGTGGTGACGCTGTGTCACGAGCATCAGCCCACCATGCTGATCAACAGCGCCGGTGTGAATGAAATTGGCGATTTCAGTGCCATTCCAATGGCCCGCATTGAAGCGCTGTTGGCCACCAACTTAACGGCCCCCATTGCACTCACGCAACGTTTGCTGCCTCTTTTACAGCGCGCTGGCAAAGGCTACGTGGTAAACGTGGGTTCTACCTTCGGCAGTATTGGGTTTCCGTGCCATGCCGCCTACTGCGCCTCTAAATTCGGCTTACGTGGATTTACCGAGTCGCTTATTCGTGAATATGCGCACAGCCCGGTGAACTTCTATTACCTGGCGCCCCGCGCTACCCAAACGTCGATTAACTCCGATGCCGTGGTGTCGATGAACCGGGCCCTGGGCAACCAGATGGATCCACCTGAACGGGTAGCTGATGCATTGGTTGCGCAGTTGGAAGGCAATAAATCACGCTGGTTTATTGGTTTTCCGGAAAAAGTGTTCGCCCGCATCAACGGTGTGTTACCGGGCATCGTAGACCGCGCTTTAATTAAAAAATTACCTGTTATTCAACGCTTTTTGACATCCGTCACCAAGGAGAAACTGTTATGAAAACGGTTCGCTATTTGTTAACAATACTGGTTGCTGTGTGCCTGCCACTCAGCGCTGCCGAGAGTACACCGGGACTGGCTGATATTCAGTCTGCCTGGGCAAAAATTAATTAT
Organism: uncultured Alteromonas sp.; assembly: GCF_913058315.1. GTDB lineage: Bacteria > Pseudomonadota > Gammaproteobacteria > Enterobacterales > Alteromonadaceae > Alteromonas. The sequence goes on along the minus strand of NZ_CAJXQY010000020.1, from coordinate 33,262 downwards.
GCTGATATCGACAGCGATAAGAAGGCCGATGAATTCAAATCGCTGATCAAACAGGCTGAAGCGCTGGTGGCACAGCAGCCGAAACAGCCCGAATACTTAATCTGGCTGGGGATAGTTCAGTCCAGCACCGCCGGTGCTGAAGGCGGTATTGGCGCGCTGAAATATGCCAAGTCTGCTAAGAAAAGCTTTGAGGATGCGTTGTCTATCGACTCCCACGCCCTGCAAGGCTCAGCAATGACCAGTCTGGGTGTGTTGTACCATAAAGTGCCAGGCTGGCCGATTGGCTTTGGTAGCGATAAAAAAGCCGAGCAGCTGTTAAAGAGTGCGCTACAGGTGAATCCTGAGGGCATTGACAGCAACTACTTTTATGCCGAATACCTCTATGACGATGGTGAATACCAACAGGCGCTGGCTTATCTCGACAAAGCTTTACAAGCTGCTCCACGTCCTGCAAGACCGCTGGCCGATGAAGGTCGCCATAAAGAGATAGCAGCCCTGCGCGCTAAAGTAGAGAAAAAGATTAACTAACCGTATGGCTGGTTTATTCATGCCGTGCTAGTGGTATGGTAACACTTCGTGAAGGCCGGATTGTCTTGCTGACAGTCCGGCTTTTTGTCTTTTTAAGGGAGGAACTGCTTCGTGCCTGCCAGGTTGCCCCACTGGGTCGAAGTCGGTGCTTTACTACTCGCCCTGGTGGCGGGTTATGTAAATGCCATTGGGTTGCTGAGTTTTGAACATCAGTCGGTTTCACATTTATCCGGCACGGCTACGCTGCTAGGCGCAGGCCTGCTTGATCGGGGTTGGTTGAGCGCCGCGCATTTACTGGGCGTATTAATCTCGTTCTTATTTGGTGCCGCACTTGCCGGGTTACTGCTGAACGCCTCTACCTTAAAACTGGGACGGCACTATGACACGGCATTGGTTATTGAAGCGGCTTTATTGATAGCCGCACAGCTATTACTCAACGAAGGGCTGTTTTACGCGCATTTCCTTGCCTCTGCCGCCTGCGGTTTACAAAATGCCCTGGCCACCCGCTACAGCGGAGCGGTAGTACGAACCACTCATCTTACCGGTATCTTTACCGATTTGGGCATCATGCTGGGGGCAAAATTACGCGGAGAGCCCATCGATGCCCGCAAGCTACAGTTGTTTTTGGTGATCATCTTAGGCTTTATTGCCGGAGGTACGGGAGGGGCGCTGGGATTCAGCCGCTATCAGCAACTGGCTTTGGTCTTGCCCGCGGCGGCGTGTTTAATCCTGGCGCTGGCTTATCACCGTTTGGTGCAGCGTCAACGCTGAAGACCGGTTTGTGCAATGGCCGATTGCTCGAGCTTTCGTAACACCAGTGCGGCCAACAGAATGCCTACCGCATCTGCGCTTAAGTCGGTAAAGTCGAAGGTACGGGAGGGAATAAACGCCTGGCTGATTTCTTCGCCAATCACAAACAGCGTAACCGCGATGGCGCCAAAATACAGCTTGGTGTTATACGCCTTCCAACCGGCAAACCTGGACGCCAGCACGGCTAAAAAGGTCAGTGTGCCGAACAGGCCAGCATGGCCCACTTTATCGCCATAAGGAATAGCGGCGACAAAGTCGAAAAAGACACTGCTTTGCCCGGCATTGGCCATATAAATTACCCACGCAATGAATGCTAAAAAAGCGATCGCCAGGACCCGCGTAATGTTAGTCATTGGTGGTATACCAAACACTGATAGTCATAAGAAGTCCCGGCGTGTAGGCGAGGGTTTTAGTCATCATTCTGACCTCCATGTGCTGCCCTTAAAAATAGCCAATACAGTGTGACTATAATCCACCGGATGCGTCAATAAAGCTACCGGTTACAAAGGACGATTTGTCCGTTGCCAGCCAGACAATGGCTTCAGCAACCTCTTGTACGGTGCCCGGCCGCTGCAGAGGGATCTTCGCTTGCAAGCGTTTGACTCTGTCCGGCTCGCCTCCTGAGGCATGCATCTCAGTATCTATCAGGGCGGGTCGCACCGCATTCACCCGAATTCCTTCGCTGGCCAGTTCCAGTGCGGCGCCCCGGGTAAAGGTATCCATGGCGCCCTTTGAGGCAGCGTAATCTGTGTATTCATTCGGCGCTCCGGATTTGGCCGCCGTAGAGGAAACATTCACAATGGTGCCCCCCATACCGCCCTCTTTTGTCGACATTCTTGTTGCTGCTGCCTTGGTACACAAGAAGCAGGACAACACATTCACATTGAGGATATGACGAAACCGCTCAGCCGAAATGTCTCGCAGGCCGGTTTGTTGCGCCAGGATGCCTGCATTATTAACCAGCACGCCAAGAGGACCAAGGGCGTCAGCTTGTGCAAACAATGCCTCAACCTGGTCTTCCTCCGTCACATCGGCCTTAATAGCGATACATGGCACTCCCATCGCGCAGATGTCTTGCTTTAATGCCTCAGCCGGCCCGGCAGAATGCTGATAATTAAGGACTATTGCATAACCTTGCGTGGCCATAAGCCTGGCCGTAGCAGCGCCAATTCCTCTGCTGCTGCCGGTGATAATTGCGACCTGATTTGACATAGGATGTGCCCTTTTGTTTTCACGATGGTTAAGGCTTTTGCCGGTAAAGTGACCAGCGTTTACCCCTTTCTTTTGAGTCAGTACAACATAATTCAATTTCCCTTTATTGTCGACATTACTTGTGGTTATAAGCCTTAATAATGTGTGTTTTTCGCTTCAAACGTTAATATTGTCGACAATTATGATGGTGAGGAATGAAATGTTGGACTTATATAATCTATTTGGAACCCTTAATACGCTGTTCATTATGGTGAGCGTGCTGGGTGTATATTCGCAACTTAAAACAATCTGGCGCCGTAAGGAAGCGGTTGGTGACATTGCCCGCCCGACTTCGCTGTTATCACTCAATCAGTTTACGGTGAGTTTTTTGGCTTACCTGTCGTTCTTTATTTATGGCTATTCCATTGAGCCATTCAATCACTACATTGTATGGCCCCGGCTTATTGCAGCCTTGCTGGTGGGCGGTATTTTGTTTGAAATCTGGCTGGACCGCAAATCCCGGGCTGCCCTGACAAGTGTTGTGCTGACAGGGGGTAGCTTATTACTGGCGATTACCGGGTTGTTTATGGGCGAGACCATCGCCGATCAGGGGAAGCACATTTCTACCCTGCTTATTCTTATGGTATCGGTGTTTATTGGCCAGGGGTATTATCATCAAATCCGCCTGATTGTGAACTCAGGACAAACCGGCGCTGTGGATCTTAAAATGAGTCAGTTTATTTTGCTTATGGATATTTCCACTATTGCCTTTGCCCTAAGTATGGGGATAAGGGAGGGCTGGCCACTGCTTACTCTGGCGATAACCAGTGCGGTAACGAAAGTGATAATTATGTATTTATTCCGTTGGGTGAAGGTTAGCAGTGTGGCGGCCCGGCGTCGGCAACACTCTACGCCAGCCTGAGTGGATGAAGGTACCCCCGCCAGCGCGGCATGTATTGACGCTAACGGGAGTCTTAGGTACCAGAACTTATTTGGCTTTGGATACTTTGATTCTTTCAATATCCTGCCGGTTTGCTGCACTTTCATCGTCGTCGGTAGCCAGTTTGAAGTCCAGTTGCACTAAAATGCCGGTTTGTCTTTGTGCCTTACCGCTTTGAACCCGAGGTTTATACTGCCATTGTTCCATTGCTTTCACTGCACTGGTATCAAATACGCCAGCGGGTGACGACTTAACCACTTTAATGTTATCGGTAGCGCCGGTTTCAGTGATATCAAACTGGAGGGTGACAAAACCTTCCTGATTTGCCTGCGCTGCACTAACCGGATAAACCGGCGAGACGCGTTTAACCGGGGTAGCCAGATTGACCTTGTCGGCCTGTATATCACTGGTTGGCAGGTTTGCCAATGCCGTATGGGTGGTCAGAATGGCGGCGACAGCCAGGGCCGCAACCCCTGCAAATTTACTGGCCGAATTTGGCTTATTGATCAGATTGAGTCGTTTTAACATGGTGCTTTTTTCTCCGAAGGTAGGATAGGTTGTAAGGTACGAGGAGTTTTGTTCAGCGCAGGCCACCAGGGCTTTGGCATAGAGTAATTTTTCCTGTGGGCTTTTCTGGCTTAACACCTGGTTATCGCACGCCAGCTCCTGATTGATCCTGAATGAGCGCAGCGCCAGCCAGACCAGCGGGTTAAACCAAAATACCGTTACGATTGTCAGGGCTAAGGCATTCCACAAGTGATCGCCGTGCCGAAGGTGTGTGTTTTCGTGTTCGAGTACCAACTGCTGCTGCACGGGGCAAAACAGTTGGGTAAAGCTTGCCGGGAGTAATATTCTGGGAGCAAGCACACCAAACAGCATGGGCGTGGTTGCTCGCCGGGCAAACCAGGTATTTTTGCTGTCGGTCAGGGGTTTCTCAACAGAACGAGCGAGCTGTGAATACTGGGATAACAAGTAGACTGTGATGGTCGATACGCCAAGCGCCCATAGCCCCAGCCATATGACGTTTTGCGGGACAGTCACCGATAATGAGCCGCTCACCACGTAGCGGGTAAAGCTATTGGCAGGTAATGAAATGGCAGGGATGGGCAGATTAGTGATTAACAGCACAGCCGGTACCATCCACCACAGCTTGTACATCAGCCGGATGCCAATTTTTGCAGTAAAAAAGTGCTCCATGACCATCAGAGTGAGCAGCACTAAACATAACGGGCCTTGTTGCTGAAGGAGCCATTCAGTCATTGTTTTGCTCCCATTGTTTAATCAGTGCTTTCAGCTCATCCACATCCTGTTGAGACAGGGAGTTCTGGTTAGCGAAGCCGGCCACAAGAGGCGCTACCTTGCCTTTAAATAATCGGCTCACAAAGCTGGTGGCTTCTTTTTTGGTGTAGTCTTCCCTGGCAATCAGTGGGCGATAAAGGTACTGACGCTGGGCTTTGTCGAAATCCAGCACGCCCTTTTTCACCAGGCGACTGAGCAAGGTTTTTACGGTTTTATCGTGCCAGGGCTTTTTGCGGTTTAAGCGCTCAACAATATCGCTGGATGTGGCGGGATAGTCATCCCACAGCACATCGAGCACTTCAAATTCGGCGTTAGAGATATCCGCTTTGGGATTGTCTTTACTCATCGATCACCTCCTTTCAAATCCAATGTTATGATTACATTTGTAGTCGATCTGTTTTTAAGATTACATGTGTAATCGGTTCTGGCAAGCGATTTTTTGAAAAAGATAACATTGCGGTAACGCAGAGTGGGCAGAAAAGTAGTTTGCAGGCTATTCCTGATAGCGTTTTACGATACAGGAATAGCCGGTTTTCTTCTGAGTGGGGTGTGCGGTTATAGGCTTAGTTGCGAAAGGCAGTCAATCACCTTGTCTTCAGTGGCCTTGAAGCGCTCTTCATAAGGAGGCAGTGCGTCATCACCCTTTGCCTCCTCATTCATGATTTTATGACGAATATACTCATAGCGTTGCTGCAACACGGCTTCCTGAGTGGTGTAATTCACCCCGTCGATTTCAAAGCCCCGGGCATAAACCTGTTTAGCGCAGACCTGCTGATCTTTTTGTGACATCAGTAATGTCGATGAAACGCTTTTCGTCCAGCCGTCTATGGCCTGGTAGATATAGTCTTTTATCGAAGTTTTGAATGCTTCGTCATTGTCTGCAAAGGGTTCAAGCCAGGCAAATTCACTTGCCTGATCGCGCTCGAAAACACGGGCTTTAGCCAGCACCTTTTGCGATACCAAATCTATCAGCTCAAATTTAATCAGTACAAAGGCACCCACGTTATCACTTGCCACGTGTTTTCTTAAACCGAAACCATTTACGCTCACCGGAGTTTGGTCGAACTGGATACTGTCTCTTGACGCCACCACCACATATCGCAATCCCATTTGGGATGCCTGACTGGCAAATAATGAGATGAACTTTTTGTTATCTAACGAGGCAATGAGCTCCTCGTTTTTATAAGCCGCTCTGAACGTTTCGAAATCTGCATCAACCGGCAGCACTTTCACTCGCGGGTTCACCCTGCTGAGCGCTTCGGTCATGGTTGTTGTAATATAGTTATCAATGCCGAGACCAGGAAATGGATACAAGTTATTTTCGTTGTTAAAGATGGTTACCCCTACATAGCTGTAGGCAATCTGATCATCGATAAGCGATACAACACCCACTTTATCGATAGCCGCTAATTGCTCTTCTGTAATCCTATCCCCAAAGGTTTCGCAGCCAGTTAAAACGACAATCAACACTGCACTCACTAACCATTTCATGTTTCATCAATCTCCCAAAAAAACCGGCTTTAGCCATACACCCGAATCGTTAAATCGGGCTATTCCAATACGGGCACTTCCATTTAAAACGGCTGTAACTGTGAGAATCAGCGCGCCGGATAAAGTACTTGTAGCGAGTATATTACGAATAAAGAATAGGCTCTAACTATTTGTTAAGAGGCGCTTTTACACAATCAATGCAACTCAAAAAACTGCATACGTAAAACGGTAAAGTTGCTAGAGTGGAAGAAAAATGACAAGGATAGCTATGAAATATTTAAGAAACCTGATGACGGTTGCGGTTTGTCTCATTGCATCGTTCGCCAGCCAGGCACAGGAGTACGATGTAGTCACCCTCGATTCGGAGGTACTGAACGAGCAAAGGCAATATCAGGTTTTGTTGCCAGAGAATTATTCTGCAACGTCACAACACTATCCGGTGATTTATCGGCTCGATGGTGCGGGAAACATCCCGCTGATGAAAGAGGTTCTGGGCCGGTTGCGTGAAGGCAATGCAGCACCTGATGTCATCATCGTAGCCATTGAAAACACCGACAGGCTTCGTGATATGTATCCCACTGTTAATCAGGACCGAAATGGCCCGGTTGGAGTGGGCGGCGGCGCTGAGAAATTTCTGGCGTTCATCGAACAGGAACTTATTCCCGATGTGGAAAAACGCTACCGTGCGCACTCAACCCGAATTATAGCCGGCGCCTCAGCAGGCGGAGTTTTCAGTTTGTATGCCATGCAGCAAAGCCCGGGTCTTTTTGATGCGCACATCGCTTACAGCCCGGCGGTTTGGTGGAATGCGGGAGCCATGGTGGAGCGAACTAAACAATGGCTTTCAACGCAACCGGCAACTCCCACCTATGTGTATATGAATATGGGTAACGAAGGACTGCCCATGCGCCCTTACTATGATGAACTGCTCACTGCCTTTGCGACGCACAATAACCGCCATATAAAGTTAGTGGTGGAGCAACACCCGGGAGTTTCACATGGTTTAACCTCTGCGGCGGGTATTTTTAATGCCTATCAGTCATTTTTTCTGAGCAAAGAGTTTGCGCGTGAAAATGTCACCTCCGATATGCAGGTAATCGATGGTTATTATCGGCAGTTAGGCGAGCAGTGGGGCATAGAGCCTACCCCACCGGAGGCCACTGTTCGCCAGTTGGGCTATTATTTTGACTGGCAGCAACAGCCCGAACTGGCGATGACATTATATAAGCATAATATGTCTCACCACCCGCAAAACCCCGATGCTATTTCTGGTGTCGTTTATGGTTATGAAGGGCAAGGTAATCTCGACCAGGCACTTAATTTTGCTAAAAAGGCACTGGCGGTCGCTGTTAAGGAGCATCCTTACTACGATTATTTTGTAGATAACGTCGCCCGCTTAGAGAACAAAATTAAAGAAACGGAGAAAGGGGAATAATCCACTTTCTAAAGAAAATCTTATGAATGCAGCAACTGAATAAGTAGGAATAAGTAGGACAGTCACTTTTTGGAATAAGTAGGACAGTCACTTTTTGGAATAAGTAGGACAGTCACTTTTTTGAAAACGTTGTTTGAACTTACTGCCTCGCACTTGCGGGGCTTTATTTTGGGTAAAATCGTGCGATCTGCACAGTTCTTGCTTCTGACACAAAAATCGTTGTGTTTTGAGTATTAGTCGCTATACTGCTAACAACTGTATGGAATAACAGGCTGTTTATGCGTCCACTAACCCCACGACAACAAGAAGTACTCGATCTGATCAAATCCACGATGTTGGATACTGGTATGCCGCCCACGCGTGCAGAGATTGCCCGTCAGTTAGGCTTTCGCTCTGCTAATGCCGCAGAAGAGCATTTAAAAGCGTTGGCGAAAAAGGGCGTGATTGAAATTCTGCCGGGCACCTCGCGGGGTATCAAATTGAATATTCCGTTGGACGACGAAGCCGAAGAGGAAGGTTTGCCGCTAATTGGACGGGTAGCGGCTGGCGAGCCGATTCTGGCTCAGGAACATGTGGAAATGCACTATAAAGTGGATCCGGCGTTATTCCATCCCAAAGCCGATTTCCTGCTGCGTGTAAACGGTATGAGTATGAAAGACATAGGCATACTGGACGGCGACTTATTAGCAGTGCACCGCACCAGCGATGTTCACAATGGGCAGGTAGTGGTGGCCCGCGTAGATGAAGACGTTACCGTAAAGCGTTTGGAAAAGCGCGGCCGTGAAGTACTGCTGCATGCAGAAAATGAAGAATTCTCACCCATTAAAGTCGATTTGGCTAATCAGCCGTTTAATATCGAAGGTATCGCTGTAGGCGTTATCCGTAATGCCGACTGGATGTAAGCACGTCCGGCATTATTTTTTAAATCTATGAATTTGAAAACCGGCATTCGCCGGTTTTCTCGCTTTGAAGGTTTTATTTCCTTTAAGCAACGCTTTCCCGTTGCTTTTGACCTGCTCAGGTCTGGTTATTAAGTTAGTAAAAGCTTACTAACAAACTGCATCAAATCCCCTCCCTACGAACAAAAAATAACCATTTATCCGAATTTTAGGCAAAAAGAACTGGACGCCATTGGCACAATGAGTAATTCTTATACAGTGCTTAACAATAAAATAACAAAGTAAGTACAAAATATTAAAAAGGCAGTTCAAATAACAACCAAAACAGACCAGTTTGGCTTTTTCGCATTGGGGCGTTTCGCGAGTAGCTACCGGTCTAACGGAGGTGTCGAGTGAAACAACTCGGGATATGTGTACTGAAAGCCTGGACAACACTCGTTCTATTGGTGGCTGGCGCAACAGCGTCTGCAGCAGGGAGTAGCGAAGTGTCGGCACTGAATCTGCGTCGTGGCGCGACAGAGATCAGTGGGCAGGTTTACGATCTGCACATGCTGATGTTCTCCATTTGTGTGGGAATAGCAGTAGTAGTGTTTGGGATCATGTTTGTTTCTATGTATTTGCATCGCAAATCACGGGGGGCAAAACCCGCTAATTTTCATGAGAGTGTGAAAGTCGAAATAGCCTGGACCGTAATACCCTTCTTAATTCTTATCTTTATGGCGGTACCCGCCGCCAAAACTCTGCTTGCAATGGAAGACACTACAGAACCGGATATGACCGTTCTGGTAACGGGGTCGCAGTGGAAATGGCATTACAAGTATATGGATCGCGACGTTGAGTTTTATTCACTGCTGGCTACCCAGCGGGAGCAAATCAATAATCGGTATACCAAAGGCGAGAACTATCTGTTGGAAGTCGACCGTCCGCTAGTGATCCCCACCGGCCAGAAAGTGCGCTTTCTGATCACTTCAGACGATGTGATCCATTCCTGGTGGGTGCCGGACTTTGCGGTGAAAAAAGATGCTAATCCGGGCTTTATCAATGAGGCGTGGGCCCGTGTGGATGAGCCGGGTATCTATCGTGGTCAGTGCGCCGAGTTGTGCGGAAAAGATCATGGCTTTATGCCGGTGGTGGTGATTGCTAAAGAGCCAGCCGCCTATGAGGCCTGGGTGAATGAGCAGGAATCTATCCGTCAGCAAGCCCGAGAAGAAGAGCAACGGTTACTGGCTATGAACATGTCAATGGATGAACTGATGACCGAAGGTGAGCGGGTTTATAACGCTACCTGTGCGGCGTGTCATATGCCTAACGGCGAAGGGTTACCTGGTGTCTTCCCGGCACTTAAGGGCAGTCCAATGGCGTTAAATGACATGCAGGGCCATATCAATATTGTGCTGAATGGTAAAACCGGCACCGCTATGCAGGCGTTCGGCAAAATGCTGAGCCTTAAAGAGCTGGCAGCGGTGATTACCTACGAGCGGAATGCCTGGGGCAATAACACCGGTGACATGGTGCAGGCCAAAGACGTTAACGCTGTCGTCAACGGGGAATAGGAGCAGAACATGAGTAAAGCAACTGAGATCATCAGCCCCGAACACGGGGCGGCAGATGCCCACGACGACCACCACGAGCATCATATTCCCAAAGGGTTAATGCGCTGGGTACTGACGACTAACCACAAGGATATAGGCACACTGTACCTGTGGTTCGCGTTTATTATGTTTTTAGTGGGCGGGGCCATGGCAATGGTGATCCGGGCGGAATTATTTCAACCCGGTTTGCAAATTGTTGAACCAAACTTCTTTAACCAGATGACCACCGTACACGGGCTTATCATGGTATTTGGTGCGGTAATGCCAGCTTTTACCGGGCTGGCAAACTGGCTTATCCCAATGATGATTGGCGCGCCGGATATGGCGCTGCCACGGATGAATAACTGGAGCTTCTGGATCTTGCCATTTGCCTTCACTATTCTGCTCGCTTCGCTGTTTGTTGAAGGCGGTGGCCCGGCCTTTGGCTGGACGTTCTATGCACCACTGTCTACCACCTACAGTGGCGACAGCACGGCATTGTTCGTGTTTTCTGTGCACATCATGGGTATCTCATCCATTATGGGCGCGATAAACGTTATCGTTACTATCTTTAATATGCGTGCGCCGGGCATGACCTGGATGAAAATGCCATTGTTTGTATGGACCTGGTTGATTACGGCGTTCCTGCTCATTGCAGTAATGCCTGTACTGGCCGGGGCCGTAACCATGGTACTCACCGATAAGTTCTTTGGCACCAGCTTCTTTGATGCCGCCGGCGGTGGCGACCCGGTGATGTTCCAGCATATATTCTGGTTCTTTGGTCACCCTGAAGTGTACATCATGATTTTGCCGGCCTTCGGTATTATCTCGCAGATTATCCCTACCTTTTCTCGCAAGCGTTTATTCGGTTATGCCTCGATGGTTTATGCCACCACATCCATTGCGTTACTCAGCTTTATTGTGTGGGCACACCATATGTTTACCACGGGTATGCCGGTGGCGGCGGAGATGTTCTTCATGTTTGCCACCATGCTGATATCGGTGCCTACGGGAGTAAAAGTGTTTAACTGGGTGGCTACCATGTGGCGCGGTTCGATGACCTTTGAGGTCCCGATGCTGTTTGCCCTGGCCTTCATAGTGCTGTTTACCATAGGCGGATTATCCGGTTTGATGCTGGCGATTACACCGGTGGATTTCCAGTACCACGATACTTATTTTGTGGTGGCGCATTTCCATTATGTACTGGTGACGGGGGCGGTGTTCTCGATAATGGCGGCAGTCTACTATTGGATCCCGAAATGGACCGGCCGCATGTTCGATATCACGCTGGCAAAATGGCATTTCTGGTGCTCGCTGATTTCCGTTAACGTGCTGTTTTTCCCCATGCACTTTGTGGGTCTGGCGGGCATGCCACGGCGGATCCCCGACTATGCATTACAGTTCGCTGATTTTAATAAGTGGATCAGTCTGGGCGGTTTTGCCTTTGGTCTGTCCCAGCTCATCTTCCTGGCGGTAATGATTAAAGCCTGCCGTAAACAGGGTGAGCCGGTGTCGGATCAGGTGTGGGATGGTGCGGAAGGCCTGGAGTGGGAAATTCCCTCTCCGGCACCTTATCACACCTTTGAAACGCCTCCGGTTGTGAAGTAAGGGCACAACCATGGCCAATTCCAACTCGGCACTGGTAACCAAATTACTGCTGATTGTAGTGGGTATGTTTGGCTTTGGTTTTGCGTTGGTACCGCTGTATGACGTGTTTTGCGACATCACCGGCATCAATGGCAAAACCAATGAAACCGCTGCGGTTTACTTCGACGGCCAGGTGGATGAGTCGCGTACCATTACGGTGGAATTTATTACCCGCACACATACCGGTATGCCATGGGAATTCAGGGCGCAAACCAAGAAAGTAAAAGTGCATCCCGGTGAAATGAACATGGTGGAGTTTTATGTGCGCAATCCGGCTCACAAAGACATGGTGGCGCAGGCCATTCCATCGGTTACACCGGGTCAGGCGGCCTTATACCTGAACAAAACAGAATGTTTTTGTTTTAACAGTCAGCCACTGGCGGCAGGCGGCGAATCACTTATGCCTATGCGGTTTTATGTGGATCCGCAACTGCCCGAAGACATTCACTTTTTTACCGTGCAATACACCCTTTTTGACGTCACTGGTAATGGTACCGATGACAAACAACTTAACAACCCTTTCCTGACTTCGTTTAGCGATAACTGAGTCTAAGGAGAAAGTAATGCAACAAGAGTATCAGAAATACTATGTACCAGCGCAAAGCTACTGGCCTATTGTAGGGGCGATTGCGCTGTTTTTAATTGCAGTAGGGGCCGGCAACTTTGTTATTGAATCAACCCGAGGTGAAAGCGGTTGGGGCGACAACGTGCTGGGTGTCGGCATCTTTATGTTACTGGTGATGCTGTTTGGCTGGTTTAAGGATCAAATTAATGAGTCTATGAGCGGCTTGTACAGTGACCAGTTAGGCCGTTCTTACCGACAGGGCATGAGCTGGTTTATTTTTTCTGAAGTCATGTTCTTTGCGGCGTTCTTTGGCGCTTTATTTTACGCTCGTATGATTGCGGTGCCATGGCTGGGTGGCTCATCAAATAATGCCATGACCAACGAAGTGTTATGGCCCGGATTCCAGGCGATGTGGCCGCTGGTGGAAACCCCGGGCGGAGTCAATACCACACCAATGAGCTGGGCGGGGTTACCTACCATCAACACCATTATCCTGTTGATATCGTCGGTTACACTGCATTTTGCCCACGTTGGCCTGGAGCAGGATAAGCGCAAGCAACTCACGGCCATGCTGGGGGCAACCATACTGCTTGGTTGTGTCTTCTTGTTTCTGCAAGTGGAAGAATATATCCATGCTTACCAGGAGCTGGGGCTGACCCTGCAATCCGGCGTATATGGCAACACTTTCTTCCTGTTAACCGGATTTCACGGCATGCACGTTACGCTGGGAACCCTCATTCTGATGGTGCTTTTCCTGCGAGTAATCAAAGGGCATTTCACCCCGGACAATCACTTTGCTTTCCAGGCGGGCAGTTGGTACTGGCACTTCGTGGACGTGGTGTGGGTAATGTTGTTTGTGTTTGTTTACGTGCTGTAAGGCTAATAAGGACTTGGATTGGGCGTGATCAACCCGGTGGCCATGGCTACCAGGATGATCACCACAATCAGGGCCGATGTCATCACCCGTCGGCCAATATACTTACTCATCGGGGCTTTACCTGAGTTGTTACCCAGCATCGCTTTCATCGCTAAAAACAGGTTAATGATCATAAAAATCAATAAACCAACAATAATCACTTTGATGACCATGAGTAAAACTCCTCAGAGCTCCGTGGCGACCAGCCCCGCGCCAATGAAATGGCCGGTTCTGGCAAGCTGCTTAACGCTGTCAGCGGTGGTTATTATGGTGTTTTTGGGTAGTTGGCAGCTCGATCGCATGGAACAAAAACAACACCGTCTCGACAGCATAGCGCAAAAATACACCACTGCGCCAATGCATCCTTTTGACGTGGCAGAGCAATGGCAGGATGTGCGTGATGTACCGGTGAAGTTTCGTGGCGAACTCAACGCAGACCAGCCTATATTACTCGATAACCAGATTACTGCCGGGGCCACCGGGTACGACGTGCTGGTTCCGGTGATAACTCGCGGTCGGCCGGTGCTAGTGAATATCGGTTGGGTGGCAGCCCCTGCCTCACGGGCTGAATTGCCGGTCATTGAGCTTCCGGCTGGTCAGGTAGAAATTGAAGGCGTTATAACTCAACCAGGAATGAACCCCCTGATCCAGGAAACCCAGCAGCATTTCGATGATTTTCCGCTGCTGGTGCAGCAAATTGATATTCCCCTTTTTAATCAGCAATGGGCATCTCAACTGCCGGATATGGTGATTGAGCGGTTAGCTTCCCAACCTCAGATGAACCAGTTTGCGACAAACTGGCAACCGGTTGTGATGTCACCGCAAAAACACCTCGGCTATGCCATTCAATGGTTCGGGCTGGCCATTGCTGCCGTTGTTATTTTCATTATCGTGCTCATCAGGAGAACCAAATAATATGGCGACCGCAATGCATCCTCAGGCTAAACCCAAACGTTCGCTGCTGATTTTAATGGCGGCGTTTATTATACCCGTTGTGCTGGCCAAGCTGGCCCTCGACTTTAACTGGTTTGAACAAGGCGCCACCAATAAGGGTGAACTGCTGCAACCGGTTGAAAATCTGCAGCCCTTGTTAAGCGAACAGGCCCCAAAATGGCGGGTGATGTATATCGTTCCGGCGCAGTGTGGTAACGAATGTGAAAATGCGATTTACGCCATCCAGCAGGTCTGGCTGGCCCTTGGCAAAGAGTCCGACCGGGCGCAGCCTGCGGTGTTTGTTACACCGTTCAGTGACAACAGAGCGATGAATATCCTGCATGATTACGAACATATCAATGCGGTCACACTTAACCAGTCGCAAATTCAGCAACTGGAAACCAGCCAGATCAATGAGCATATTTTTCTGGTCGATACGCAGGGCAATGCCATGTTGCGCTACCCCCTTTACCAACTTCGTCAGGATGCGGTAATGGGCAGTCGTGACGTGCTGTCTGATTTGCGCAAATTACTCAAACTGTCACGTATCGGCTAAGGCGGCACTATGCGGAAGTTGGTTGGTTTTAGCATTCTCCTGGCTGTTGTGGTTATTGTGCTTGGCGCCTATACCCGTTTAACCGATGCTGGCTTAGGCTGCCCGGACTGGCCGGGCTGCTACGGACACCTTACGGTACCTGAATCAGACGATCACATTGAAGCGGCTAACGCAGCCTACCCTGAACGGCCGGTAGAATCCCATAAAGCCTGGAATGAAATGATTCACCGTTATTTTGCCGGTACTCTGGGGCTGTGCATTCTGGCTATTGCCATTTGGGCGGTTAGCAAACGGTCTGCCCAGGTCCCCATAAAACTGCCACTCATTTTACTGGTGTTGGTGTCATTTCAGGCCCTGCTCGGTATGTGGACAGTCACGCTGAATCTGTTGCCGGTTGTGGTGATGGGCCACTTGCTGGGCGGCTTTAGTGTGCTTACCTGTTTGTTCCTGTTGTATTTGCGGTTATCCCGCTATCGAATTGGCTTTGTCGATATGCGAATTAAACGTTATGCCGCCTTTGCTGCGCTGGGCATTGTGGTGCTGGTAGGGCAAATTGCGCTGGGTGGCTGGACATCGGCCAACTATGCCGCCCTCGCCTGTACCGAATTCCCGGTTTGCGAGGGCGACTGGCTGAGCCGGGTTGATGTGGCTGGGGCGTATAGTGTGCCTGATGCCGATAACTACGAATACGGCGCGCATGACTACGCCGAACGCATGACAATGCATATTGCTCATCGCTTAGGGGCGGTGATCACTTTTCTCTACCTGGGGTGGCTTGCTATTAGCCTGTATCGCCGCTCCGCTTCTCAGCATCTGCGCAATGCCTCTGTGGTGTTAGGCCTGGTATTGCTGGCTCAGGTTGGTCTGGGTATCAGCAATGTCGTGTTCAGCTTACCGTTGCAGGTTGCCGTATTACACAATGCCGTGGCGGCATGTTTATTACTGGTGCTCGTTCTTATTACTTACACACTGTATCGAAAAGTGTAGGAGATCCTCATGGCAAAATCTCAACTGATTAATGCACCGCTTACTGATTCAAAAAGTCGCCCGGCAAGCGGCTGGCGGGCCAATTGGCGTTATTACTACGAAATGACCAAGCCCCGGGTAGTGATGCTTTTGCTACTCACGGCGCTGGTGGGAATGTGTCTGGCCACGCCCGGCTGGGTTCCTGCCGATAGGTTGATCGCCGGCCTGTTGGGGATAGGCCTGCTGGCCAGCGCGGCAGCAGTGCTTAACCATATAGTCGATCATAAAATAGACAGCCAGATGGCCCGCACGTTTAATCGCCCGGTGGTAAAAGGTAAAGTCAGCATACCGCAGGCATTACTTTTTTCTTTTGTTCTGGCCATTGTGGGCTATGCGATGCTGGAAATCTGGGTTAACCGCTTAACGGCCATGCTCACGTTAGCCAGCCTGGTGGGCTACGCAGTGGTTTACACCATGTTTCTAAAACGTGCCACACCACAAAATATTGTGATTGGCGGTTTGGCCGGCGCTGCACCGCCATTACTGGGCTGGACGGCAGTCACCGGAGAAGTTCACGCCTACGCATTGCTGTTGGTGCTGATTGTATTTACCTGGACACCACCACACTTCTGGGCGCTGGCTATTCATCGTGAGAAAGACTACGCAAAAGCCAAGGTGCCTATGCTGCCGGTAACGCATGGCGTTGCTTTTACTAAAACCTGCGTACTTCTATACACTATTTTACTGTGTTTAGTGTGCCTGCTGCCTTACCTGATTGGTAAAGCGCATCTTATTTATCTGGTGGGGTCGTCATTGTTGAATGCCGGCTTCTTATATTATGCGTTGAAACTAAAATATGCGGCGGATGAGCAAACCGCCATGACTACCTTTAAATACTCTATTGTGCATCTGATGGTATTATTCGTTGTCTTGTTGGTCGATCATTATGTGCCGATGGTTTTATGAATCAAAAATTGTTGTTAACCCTGGTTGCTGCGCTGGCCCTGGTGGCCGGCGTGGGGATGGCGTGGTGGTTCACCACCCAAAGCACCGAAAACGAAACACCTCAGTATCTGCAAACCTTTCCAGAGCCGCGGCAGCTGGCCGAGGTAACACTGCTCAATCAACACGGCGAAACGGTTACTAATGAGCTGTTTAAAGGGCATTGGAGCTTGTTATTTCTAGGCTATACTTTTTGCCCGGATGTGTGCCCTACCACCATGGCGGCATTAGGAAAAATTTATCCAGAACTAAAAAATATTTCCACAGACTCGCCGATTCAGGTAGTGTTTGTCTCCGTGGATCCAAAGCGGGACACACCTGAAAGGCTCGCCTCTTACGTTGACTACTTCAACCCGGAGTTCGTTGCTTTAACGGGTGAGCATAAAATGTTGTTCCCGTTGGCGAGATCGCTGGGGCTGATGTATGCCATTGCTGAAAGTACAGATAACCCCAATTATCTTGTTGATCACAGTGCTTCTGTGGTTGTTGTTGATCCGAATGGTTTTGCCATCGGAAGGTTTAAGCCTAAGTATAATCCTGGTGAACTTGCAGTAAGTGACAGTGTTCAAATACTTACTGATATGCCTGTTATTACCAAAGAACAATAAATGCCATGTTGTAGTATTATCCGAAATGCCAAAAAGGATGATGGTAGTATAGCTGTTCCCCTGCTGTTTAACGCTGGTAAGCACTTGCTTACCGAGGTCTTTGGCCAAGGCAACTCTGAGGTTGCCCTGGACTACCTGTTATCAGCCTGGAGTAAAGGTGGTGGACAGTACGGTTTTGAAAATCATTGGGTTGCCGAATTTAACGGCAAAGTGACCGGCCTGATTAGTTGCTGGCACGATCGCCTGCCTGAAAACTTCGACAGAGAAACCCTGTCTTCTATTGTAGAGCACTACGGTATCGATGACGCGCTTGAAATTGTCATGCGTTCACAGCGATACCTGGCTGAATTAGAGGCCCCTTTATTTACTGAACTTGGTATTGGTCACCTGGCCGTATCGCCCGACGCCCGTCGTCAGGGCACCGGCTCGGCACTGATTGAGTTTATGGAAGTAAAAGCCCGTGCGATGAAGAAAAACGCGCTCGTTTTAAACTGTGAAATTGCTAATGAAGGCGCCATTGCCTTTTATCAGCGATTAGGGTTTGGTGAACACCGGACCAACGATCAGTTTGTGCAAATGATCAAAGCGCTGCATATTGAAACTGAATAACCAGTGGGCTATTGCTGGCTGCGATATTTATCGCCTCAGCAATAGCCGCTGTTTCAGCTAATCCGGATATTGACCTTGCTCATTGGCCACAAAAAATGGCAGGGAATACCAGTAAAAACGTCCCCCGGCGGACTCCGAGGGCGCCGTGCAATTCACCCTTGAACGACCAATCGGTAAGGTTGAATCCAGACTAAAACCAAACTGGCTGGCATCGGTGGACACTTTCAGCGTGCTGCCCTGATAGTAACAGGCCAGCTGCGATAATCTCACATCCTTAGCGGCACTGGCATCGAGTGTAACTTGTACCGTTTTATCGACTTGGCGGTTGGTCATTTGCGGATCGGTCAGCGAAACCTTCACAGCCGGCATGGCGAGACTGGCCATTTTGGTTTTTAGCGTGTCGAGTTTGGCGTACGGGCCCGCAGCAGGGAAGCGTGGAATCGCTGTCATATCACTGAATTTACCCAATGCGCCAGAGTGCTGACCAAAAGCGGTATAACCATGCTGCTCAAGGCGTTTCGCCAGCGTCTGATTATATTCGCCGAAGGGATAGGCGAGATATTTGAGCGACTCCCCGGTGTGTTGCTGAATAATTTTCTCGGCACGGGTGATGTTTTGCCAGACCCGTTTAAGCCAGTCCTGCTCACTCTCGCCAGCCTGCTTTTCCAGCAAGTGCAAATGATCCATGGTGTGATTGGCGAAAGTCACTCCCTGCTGTTGCATTTGTTTTACCTGTTCCCAGCTTAGCTGATTGCCTTGTTTGCCAATGACTTCAGGATTAATAAAAATGGTGTAAGGGAAGCCGTGCTTCTGCAGTAACGGATGGCCATTAGTAAGAATATTTTCGTACCCATCATCAAAGGTAATCGCCAGGGCGTTGTCGGGCACATCAGCCTTTCCTTTAGCTGCGTCAACCAGCTGTTCTAAGGGCACCACCGTGTAGTGTTCAGCAATATAGTCGAGGTGCTGAGCAAACTCATCGGGCGTTACCGAAGTGCTGCGTGGCGTGTCGTCTGCCACATGGTGATACAGTAAAATCACGCCACTGGAATGCGCCAATTGAGTGTCTGCCGAGCTAGCCGGACCGGCCAAACAAAGCAGGCTCAGTAACAGCGGGATAAATCGCCGGGTCATGATAAACTGCATGCATTCTCCTTGAAATTAATACAAAACTTTAAAAAGGTTCCGGTGACAACCCTATCCTATCAGTTACGTGGCAGTGCTGCCCACATTCAGTTGCTTAAGCTGGCCCTGCCGATGATCCTGGCGAATATCACCACCCCATTGCTGGGTCTGGTTGATACGGCGGTAATGGGTCATATGGATTCATCTGCGCAACTGGCCGGCGCATCCATTGGTGCGTTAATACTTACGCAAATCTACTGGGTGTGCGGTTTTATCAGAATGTCGGCTACCGGAATGAGCGCACAGGCCCGGGGCGAGGGCATTGTTACAGCCATGGCCAGGTCGTTTTATCAAACGGCAATCATTGCGGTGGCGATTGGCCTGCTTATCTGGCTTGCTCAACAATTAATTTTACAGGCGGGTTTGTGGTTGGCAGCGCCGGCCGTCGACGTGGCGGTTTTTAGTCGCGAATATTTTAATATCAGAGTGTGGGGAGCGCCGGCTGCGCTGTTAAATCTGGCCCTTATTGGCTGGCTGGTAGGGCAACAAAAAACGACCAGTGTGTTACTGGTGCAGATTGTCGGCAACCTGCTCAATGCCGGGCTCGATATCCTGCTGGTCTGGTGGTGGGATTGGGGCGTCAGTGGTGTGGCGCTGGCCAGCGTGGCGGCTGAATACACCATGATGACAATGGCGATGCTGATTGCACTGAGACACATTCAATGGCAACCGCCGGCGCTGGAATGGTTTAACAAAACGGCGCGTAAATTTTTAATGAAGCTCAATGGTGACATGCTGCTGAGAAATCTGGCGTTGCAGGCGTGCCTGGCGTTTTTAACCATTCAGGGCGCTCGCTATGGTCAAACCGCTACCGCAGTGAATGCCATCCTTATGCAGTTTTTTGTGCTGATCGCGCTGGGCCTCGATGGTATTGCTTATGCGGTAGAGGCGACAGTAGGCGAAGCCGCCGGCGCGAAAAATGCCCGGGGGATAGTGCGCCAGACTCACCGGGGCCTGCTGTGGTCAGGGCTTTTTGCTGTCGGGTATGCGCTGATATTCTGGTTTTCCGGGCGGCAAATCATTGGGCTGCTGACAGATATTGAGTCATTACAGCAGGCCGCTTACCCTTACCTTGGCATGATGGCGTTGTTGCCATTAGTGGCCCACTGGTGCTTTTTATATGATGGCGTGTTTGTTGGTCTGACCCAGGCTAAAGCCATGCGGGATACCATGATCGTCAGTGCGTTGTTAGTGTATTTCCCGGTGTGGTACTTCACTCAGTCAGCAGGAAATCCGGCTTTGTGGTGGGCGTTACTGGCGTTTTTACTGGCCCGGGGAATCACTCTGGGCGCGATTTTCTACTGGCGAAAAGACCAGCTAGCTGAAACCGCCTGAAGTTACTTGTGCCGATTAGGGTTAATCGATCGCGTAAGGCGTTGCCACAGCAATCCAAGATAGCCGGACATGGCCCAACCAAAGCCGGCGAAGAGCACTGCTAATCCCAGGTAATAAAGCGGTTCGAACCACCAGGCGCCCGCCACCATAACGCTCAGCCCCACTGCAAACACACTGAGGCCCTGAATAAAGCGTTGCCAGTGGCTATACGGCAGCATAGCGCCGTAACCGGGAAGTTGGCTTAGTAGTAAGAGTGCTCACCAGATTGATGCTCTGTGGCATCCCGAACACCTTTGATTTCGCCGGCGAATTCGTCCAGCATCTGCTTTTCGATACCTTCCTTAAGGGTTACGTCAACCATGGAACAACCATTACAGCCGCCGCCAAATTGCAGTACAGCGTAACCGTCGTCGGTGATTTCAAGCAACACAACCTGTCCGCCGTGATTAGCCAGCTGAGGGTTAATTTCAGACTCAATCATGTAGTTCAGACGTTCGACTATTGGCGCGTCGTCAGCCACTTTGCGAGCCTTGGCATTGGGTGCCTTAAGGGTTAGCTGAGAACCCATTTGATCGGTCACATAATCGATTTCAGCTTCTTCGAGATAAGGCGCGCTCTCTTCATCAACAACGGCGTCAAAGCCATCGAAGGGTAATCGGGTGTCAGAAGGCTCCACCGCGTCGGGTGGACAGTAAGAAACACCACATTCAGCACTTGAGGTTCCCGGATTCACTACGAAAACACGAATATTAGTGCCTTCTTCCTGTTTAGCCAGTAACTTAACAAAGTGTCCCTGGGCCTCTTTTGATATTGAGATCATTGTAGAGTCCTGCATAATCAATAACTATTGCATATGATAACAAATTAACCTGAGTAAAACAGTCAGGTATTGAAAATATATTATGCCGAAGTAACTGGTTTCAAGACCATCAAATAAAACTAATTATGGTGTCCGTAAAATGCTATCAGCGCCAATAACGACAAATTCCACCGCTTCACGTTCATGTTTTGCCACGCTTTACACTGTTCTGCTGGTTACCTTTTCGCTGTGTCTTAGCAGTTTAGCTGTTGCTCAGGGCAAGCCGGCACAGGCCTACCTGCCTGATAATGTTCAGCTCGATCCGGCAATTCCCACGCCGGAGTCGGTGCTCGGCTATAATGTTGGCGACTGGCATGTTCGCCATGATTTACTGGTAACCTACATGCGTCGTCTTGCCGCGGCCTCTGACCGGGTCACCCTGGAGGTTACCGGTTATACCCATGAGCAACGCCCTTTGTTGCTGCTTACCATTACCTCACCGAAAAATCGCAGCAAGCTGGATGACTGGCGCACTGCACACATCGCCCAGGTTCAGCAAGGTAAGAAAACACCGTCAGATGCCCCGCTGTTCTTCTACATGGGCTACAGTGTGCATGGCAATGAGCCCTCTGGTGCCAACGCCTCACTGTTGGTGGCCTATTATCTTGCCGCCGCTCAGGATGAGCGAGTGAGCCGTTTACTGCAGGAAAACGTGGTGCTGCTGGACCCTTCCTATAACCCGGATGGATTATCCCGGTTTGCTCACTGGGCCAACATGCATAAAGGTAAAGTCCTTAATGCCGACCCGGCGCATCGTGAACATCAGGAAGGCTGGCCTAACGGACGCACCAATCACTATTGGTTCGACCTGAACCGGGACTGGTTAATGATGGTACATCCGGAGTCCCAGGCACGTATAACCCAGTTTCAGCACTGGCGGCCACATGTCTTAACCGATTTCCATGAAATGGGCACCAACAGCTCGTACTTTTTCCAGCCCGGGGTGCCGAGCCGCAAAAACCCTCTCACGCCTGAAGGGAATGTGCGCCTGACCAACGCGCTGGCAGAATATTATGTGCGTGCTTTCGACAACCAGAAGCAACTGTACTTTAGTCAGGAAGGCTTTGACGATTTCTATTATGGGAAAGGATCGTCTTATCCGGATGCCCAGGGCAGTATTGGTGTACTGTTCGAACAGGCCAGTAGCCGCGGTCATCTGCAGGACTCGATTAACGGCCCGCTGGCTTTCGCGCAGACCATCCAGAATCAGTTTACTATGTCGGTAGCGGTGTTTGATGGCGCCATGGCTAACAAGGCTGCGCTGCTGGACTATCAGCATAACTTTTACAAAGAAACCGCTGAACTGGCCAGTCAGGATCAGACCGCGGCTTATTTACTGCATGAACCCAAAGATAGCTGGCGCTTGGAGAAAGCGCGTTGGGTGCTGTCCGGCCACAATATTCGCTTCCAGCAACCGCGGGAAGATATAGAGGTGAATGACACTGTCTATAAAGCCGAAAACACCCTGGTGGTGCCGCTGGCCCAGCCGCAGTACCGGCTCATTAAGTCATTGTTCTCTACTCAAAAGGACTTTGTGGATAACACTTTTTATGATGTGTCTAACTTCAACCTGCCACTGGCATTTGATTTAGCCTTTGCCCCCATGAGCAGCCGAGAACTGCGACGGGCCAAATTCATCGATAACAGCCCTGCTCCAGAGGCGGTTGTGCCGGTAGACAATGATGCCTACGCTTACGCTTTTGAGTGGCATCACTACAAAGCCCCGGCGTTGTTACAACAATTGCTTGATGCCGGCGTGGCCGCGCGCATTGCTACCCAGCCTTTTACCGCAGCAACCACTCAGGGCAACCTGTCGCTGGCCGCCGGTACGATTGTGATCCCGCGAGGCGTACCACAGCCGCAGGCGCTCATTGAGCTGTTGACTGGAGCAGCAGTTGATGCCGGGGTGGCTGTGTTATCTCTCAGCAGTGGCTTTACCCGTACCGGCATCGACATTGGCAGCCGCAGTATGGTTCCGGTGAAAGCGCCGAAAATCTTACTGGTAGGCGGCGAAGGGGTTAGCCCGTATGAGGCCGGTGAAGTGTGGCATTACCTGGATACACAGGTGGGCATGCCGGTAACCCTGGTGGATCAAAGTCATCTCGATAACGTTTCCCTGCATGATTACACCCACGTCGTATTTGTGGGTGGTCGTTATGAATTGCCTGAAGGTGTCGATGAAACGTTTACCGACTGGGTTCGTGCCGGCGGCACCCTGGTAGGGCAGACTTCGGCCCTGCGATTATTTGCCCGGCATAACTGGCTGGATATCAAACTAAGTTCACGTCAGGACGTCGCCGATCTGTTCAGCGAAAAGAATCTGACCTTTGCCGACCGTGCTGCGCACAATGCGCAGCAATTGGTGGCCGGGGCGGTTTATCAGGCCAGCATCGATACTTCCCACCCGCTGTTTTACGGCTATGACGAGGCGCAGTTAAACCTGTTTAAAACCAGTAATATGATGGCGTTCAGCAAAGCCTCGCCAACAGTGGTGGCGGCCCGGTATACCGATTCCCCGCTGGTGGCGGGATTCAGTGCCGACGCGGTAGCCAACGAAATTGCCGGTTCGGTGGCAGTAATGGCGCAGCCGTTGGGTCGTGGCCGGGTGATCGGCTTTACCGACGATCCGCAGTTCCGGGGCTTCTGGTACGGCACCAATAAGCTAATGAGCAATGCGTTGTTTATGGCTGAGGCCATTAACTAAGAGTTTGTTGCCAGCGCACCAAGCTGGTGGCCCGGAAGGAGCAGGGTCGTGTCGGGTTTGGCCGGCGTGACCGCCAGCGACCAGACCACTATGTCGGTGTCGGGCGCTATCTGATGGATTAGATGGCTTAAGGTAGCGATGGTGGCACCGGTGGTGACGACGTCGTCGATAAGTGCGACCCGCGCCGGGAATACTACATTGCCCAACTGGTAAGCCTGTTTCAAATTGCGCAGTCGCTCGCGCCGGCCGAGCGTTTGCTGACTGCGTTGCCAGCCTCGCCGGTAAGCCCAGTTGGCGATCACCGGAATGTCTAACTGTTTACCCAAATACTCGGCCAGCAACAGGGTTTGATGATACTGACGTTTAGCATAACGCCAGGGACTTATGGGAACCGGCAGCAGACAGTCAGGTAACGGGCCGGATAGCACCAACGAATAACGCAAAAACCACTGGGCCAATGGTATTGCCAGTGAAGGGTGACCGTATTTAAAACGTCGAATCAGGTGATCCAGCGGCCACTGAAAATAGCTCAATGCACACAACTGCTGATAGTGGCCAGGGGCCAGCCCCTGTTTAATGGCCGGCCAGTTCAACAGGTTAGCTGCCACCTTGTGATTATTAAAGAATAAACAATCTTGTTCGCAGACCTTGCATACGGCGGTATTGGAATGCTGCTGACATAAATAGCACAAACCGTCGGGCAGGAATTTCGTCGCGCCTCTTAGTCGTTCTACACATTTCACTATTGGGGTTTTTAAAATGCTCATGTACACTTTTGCTACGTTCTGTCAGGAAGTGATTACGTGGGTGACAATAGCACTAATACAGCATTAAAAAGCCTGTCTCAGGGATCGGGAAGGGCGTTGGTTTTACTCCATGGCTGGGGAATGAACAGCGCCGTTTTTAGTGAATTTTTACCTTTCCTGACGGAAGACCTGGAGGTGATCCGCATTTGTTTGCCCGGATTTGGTCTTAATACTGATAAGTTGCCCGACGACTATTCGCTGGAAAATGTCGTCGCACTGGTTAATGACGCTGTGCCCGCCGGAGCAATAGTCGCGGGATGGTCCCTGGGGGGATTGGTTGCCCAGCAGCTGGCTCTGTCTTACCCGGATAAAGTGGCCGGTTTAATTACCCTGGCTTCAAGCCCTTGTTTTGTTTCTGCGGGTTGCTGGAAAGGCATAGAACCCGAAGTGTTAACTGGTTTTCAACGCCAACTGGCGCGCAACTATGACAAAACCCTGGACCGATTTTTAGCCATTCAGGCAATGGGTAGCGCGTCAGCCAGGCAGGATGTGAAAACCATTCGTCAGCAGCTTGGTGCCTTACCTTCCCCTGCCGAGGTGGCACTGGCCGCCGGACTTTCTTTGCTTGAAACGGTGGATTTGCGTCAGCAGATTGGGCGTATAAACCAGCCAACGTTGCGTTTATATGGCCGCCTGGACAGCCTTGTGCCGACCAGTAGCATAGACCGAATTCATGAGCTTCATCCCGGTGCGGATACCGTGGTGATGCCCCATGCTGCCCACGCGCCATTTATTTCTCATCCGCAGCAAACTGCAGATATCCTGCTGAATTTCATCAACAATATGACCCGTATCGACCGCCACTGCTGCTAGAGTGTCGAAGACACTT
Organism: uncultured Alteromonas sp.; assembly: GCF_913058315.1. Taxonomy (GTDB): domain Bacteria; phylum Pseudomonadota; class Gammaproteobacteria; order Enterobacterales; family Alteromonadaceae; genus Alteromonas. The sequence continues at coordinate 7,578 of NZ_CAJXQY010000020.1, read as the reverse complement.
TGCCAGCGTTGTTTAGGTTAAGAGGAGTCGCTGTGGTGGCCGGCCGCTGGTTTTTGTGCGCCTGATTAACCCGTGAACCGAAGTTAGCCCCGTGTGCCCTGGCCTGTGTAACGATTTAGTACCACGTCTACGACCATCTCAGACTTTATTTTTTGACCGTTTTGGTTAATAATTGAACATGAGAGTGTAGAGGTAGTGTATGGCGATAAGCAATAATGTAAATTCTGCGATTGTTGCTGGTCAGTTTGGTTTGCAGCAATCGTTTGAGGGCATGACCCAGTCAGCGATGAATATTGCACAGCGGACGGCCCAGCAGGACGTGGCGCAAAATGGAACCGGTAATTTTCTGGCGGATTCTGCATTGCGCAGTTTGTCCACCACATCCAATCTGTTGCCCAGCGGTGGCGATAGTATGACGTCTGATTTGTTGTCTATGCAGATGTACACCAATAACGCCGTGGCGTCGGCTAAGGTTATTGATGTTGCTAACGAGACGGTTGGCCGCATCATTGATACGATCGCCTGAGTTCGGGTAGCCTGGTATGAACATCGTTACGCCCATCCCCACTTCCTTTGCCATTCCAACGGCTAATCTTAGCGTGGAAGCGGCCCGGCGTGACAACCTTGCCCGGGAATCTATTCCCCAACCTTCAGACGCCAAACAAGGCAGTGCCGAACAAGGCCTTGGTTCTGAGTCAGACAAACTTAAATCGTCAGTAAAGGGTAATCAGCCCCTTACCTATGAGCGCCCGCAGGCCAATCAGAACAGCACGACCCAGTCGACCGGTGACAACCCCCAACAGTTTAACGATGCTGGCGAAGAAAGTGCCGGTAAAGAAGATGCCAGGGAGCGTCAGCAGCAACAAGCTGATCAGCGCCAGGTAGAATCACTGAAGGAGCGCGATCAGGAAGTGCGCACTCATGAACAGGCTCATGCAACAACCGGTGGGCAGTACGCCGGCTCACCTCAGTATGACTTTCAACGCGGTCCGGACGGCCAGCGCTATGCGATTGACGGTGAGGTGTCTATTGACGTCTCTACTGAAAATACTCCGCAGCAGACTATTCGCAAAATGCAGCAGGTTCGTGCTGCAGCATTAGCGCCCGCTGAGCCATCACCGCAGGATTTACAGGTGGCAGCCGAAGCCTCCCGGATTGCTTTTGAGGCGCGCAGTAAACTGGCCGAGGAGCGCAAAGAGACTGCGGCAGTAGATACCACAGAAAGTGACTCTGTTTCGCGTGTGGGGTCAGAGGTGCCGACGCTTGAAGAAATTGTGGCCAACAATCAGCCGCAAATTCCCACCCGAAAGCTCGACGAACTGGCTGCTGGTGGTGAAGACCAGTACACCCAGCAAAACACTGGTCGTCGCTCTTTGGAAATAGACAGCGAGCGCATGCAGCAGCGCAATTCGGTAATAGCCTCGTTTTACAAGAATGTAGCAGAGCCGTTTGAAGGTGGCTTCAGCGCCTCCGCGTAACAGTTAGTATTACAAAAAAGCCCCGTCTCTTGCGAGCGGGGCTTTTTTTAGTTCAGTCTGGTTACTGAATTAGTCTTTCTTAGCTTTTGCAAAAGCATCGGCAAAAGCATTACCCATTGCCGCGTTGGCAGGCGCGCTCTGGCGGCCTTGCTGGCGATTCTGGTTACGGTTATTGTTGCCTTTACTCTGGGGCTTTCCTGCTCCCTTTGGCCCTTTACTTTGTGGTGCCGGCGTTTCATCGAGGCGCATGGTGAAAGAGATGCGTTTACGGTCGACATCAACTTCCAGCACTTTTACTTTAACGATATCGCCAGCCTTAACCACTTCCCGCGGATCCGAGATAAATTTATTGGTCAGAGCTGAAATATGTACCAGACCATCCTGGTGAACGCCCACATCAACAAAGGCGCCAAAGTTGGCCACGTTACTTACCACTCCTTCGAGGATCATGCCCGGCTTCAGATCGGCCAGGGTTTCCACCCCTTCTTTAAAGGCGGCGGTTTTAAACTCCGGACGCGGATCCCGACCAGGTTTGTCGAGCTCTTTAAGGATGTCCTTAACGGTGGGTATACCAAAATTATCGTTAACAAAATCTTCCGGATTGAGCTTACGTAACAGGTCGGTATTACCAATCAAATCGTTTACCGCGACATCGGTACGGCTCACAATAGTATCGATTACCGGGTAGGCTTCCGGGTGAACCGCAGAGCTGTCGAGTGGATTACTACCGTTTACAATTCGCAGGAATCCCGCTGCCTGCTCAAAGGCTTTAGGTCCTAAGCGCTCAACTGATTTCAAATCCTGACGACGACCAAATGCGCCATGGGCATCACGGTAGCTGACAATATTATGCGCCAGCGTTTTATTTAAACCGGAAACATAACTGAGCAGGGCCGGAGAAGCCGTGTTTAAGTCAACGCCAACGGCGTTTACACAGTCTTCAATGACCTGATCCAGTGATTTACCCAACAAACTCTGGCTCACATCATGCTGATACTGACCTACACCAATGGCCTTTGGCTCAATTTTAACCAGTTCGGCCAGTGGATCCTGTAACCGGCGGGCAATCGACACTGCACCACGCAGTGATACATCCATGCCCGGCAGTTCTTTGGAAGCAAGCTCCGAGGCTGAGTAAACCGAAGCGCCGGCCTCGCTGACCATAATTTTTTGCGCCTTAAGTTCGGCATTGGCTTTTAGCATTTCGCCAACCAGTTTATCGGTTTCCCGTGAACCGGTGCCGTTACCAATGCTGATCAATTCAACCTTATGCTGTCGGCACAGGTTTGCCAGGGTTCGCTGTGATTTATCCCACTGATTTTGTGGCGCATGGGGGAAGATAGTGGTTGTGCCCACCACCTTACCGGTTTGATCTACAATGGCCACCTTTACCCCGGTACGCAGACCCGGATCCAGACCCATGGTTACTTTTGCGCCCGCAGGGGCCGCCATAAGCAGGTCGTTGAGGTTTTTGGCAAACACATTAATGGCTTCTTCTTCGGCTTTTTCACGAAGCTGGCCAAACAATTCTGTTTCCATATGCAGGGCAATTTTGATTTTCCAGGTCCAGGTAACAACCTGAGCCAACCAGACATCGGCAGCGCGCCCCTGATTTCTCAACCCAAAATGCTCTGCAATAATTTGCTCACAGTAAGACGCCTGAGCGGGTGAATCTTCCTGACCCGGATCGGCTATCATCTGTATGTGCAGCATATTTTCGTTACGACCGCGGAACATAGCAAGCGCCCGGTGCGATGGCACTGACGCCAGTTTTTCAGAGTGCTCAAAGTAATCACTGTATTTCACCGCGGCCTTTTCCTGGCCTTCCACAACGCGACTGCGAATGTGCGCGTTTTCGTTGAGATAACGACGGATTTTGGCCAGTAATCCTGCATCTTCGGCAAAGCGCTCCATCAGGATATAGCGGGCACCTTCCAGTGCTGCTTTGGTGTCTGCCACGCCACTTTCCGCACTAACATAGTCAGCAGCTAAGGTTTCCGGAGTCAGTGTTGGATCAGCAAACAGTGCATCAGCGAGCGGCTCCAGTCCGGCTTCAATGGCAATTTGCCCTTTGGTGCGGCGGCGCGGCTTATAAGGCAGATACAAATCTTCCAGCGTCGTTTTGTTGTCTGCAGAGAGAATTTGTTGCTCCAGCTCAGGCGTGAGTTTTTCCTGCTCACCGATGGACTTTAAAATGACCTGACGGCGGTCTTCTAAGTCTCGTAAATAGCCTAATCGCTGTTCCAGGTTGCGTAACTGGGTGTCATCCAGGCCCTGGGTGACTTCTTTCCGGTAACGGGCAATAAAAGGTACGGTTGAACCTTCGTCGAGCAGTTTTACAGCCGCTTCGACCTGTGCAGGTTTAACGGCGAGTTCGTTGGCAATGGTATTAATTATCATCATGTAAGAGATTCAGGCGGTAGTGAATTTAATGATTGGAAGTGTCCCTTCCTACCTACTATTGAGTTGAAACTGGCAAGCGTCAGTCACGCTTTATATGGGCACAGAGTATAGCACCTCTACCCGCCGTGTCATATGGGTTTGCTTACCTCATTTTGAGCTGCAAACAGGTGGCAGATATAATCCCTGGCTGGCATCGTTAATTGCCGATACAATTTACTTTTAGCATCAATTTTAAAGGCCTGGCAAATTGCGTACAAACCTGGTGACCCGCCAAGGGTATGACAAACTGCGTGATGAACTAAACTATCTTTGGCGTGAGTACCGTCCGGAAATTACGGCCAAGGTAACCTGGGCGGCAAGCCTTGGCGATCGGTCAGAAAATGCTGACTATAAAGAGAACAAGCGCCTGTTACGAAAAATCGACTCACGGATCCGGTTTTTAAGAAAGCGCCTGGAAATACTAAAAGTTGTTGATTTTGCCCCGGAACAGGCAGGGCGGGTGTTCTTTGGTGCCTGGGTAGAAATTGAAAATGACGACGGTGACACTAAAACCTTTCGCATTGTCGGGCCGGATGAAATTTATGACCGTAAAGACTATATTTCCATCGATTCGCCCATGGCGCGGGCACTGCTGAAAAAAGAGGAAGATGATCAGGTCGATGTAAAAACGCCTGAAGGTCTCAGGGTCTGGTATATCAATCGGATTAGCTATGAAGAATAGACGTTATATTTATCTATTGTTGCATAGGTTTTTTCTCTTAAGTGAGTGTTTTTACAGGTTGCTGCTCTGCATCTACCGCCATAGTTGTTTTCTTTTACCCCATATAAAAAATTAACTTATTTGTTAATGGGTGCTTTTGCGTTTCCCGACTACGCTTTATAAATGATGCCGGTAACTGCCGGCTACTTCTCGTTGTTTGGGAGTGACAGTCTTGTGTCTTCTTTACTCAAAATCAAAGCGCCACTATTTTTGCTGAACCTGATTGTTTTCATGGCATTACTGGCCCGGTAACGTGCGCCAGCTACAAAATGTTATTCAGAATGTGGTGGTGTTGCATAATGCAAAAATGGTAGAGCTTCATCATTTGCCACATCCCTTGAATAGTGGGATGAGTAGCGAAACTGCCGCCGCTCCCGAAACCAGTATGCCGCAGGTTGAAGCGGCGCCTGCCGCCGTTGAAAAAATTCAACCGCTGGCAGTCACTGAGCGAGAAGCTATCGAGTCGGCGATTGCATATTGCATTGGGAATATCCCCAAAGCAGCAGAATTGCTGGATGTGAGCCCTTATACCATTTACAGGAAGAATGTTGGCTGGCAAGAATAGTAGTAAGTCATTGAAATTAATTAATAAAGTAGGGCTTGGAATGTTAATTGCAGATTCCGTTACATCCTGAGGTAAACGGATAAAAACATTGTGGGAGTCTGCGTGAACATTAAAAAACAAATTGAAAGTCCCTTAGTCAGTATGCAGAGCAAGATATCCTTTGCGGAACCGCTAAATGTACTGGTGGTAGACGATTCGGCAACGGAACGCGCATTGCTGAAATGCGCAGACGATTACTTAAAACCCAGGAAACGTTGAGTCGCCAGGCCCTGTTTGATGAGCTTACCGGCATTGCCAACCGCCGCCATATATTTACCTTACTGGAAAATGAGATCAGCCGTTGCCGACGGTATGGCTATGCTCTGAGCGTTGCTTATTTTGATATCGACTTTTTTAAGCGCATTAATGATAACTTTGGCCACCATGCCGGCGACAAGGTTCTGAAAACGGTTTGTTCGGTTGTCGAGCTGGGACTGCGTAAGGTGGATATGGTGGGGCGTATAGGCGGTGAGGAATTTTGTATTATTCTGCCAGAATGCGAATTGCAAAATGCGAATGGGATTATTGACCGTTTGCGAAAGTCTATTGCCAGTATCAAATTTGACGCCGGTTTACTCAACGGCAATATAACGGCGAGTTTTGGTGTTACAGAGCTTAAGCGTAACGATGATCTGACCAGTCTTATCGGACGCGCTGATGAACTACTTTATGAAGCGAAGCATGGCGGCAGAAATTGTGTGGTGGGTAGGATGTAGTAGCCATCAATAAGTCGCGTTCGGCTTAACACGTTGTGGCATTAGCGCGTTACTCGCCACTAAAAAAAGCCGACATTCTCACAACTTCTGATACTCTGATAGTAAGGCAATGATAATTAACAAGTTGAAGCCAATGAGAGTACTGCGAAGCGTGATGTTCCGATTTATGTGTTTAAGTGTGTTTTTAGTCCTCAGCCAGAGCGCCAGGGCTTATGATTTTGGCGTGGGTGATATTAATGTTCCTGAAGGGTTTGAGGGGCCTGTGCTGAAAACACCCAGTGAGGAATTTTCCGCTATCGGATTCACCCGGCAACACCAGGGGGATGAGAAAAGCACGCTGCTGCAACTGACAGTGTTCACGCCGCCAAATGGCATACCTGAACTCAATGAAGCGAAGCAAATCGCTTTTTCCAAACAATACCTGATGCAGTTTTTGGAAGGCGTGAAGCGACGTCGGGATAACTTTTCTACTTCTGCCATTGAAACCGTGTCGATCGGTGGTACACCGGCGGCAAGGATCCGTTGGCAGGGCCGCAGCACCGACAACAATCAGGCATTGTATGGCGAAATGTACTGCCTGATTTATCAGCAGCAGTTACTGAGTTTTCATGTGCAGGATTTTACTGACTTCGATGCTGCCGGATACGAAGCAGCACGCCAGGCTGTGATGGCTATCACCTTAAAGTAGTACCATTTTTATCGTGCACCGTATCGACTTATAGCCACAAGAGATAAAAAAAATACTATTTTTATACAAAAAGCCGATAATATGTGTAGCAGATTAGCGACAAGCTGACGGTTCTTGTCTATAATCTATGCCGTTAATGATTGTTATCTATACTAAAGACCCATATTCGTAACCAAGGTTCTCAGGTATTGTAATCAAAATGTAAATATATTGAACGAATTCGTCATACAAGTGACTAACCTTAAAGTCGTTGATTTTCAAATGACATCGTTCACATTAAATGAATTGAGATTATGAATCGATACTTACCTTCAGAGCGACCTGAGCAACACCAAGAGCGAACGGACAAGCCAGCTATTGCCAGTGCCCTGGGTCTGTGCTTAATGGGCTTTTTGCTGTTATTAAGCGGCGTGTTAATGTTCATCCTGACCACGGTTAATGCCTTTAGCAGTAACGAAGGTACCAAAACGATGGTGTCTGTGATTATTTGCCTTGCGATGTACCGGGCTGGCAAATTTCTGCTTCAGCAGGTTAGCAAATTCAAAATGCCACCTAATCGCCGTCGCAGCGTAATTTCTTAGGGTCACTTTATCAACAAAAGCTTGCGCAAAACGCGTAAGCTTTTGTATGCATTGTTTCTTCAGTTCTGTTTGGAATAAATTCACTAACTTCTAGTGTAAAAAGTTAGTAAAAAAAAGCCCCTGTGCCGTGCAAAACCCCGAATGTGAACTACTATTAAGTGGCAAACAAAACTTTTCCCGAATGCGTATTCGGGCGCATGCATTGCTGCAATTTTGACTGGCATGAGTATGCAGACAGTACGGACTTACTGATGAGCAAGGACAGGTGCTGAGTAAAAAGCCGACATTAAGTCTAATGCCAGTCAGTTAAGCTGATTGGCATTTTTCTTTGAGGGGTATTTAGCCGGT
>NZ_CAJXQY010000019.1 GCF_913058315.1 uncultured Alteromonas sp. | reverse complement strand
TGTATTGGTCTTTGCTGGCTAATGTTACCGATAACGGTCAGCGTCTGTTTGATTTTGGACGGTCGTCTTTCGGTGAAGGCACTTACAAGTTTAAAACTCAGTGGGGTGCCCTTCCCTACGCCTTACATTGGCATGACGGTACTTCTGCGGATCTGGAAGCGGCTGTTGAAACGGGCCCACCGGGTACGGTAAGGCAACTGGCAGAAACCATCTGGCCCCGACTTCCACTGGGATTAACGGTTTCTATGGGGTCGGCTATACGACGCTATATTAGTTTATAAGGCAGGAAATATATGTGCGGGATTGCCGGCTTTAGCCGCTATCAGTTTGAATCAGGTGATGAGTCTCTTCTGGCAAGCATGGGTCAGGCCATTTATCATCGCGGACCGGATGCCGGCGGTACTTATCTGGATGACGGTGTCGGGCTCTGCCATCGCCGCCTGAGTATTCTGGATTTGTCGGCGGCGGGTAATCAACCTATGTTCAGCCCCGATCGCCGCTACGTCATTGTATTTAATGGCGAAATATATAACTTCCTCGATATTCGCGCGTCACTGGAAGCTCAGGGTCATCAGTTTTCAACCCATACCGATACCGAAGTTATCCTGACACTCTATGCACTGGAAGGCCCTAAATGCCTCGATAAGCTAAATGGCATGTTTGCCCTTGCTATTTGGGATACTGCCGAACAGTCGATTTTCCTGGCCCGTGATCGCATTGGTAAGAAGCCTCTTTATTACAGTCTTCAGGAAGGTAAGTTTGCTTTTGCCTCCGAAATAAAGGCGTTATTGCCACTGCCCTTTATCAGCAAGTCCATACGTGACGACGCTGTATACGACTTTTTTGCTTACCAGTACGTGCCGGATCCCAAAACCATTTTCAGCGATATTCACAAGTGCCCCCCCGGTCATTATATGATCTTCAAAAGCGGCCAGATGACCATCGAAAGATACTGGGACATTGATTTCAGCCGAACCAGCAATAATTCTGAAGAAGCACTAACTAATCAGCTAAGGGAACTTACCGCTCACTGCACTAAACAACGCATGATAGCGGACGTTCCGCTTGGTGCGTTTCTCAGTGGCGGTGTCGACTCCAGTGGCGTGGTTGCGATGATGGCGAATCAGTCTGAATCCGCGGTGAAAACCTGCTCTATCGGCTTCGACGAAAAACGCTTCAATGAAACAGAATTTGCACAGGCAGTGGCTGATCAGTATCACACCGAGCATCACGAGTTTATTGTGCAGGATAATGTCAGCGACAACCTTGAGCATATCGTCAGTTTTTTTGACGAACCTTTTGCCGATCCGTCTTTGGTACCTACGTATTTTGTTTCCAAGCTGGCTCGCCAGGAAGTCACTGTAGCTATTGCCGGTGATGGTGGCGACGAAGTGTTTGCCGGCTATGAAAAGTACAGTGTCGACGCAGTAGAGAATAATCTGCGTAATAAAGTGCCGGGCTGGATACGCAAGAATGTGTTGCCCGGGCTAGCAAATCTGCTCAGTGCAGGCTCATCTATTACGGTGTTGCGCAAGGCTAAATCCCTGTGTGACAGCTTATCCTGCGACCCGGCGATGGGTTTTTACCTGTCCAATGCACAAATCGACCAACGCCACTGGCAACAACTGGTAACCCCTGACTTTGAAAACCGTCTGGGTAGTTACCACCCCAGTAAAATAACCCTCGACGCCTATGCTAAAGCCAATGGACCGGATCATCTGGCAAAAATTCTGTATACCGATCTGACTACGTTTTTACCTGGCGGTATTCTGGTTAAAGTCGATCGCATGAGCATGGCCAATTCGCTGGAAGTTCGCGCCCCCATTTTAGACCGTGAGGTAATTGAATTTGCCGCCACGGTTCCGTCAGCCTTCAAATTTAAAGACGGTGAGAAAAAGCATATTCTCAAGGAAGCTTTTAAACCATTGCTACCAGACGACATTTTATACCGTAAGAAAATGGGCTTTTCGGTGCCTCTGGACAGCTGGTTCAGAAATGAAATTAAAGCGATAGCAGAGCGCTACATCCTGGCCAGTGACAACGGCTTGTGCCGGTATTTTAAGCCAGAGGCTATCGGTCAGTTTTGGCAGCAGCATCAAAGTGGTAGTTACCAGCACGGCACTTTGCTTTGGAGTATGCTGATGTTTGAAATGTGGTATCAACGCTATATTGTTAGCGAGGCAACCGCTGCGTGAACGGGTTAACCAGGGTAATGCATATTACCTATGATATGCGTATTGGCGGTACTGAAATGGTCATTAAAAACCTTATTGAAGGGTTTAATAACCCGACGGTTGAAATGTCCATATTCTGTATCGAAAGTCCGTTAGGTCCCTGGGGTGAAATGCTTAAGGAGAGTGGTATTCAAATCACCACTCATCCTCGTCAGCCCGGCTTTGACAAAGGGCTGATAAAAGCTATTCGGGCGCATATCCGCCACCATAATATAGCGATTATTCACTGCCATCAGTACACCCCCTGGGTTTATGGGGTTATTGCCGCAGCCGGTCTGAAAACCAACGTTATATTTACTGAGCACGGCCGTTTTTACCCTGATTCTGGCACCTGGAAGCGTAAGCTCGTCAATCCGATATTACAGCGACTGACGGACAGCATGACGGCAATTTCAGCGGCAACCAAACAAGCATTGGTGACTCACGAAAACTTGAGTAATAACAAAATATCAGTAATTTACAATGGTATTCAGGCCCTGACACCGGCAGAAGAATCAACTCTGACGAGTCTTCGCGAACAATTAGCCATTAGTCCAGATTGCATTGTACTGGGCACCATAGCCCGGTTTGACCCCATCAAGAATCATCTGATGATGTTAAATGCGTTCAGAGATTGTCTGAATGCGGGTCTAAAGGCAGTACTGGTCATTGTGGGAGATGGCGAAATGCGGCCCGCTATTGAACAACGCATTGAAGAGCTGAATATCGCATCCTCAGTAAAGCTGACGGGCTATCAGCCACAGCCAGCCGAATACCTTTCTCTCATGGACATTTTTTTACTCTCTTCCTTCAGTGAAGGCACGTCCATGACATTGCTCGAGGCTATGTCTATTGGTAAACCCTGCGTAGTTACCGACGCGGGAGGGAATAAAGAGGTTATTGCACATAATCAAAATGGCCTGGTTGTAGAGAATGACAATCAGGCAGCCTTTGCTCAGGCAATACAAAGAATTGCCACTGATCCAAAGTTGTACAATGAATTTGCTGATGAGTCGAAAAAACGATTTACGAGATGTTTCAGTGTAAAGTCTATGTGTGATGCATTTAATAGCATCTACCAACGGCTAGTGTAAGCAACGAATATAAAGCGGTTAAAATTATGCCAAATCAATCCGACACTTCTGTAACCAAGCCCGCCAGAAAACCCTTCTGGCGCAAGGGACGGATTATAAAATACAGTGTGATGGTTATTCTGTTGGCAGTTGTTTTTTCCTTTTCGCCGTTGGTAATTCCGACCAATAACTTAACTCCCAGCCAGGCTGCCCAGGCGCGTTCCGGGGCGGCAAAAATTTTAAAACCATTAATGTCATCACGGGAAGACGTCAGTATTTCAGTAACTGCCGAACACCTGGAAGCCATTTCAAATGCGGTAAGTTACACGGTTCCAGCGGTACAGTTACGTTTAAACAGCAGTAGCTATGGGATCCTTATCGCCTCTTCACTGACGACTATTCCAGGAGTTATATACGTTAATTTTAGTTGTTGGCTGATGCCTGACTTCAATGGCACCATGACTTTTTCCCAATGTAAGTTGGGTAGCCTCCCTGTGCCTGGTAAGCTTATCGAATATTTCGCCAAAGGCCTGGCTCGGCTGTTTTTTGGCGAAGAAGCACTGCTCACTCTGAACAATATTTTATCCAATACGCGATTAGACAATAATCAGGTAGTGGTTAACTTCAAAAAGCCAGGCAATCTGAAAGCTGCCGTTGAACAACGGCTCACCGACACCTTTAAAATGGTCCAGGATTTACGTCAGATCAATGGTGTAGAGACCGAGACCATTCAAACCTATCTCGACTACATTCAATCCCACTCAGATAAAACGACTACGACCGCCGAGATGGTTGGGAAAACATTCCTACTGGCAAAATCACGGTCAATGTCTGAAGATCCCGCTGATGAAAACTTTGCAGCACTTTGGGCCCTTGCGATGTCCTTTGGCTCACCGGATTTTGCGCGGATTGTCGCCATGCCGGTTGATTACTCGACAATGTTACCTAACAAGTATGTTTTACGTGGGCGAATGGACCTACGTTTACACTTTTTCTACTCAGTCGCATTACGACTAGCCAGTGAAAAACAGATGAGTATCAACATTGGTAAACTCAAGGAGGTAATGGACTCAGCCAAAGGCGGCTCAGGCTATAGCTTCCGCGATCTTACTGCCGATAAGGCCGGGGTTGAACTGGCTGATTTCGCTATCGCCAATGATTCCAATGCTCGCCGTGTACAAGAGGTTTTAGCCGGCATCGACAGTGAAAATCAGTTTATCCCTCTCCTGCACGATCTTCCCGAAGGACTGAGTGAAGACACTTTCGCCAGTGTTTTTGGTAGTGAATCAGACCCGCGATATCAGGAAATGGAAGGCCGGATTGACGCACGAATTCAGGCCCTGCCTCTTTATTCTGACCCGGGCCTGATAACCAGACAATCGCCATCAGCAGCCGTATTTGACAGACCGGTCAATACCGCGCGAATAAACAAAAATGGGAGCTGGTATCAGGTTGATACGCATACCCATACCAAATATTCCGATGGCCGTTTCAGCATTACTCAGGTGGCCGAAAACGCCAGTAAGTTCGGCTGTGATGCCGTTGCTATTACCGACCATGGCGATCACAACCTCAAAGGCGTGTTCTCCTCTGAATACTGGCAGGACTTTGGCAGTGCATCTGCCCGGTTTGCCGACCTTACACTGATAGCCGGCCTGGAATGGAATATACCGCCGTTTGCTGGTCGTGAGCACATGACACTGTTGTTTCCTGAGTCGGTTAATCACGATCGACTTATTGCTTTATTCAGGGACCGTTACGACCATTACGGTAAAACTAAATCCACCACGATTAACGAAACCCAGGCATTCGAATGGCTGAACAATCAGTTTAAAAACGGCAATACACCACCTGTTGTAATGTATAACCACCCCAGTCGCAAAGATTTAGAGCCCGGTGAGAATGCCCATGATATGCAGAAATGGCGCTCTCAGACCCCTTATGTCATTGGCTTTTCTGGTGCTCCGGGACATCAGAAAAAACGCGGTGATGACAATGGCTCCTATAATAATCGCTTTAAAACCCGTCATGGCTGGGATCCGGCCATCGCTGTCCCCGGCAATGACTGGGATAGCCTGCTTCAGGCTGGCTTACAAACTTTTGCAGCCCGCGCGCCATCCGACTTCCACAATACCCGAATGGACTACTGGCCATGTGAATTCTCAACCACTCATGTTTACGCCAGCAGTCGTCAAACCAACGATCTGCTAAATGCGTTTGCCGCCGGTAACTACTGGGCACAACATGGTAAATTCGTAGCGACAGTCAACGCAGAGGTAGAAAACGATAAAGGACAGTCCCTTGCTCAGGCAGGCAATGTCATTAACAGCCCGCGATTACCTCTTACCGCCAGGCTGACTGTGACGCTGAATGACAAGGACTGGCAGGGTTTCAAAACCTCCCTGGATGAAGTCACCGTAGTGATTGTTACCGAGAATGGCACTCAAACAGAAGTATTTCTCCCTGACTCACAGCGCAAAGAATACCACTTTAAAGTCCGCTTACCCACTAATGCAGACATTACGGCGGTGCGTTGGTTTGGGCGTAGCATCCAGCCAGAACAACATCATTATCAGTTCTTTACCAATCCAATAATGATCCACTGGCAGTAGCCGGGCTAACCCGGCTCAGTGTCAGTGGCGTGAGGCCTTACGCCATAGAATAGCAGCAATAAAAAACAGGCTGAGGGGTAAAGCCCATTTAACGACATAAGCTATTTTCTCAAAATAATACTTCTTGGTAATAAAGTGTGAAGTGCCATTCCAATATTTAAAGCCATTATTTTTCAGGTTGCCGGCAATCATTAGTTCACCGTCATTCACTCGTCCCAATTGCTGTTGGTAGGCCGAAATTAATGCCTGAGGGTTCTGCTCATAGAACATAATGCCCTGTTCCAACACCACGCCGAAATCGGCATCCAGTAACAAAGGCTCGCCATCAAAGTAAGCTTCAACCATGACGTGACCAGGCACAGTAATAATTTTATTCGCAATCCCCTGCTCATCAAGCAACCCCGAAAGGGTCATCGAAGCATCGCCGCAAATACCAATACCACGCTCAATGCTACGGTACGGGTTAGCATAGTGATAGCGCTGATACTCAGGAATACTGGTTACTACGCCCATCAAGTGGAGAATATAGTTTTCCCATACCGGTACGCGCTGATGAAACAAATCGGGATCGAAGGCCTCCCACTCCACGTGTGCAATACCGCCGGCTAAGTCAAGTGTCAGACGTTTTGCATACTGTTTATCGGTTTCTCCGGGCAGCCGGAATACTGCCTGCTCTAGCTCCGGCGGTGTAAGGCTGAGATCCTGTTCACCAAACCGAAGGACTTCAGGAGTTAACCCTGGTGGTCTTAGATCCTGTGTTAACCCGTAAAGGTTCAGGACTAACAACGCCACACCTGATAACCCAAGTACAACGCCAAGCCATTTAATTAATTTGTTCTTCGTCGTCATTCTTCTGCTGAGACCTGTGATGAAACCTGACTTCTCAAAATATCAATCATTTCCAGTTATACATTACCCACAATACGCCGGCATTTGTTCAAGGCTGGCAGCATTAATTTCACCGTATAAGCAAAACAATGTACCCTATTTTGCAGGGACAATACCAACATCAGTTGCATAACCGCGAATAAACCAGCCGTTATAAGAGAGTGTCCGGCCAACGTCCAGAAAGAATCCACAGAAGGAATTATCAGAAAAGCCAGGTACCCGCTTACTACTATGGTCAGTATTGAGGGCACAATAGGCCCTACCAGGGCAATAAACGCATGTTTGCCAACAAAAGCCCAGATAACAACAATGAAAAACAGCCCTACAGAGAGGACATCAAGCGCCACCTTATACTCTGCCAATTGACTCACATTAGCAAAATCAACAGTTGCAAACATTATTGCCTGGGCGATAGTGGAGTAAATAGAATAACCAAACAATAACCTTGTGCGATCCTTTAACATCACAATCTGGCTCAAAATATTATTCAGTGTCATGACAATCGTGAAGAAAGCAAAGATTGCCAGCAAGTCCGAATATTCGACCCACTTCTGCCCCAAAATCAACTCAACAACATAAGCTGCATGGGCGTTCATCAGATAGATGATGGGCGCTGTTATCATCGACATAAAGAATAAGACCACCTGGAGCTGCTTTTCAAAATAGTTGGAATTATTCTTGAATTGAGAAAATTGTGTCAGCAACGGACCACTGGCCGGATTGATAAACATAGTGGTTGGAATATTGGCGTAATAGCGCATGGAGTTATACCCACCGACAATGGCTTTTTCAAACGTGACAGTGACAAACATTGCATCAAGCTGACTTCTAAAAAAGTTAAGTATCGACTGCGGCAAAACCCATTTGGAAAATTCCCACTGCGGGCGAATATTTTTCAGTGAAAACCGCGGCATCTTAGGCGCAATAACATAGCCGGATAATAGTTGACTGACCGTCACCATAAACTGGCCAAGCACTAACGCCCAATAAGTTTCGTAAATGACGGCAATTCCAATTGTAATCCCTGTCGTCACAAATCGAGACATTATTTGCCACTTGGTAATCGCTCCCAACTCTTGCTTTTTAATTTTATAAATCAGTCCAGGGCTGCCCAATTGCGCTATAAAGGATTGCAGGCTGAGCACCAGAATTATCGGCATTAGTCGGGGATCATCATAATATTGAGCGATAGGATAACTTGAGAGCGCCAGCAATACTGCCAAACTGCCTTTTAAAATAAAATTAAGCGTCCAGTTGGTATAAACCAACTCATCGGTCAGTTCTTCCCTGCTTAACAGGTAACTGTTACCGCCGGTACTCGAGATAACGTCTATAAAATTCAGAAACAACAAAGCTATGGCGACCAGGCCATAATCCTCAGGTGTCAGGATCCGCGCCAGGATAATGAGGCTGACAACCCCCACTAAACGCCGGGTTACCTGAGTCAGTACAGATAATGCGCTGGCGATAATTCCAGAACGGGCAGTTAACATAAGGTAATAACTCGATAAGACAATAAAAAACTAACAAGCCATGGATTATACAGCAGCGTCCGGTTAAGCTGATTTTCTGGCTTTATCTAATAAACGGGTCAAGCGTTTACGCACCATCCGCTTTTTAATCGGTCCCAGATGTATTGTCAGCTCATCAAAATCGTCGTCTATTTGCTCATTAATTGGAGTTATTTCTCTTGGCCATTCCTCGCAGGGCAGCCGGTCTAGAAATATTTCCTGAATCTTGCCTAAATCATATCGGGCAATTCTGTTTATATACAATCTGATGTCGCTTATTTTGAACACTGACAATTTTTCAAAATCATAGCCCACGCCTTCTAACCAGGTCGTTCTGTCAGGCAGGTTTTTCTTACCAAAAGCTAAATCTGTATTGGCGGCTTTGGTTAAAAACGAATCAATCCAATTTAAACCTACTGGCAGGTAAAAAGGCTTTTCACGAATACGCTGTATGAATGACCATTTCATTCCGTAAAGATTTCCGAAGAAACAAGAGCGCTCAATGACGAGACTACGATAGAAATCCAAGTTCCTGCCGCTAAGAGGCATTCCAGCAATTATCACCGTCTGTTTTGGTGTGGCGTGCAGACTTTCAGCCATTTTCGGGAAACAATTTAATGAAAAACGCACATCAGCATCCACGAAAAAATGCACAGCTACTTCATCAGCCAGGTCGTGGACATAAGTATTCCAGGCATTACATTTATCGCCCAACTCAATTTCATGCACGGTTAATTGATCGAAATGAAGCTTTTGTTTTACTTCGTTTGCTACGCGTACCGTATTGTCAGAGCAGCCATTGGCGATAACGTAGAAGCGATGGAGGTATTCATCAGTGCTATTAAATACACTGGTTATAGAGCTTTCAATATTGTCCTGTTCGTTATAAGCAAACATGACAATATTGTATCTTAATTCATTCATGCCGTGACCTTCTGTGTATTACTGGCATCATCTTCACTAAGATCCGCCGCCCTTATCCCTTCAATACCGGTATTATTTTCTACCGCATTCTTCACCATATAATAATTGGCAGTGATAAGGACCAATAAGAAGTAAAACGGTTCAAAGATAATTAAATCGAGGAAAAATGCGCCAACGAAGAAACCCACCAAACCTCCCATACAAGATAGATTTATATAGTCGAAGGTGGAATTATCTACGGCGAACCGTCTGACATATTTATATTGTTTAAAGGAAACCCAAAAAAATGACAGATAAATAAAGCCGGCAATTAATCCTGTATTGGCAGAAAAATTGATTAATGTGTTGTGCGCTACATGGGGAGACTTACCAGGGTATAGCTGCTGTGACGCATACTGGAATCTCTGTGGTCCAGCGCCGAGCAGCGGATATTCAAGGGCTATCCCAACGCCGACAGACCAGGAAACCAGGCGAGGATTTAATGGCTCATCATCACTGCTTGCAGATTGCGCCTGGCTAACTGTACTGGATGTGCGCTGAACAAGCATCCCCCCCTGATAGACCAGCATGCCGACAAATCCAATAGCCATAACGAGATTAAGTGATTTAGATTTCACTACCAGAGCAAAAAACAGTGTGACAGATGCAGCACTTAACAATGCCCCACGAGAAGCAAAGAGGATCAAGGCATGCCAGATAAAAGGCAATGTCATAATCAGCGCATACCTGAGCCATTTTTGTTTGAAGTAACGGATGCCGAACATTACAAAGGCCAGGCCACTGGTTAACACGATAGACGTTACGTTGCCATCCTTATAAGGGCTACGTCGGGGTCCCAACAAACGTCCACCTTCAAATTGCGACCAATTGCCACTCAAATAGTGATCGTTAGCCCAATAGGCGTAATAAACCGTAATGAAGATAAACATGAAGCCGAAAAATTTTATCGTATTTTCCTGATTGATAAGCGGCAATACAAAAAAGTACATGATGGCTATGGTTGTGAATATATCCACCACGAGATCGCCACTTACTAACGAAAAGTAGCTTTCATAAGGCGTTAAAAAATTGGAGAGGTGGAAAATAATGGTAAGTGCAATAACCCCTTTAAATTGTCCTGATTTGTAAACTTCCCAACGAATATTCCCATTAAGAACATGCCATCCCCAGGCGATAATGGTAATACCCGCTGACACTTTAAAAGCAGAGAAGTCTTCAAAAGCCCAGAACCAAATGTATTGAGGTTGCATTACAGAAACGATCGAATAGACCAGCGCCGCAACCCAAGGCGCATTGAATATCATAAAGAAACTGACAATCAATGCTAAATAAAGCGCAATTTTTACCATACCACAACCTGAAAAACGGTGAGGGCTCTGTGTTCACTCAGCTGTGAGGCTTAGTAAATTCCAGTAGTCCATTAAATGCAATGCCAAACAGGATAAGGCAAGTCCTGTTTAAATCCCGGTTACATATTCAACCTCAGACCGAGTCAAGTAGCAACGAATTATTAGGATAGTACGCTAATTTTAAGTATCAGCTACTAACTGAACGTATTGCGCTGGATATTTATAGATGAAAATCATGGTCTTTACGTTTAATAATAGAGTGTTACACTAGCCGCTTATAATTTGAGTTTTTATAGAATGATCACATCTCCCCCTCACTTTATTGGTATCGGTGCCCAGCGTTCAGGCACCAGTTGGATGTTTGAGTGCTTCCTGGAGCACCCCGAAATATTTATGCCTCAAAAAGAAATGCAGTTTTTTAACAAGCAGCCTTTGAGTGAGCTTGACAGCTATCTGGCAAAATTTACCGAACAATCTAAAGTGTGTGGCGAGATAACCCCGGATTATTTATCGTCCAGGCAAGCCATCGACGGCATATCCCAGGCCTGCCCGGATGCTAAATTAATCATCATTTTGCGTAACCCGGTTGAGCGCACGAGAAGCTCGTACTCTTTATATAAAGAACGAGATGTCACGGATAACACTTCTCTTGATGACGTGTTCAACAGTAAATCCGTTATTTTTACCAAGAGTTTGTATGGTGAACAGGTTGAGTACTTATACAGCCAGTTTAATGCAGCCAACATCAAAGTCGTGTTTTTCGATCGAATCAAAACAGAACCGTTAAAACTCATTCAGGAGGTTTTCGCCTTCATTGGCGTTGATGCTTCATTTGTACCGCAAAGTGCTACACGAAACTTTAACGCATCTTCTGTTGGGTTTGGCAGTAAAAAAGTAGCCAAAACCCTGACTTTAATTCAGAACTACCTGCATAAACGCGCATGGGGAAGAACTATTCTGAATGTAAAGAAAACCTCATGGTTTAAAGCATATAAGCACCGAATGGTCACTAAGAACCAACCCTCTGCCAACGAAAATGCCAAATATTATCCGTACTTTGCGGAGGATATTGCCAAACTCGAGAAGCAAATTGGCAGCAAAGTCCCGAACAGCTGGAAATACGGCAATCTATAACAGTGGAAATGTTGTTACACGGAATGGACGTCATTCATCGTGCACTAGCCTCTAAATCATAGTTTGCTTTTTATCAGTCATTTGCCAGCCAATGTAAGACTGTAAGCTCTCTAGTATGGCTTTAATTCTCTGGTTGAGACTAATTGGCTTATCGCTGGCCTGCAGTGAGCTAACCCCAAATTGCTTCAGGAACTCCTGAGATAATGGCAGTCCGTGCTTACCCGGATTCTGCGCAGAATGATTTTCGCCAGTATTCAGAATCCAGGCAACAACAGGAATAGACAGCTCTTGTATGCGTAAGCCTTCAGAACGGAAGGTGTGAAGTTGATGGCGATGATTGCCAAGAATCTGCTTTAGAAAAACAGGAGCGACGACCTGATAAATAACTTCCTTACTCACTTCCTGACTATATTCCAGCTGAGATAGCCCTGAAAGCGTCATTAAGGTTGAAAACCGGTAAATATAAACCGAACCACAGTAGCGACAAAGACCAAATTTTTTTAAAACAGTCTTCTCAGCCAGATTTACCACGTATCCTGAATTAGCGTAAAACAAATCACCGGGTTCAGATTTGTAAACATGTTCAATGGTATCAATATTAAACCAGTCATCGCCGTCTATAACAAAGGCATAATCGGGTGCAAAGCGTTTTGCATAAAGTAACCCGATTGATATCTTGCACCCTTTATCATCTTTCACCAGCTCTAAAGGGACCTGGGTACCTTTGTTCATATCAGGTGGCGGGAAATCGACTTCTACAAATTCAGTATTCTTAAATGATTCCGGCGCAGGCGGCATTTCATTACAAACAACAATGATCTTATAAGGTCGGTCGGTATATTGAGAATTTAAAGACTGAATGGTGTTATTTAAAAACGTCAACACACTGGCATAATCATTTGAGGAAGCCGGGTGACGAATAGGACACACAAATACAAACATACTTAAACCTTAATTAAAACAAAGCATAGAGACTTTTGGGCGCTTCCGACAAGCCTGTTTTTTTTAAAAGTGTCATTTTAACCATTTGATATTACCCTTTGAGTTTTCTTAGCATTCTTAATGAAAACAGAGGGTGGCTCACCAGTTGAGTTTTAATTAAACGTAATTGCTCAGATAATTTAAAGTTGCGCTGCAAGTTCGAATCAGCTGCCTGTCCGCCATGTTGAATACAGTTAGCAGAGGCTAAGTGCTCACACGCTATGGCAATCACTTTCAGTTGCAGTATCCGTTGCTCAAATTCCTCGAAAGGCCTGGAGCCATACCAACCGCCTGAAAAAAGCCATCGACCTACATGATACACCCCCGATTCATTAAAGAAATGTTTGAGTAAATCAAAGCTATTCCTGGCATTAAAAGCGATATCAGCTTGTTTAAAAACCTCGTGACTGCCCGTAACAAATAAATTACTGGCAGACACATTCAGATAAAACAGCGCCGATCTGACAAAATGTTTATGCGGCACTCCCAAAACAGCTGACTGATAAGGAAGTTTAACCGTTTCGCCTAATTGAACCGGTTTTTCAAGCTGTGAATAATGCTCTATCTGGCCCAAAAAGTTGATGATTTTCCAAAAGAACAATTTAAAGTGGCTAAACACGGTATCATTAAACAATATGAACGACTTCTCGCCGTGCTCTGCTTTAACAGATTCCATGCCTTCTACCCATGCAGAGAATTCAGCATAAGTATTCGAGCCTTTTAGTTGCTGTACTCTCGGAGACAAACCAGCAAAATGTTCGATTTCTGTTTTCAGCGCTCCGTCAGAATTATCGACTAAAAGTACGCCTTCCACGCCACCTCTGAGGAGTATTTCCAGCAGTGCTTCCAGCTTCTTTTGATTTTTCGTCACTCTTTCCTTTGAGTACAAACAAAAAACTACCCAAGTATTACGTAAATTTGAGGGGTTCAAATCAATTTCCTGCAGAATAGGGATATGAAAGTTAAATACCTTTTATATCACTAACCTATTACAGAGCCAATAAATTCACCTTAAATGCAGGTAAATTAACTCGGCAGTTTCTGTATTCAAATAAACTGTTACTTTATTGCAACAAAACTCACAGAGTCGCGCTAAAAAACCGATGCTTATTTTAATATTGTCTGTAACAATAGAGCGCTGTTGGTGGCATGGCTGAAAAACAAATTAGAAGGATATTCTCAATGCGGGTCGGCATATTCGTTGAAGTAGTCAAAGCACAGTTTCATACCGGAATATCCAGATATGTAAAAAGATTAGTCGAAACGCTTGTCAGTCAGCATCACCCTGATGTTACCTTCTATCTGTATTACCAGCGTCAGCCCGGTGAGAAGAAGCTTGACTGGTTAACTGATAATAAACAGGTCAAACACCGCGCTCTTTGGGTCCCGGCAAACCTGCTTAGCGAGCATCCTAGTGTTTGGTGGAAATACTATCTTCCACTAATGATGAAACTCGACAGTATAGACATTTTTCACGGCCCTAATCACTCAGTACCGGTTACCGCTAAAATACCAACCGTGCTGACCATTCATGACATCGCCTATTTTTACATGAAAGTCCATGGCGAAGGCCTCGACAGAATGCTTAAACGGACAACTCTTGAGAATATGGCCAGTGCCACGAAAATTGTCGCTGTGTCTCAGTCCACAGCAAACGACGTAATCAGGGAAGGCGCTGCGCCAGATAAAACGACTGTGATTTATCAGGGGTATGAACCAAATCCAGGCGAGTCTACTGAATCCAGCAGTATTATGAACCGCCCCATCACTTCCCTGACACCCTATTTATTGTTTATAGGTACTGTGCAACCGCGCAAAAACGTTGAATATCTGGTTGATGAATTTGCCAAAATCAGTGCCAGTATTCCCCATACGCTAATGATCGCCGGTGCTCCGGGCGACTCCCAACAAGCCGTTGAGAAGAAAATAGCAGAGTACGGTTTGGGCAACAGAGTTTTGTTAACCGGTTTTATTTCAGATGAAGAGCGCCACACCCTGTATAAGTATGCCGATGTTTTTCTTTACCCGAGCCTTTATGAAGGCTTCGGTCTGGTCATCCTCGAAGCAATGTCCTATGGCGTGCCAGTAATTACGGGCAACAACAGCTCCCTGCCGGAGGCTGCAGGCGACGCTGGCATTAAGGTCGATATTGAAACTGCAGGCGCTTTGGGGGAGGCCATTATTACCTTGGTAAATGACCAACAGCTAAAACAAGATCTTATCGAAAAAGGACTCTCCCATAGCCACTCTTTTGGCTGGGAGGAATCCGCAACACAGATGATGGCATTATACCGCCAACTAGCTAAGTGTTAGTTTCGAACAAAGACCGAGCGGGCGTTTATTGCCGCATTTTCCCAGTCAAAAGCCTGCACTGAATGTTTACGACCTGCACTTCCGTATGCTTCACAACGGACAGGATCTTTAATAAATTTAATAATAACGTCTGCCAGAGCGACCGTATCGGTTGCATCTACGATTTCGCCAGTCTCTCCAGGGATAAGGGTCTCTTTGGTTCCCCCTGAATCACCTGCGATGACAGGCTTAGCGCAAGCCTGAGCTTCTACAAGCACCATGCCAAACCCTTCGATGTCCTGACCTTCCGTTCGGTTTGGCAGAATAAACACATCACAGTGCTGATAACACTTTATCATGGTTTCATCGTCACAATCGGTTAGCATTTGTACATGTTCATGGAGCGCCATTGACGCTATCAATTGTTCTAAATGAGCACGACTTTCACCATGACCAATGATCACATAATGCGCCTGCGGACAACGTTTTACTATCTCGGGCATGGCTTGAATCATTTTGTCCTGCCCCTTACGTGCCTGCAACCGTCCGACAGTTAAAATAACCCTTTTTCCCTGCCATCCCATGGAATTGAGAAAGTCTTCATCCTTCTTGTCTATTGGCGAAAACCGGCTCGTATCAGCGCCCGGATGCATGACCGTCACTTTATGATTTACACTATCGTCTACCCGGTTAACGATGTTGGCGCTGTTGTGGCTGTTACAGATAATTTTATCGGCACTGCGCATCACCAGTTTGGTCAGGCTATTTAATTCCCGTGATAGCGCACTGGCTTCCAGGTCTTCACCATGAACATAGCACAAGTATGGAATGCCCAGCGTTTTCTTCAGCATCCACGCCATTAGCCCTTCAGGCAGCACGCGACCACAATGTATGTAATCAACGTTCTGCTCTTTCACCAGTTGCTTTAATGCCTTGAATGACCGCCAGTAATATTTTAATCCGTGCAGATTAGCGATACCCCATTGCGAACTGTAAAGCGGTAAACGGTGGATAGTGATAGGGGCGCTAGCGTCAAACGAATCAGCCTTAGCCATCTCATCAGCAGCAATAATGTAGTCATTACCCAGTCGCGAATATAGCTCCCAGAACCAACGACCACTGCCTCCGGATGCCGGTGGAAAGTTCTGAGTTAGTACCAGAGTCTTCAATTGTTACTCCGAAAATGATTGAAATACCAACACCATGCAGAATAACGTTGGCACGGGAAAGAGTAAATAAGCATTTGCTTTACAAGGCCATTTACCCCCTCTCTAAGGTTAATCGCGCGCTGCCGTAAAAAGCCATACTGAGATAGCCCAAAGAGAAATCATATTGACTTGCGGTTATGGCTTTTTATTCACCAGAAAGCATAATACACTAATCAAAACATATGCCTATAATCACTAAACGAGATCACTCTTGCACTGTTTGTACCTTGCCCAGCGGATACCTTACCCGCCAAATAAAGGAGAGAAATTACGCTCTTTCCATCAGATAAATTTTTTACGCAAAAATGGCATTGAGGTGACCGTTGCCGCCCCCTTTGAACAGACTGAAGAGTTAGGTTATTTTACCAGTTTAGCGCAGGATTATGGTTGCCACACAATCAGCCAACCCCTCGCTCACAAAATGCTGCGTTATCTGTCGGGATTAGCGCAAAACACCTCCCTTAGCGAGGCACATTTTTATAGCGCAGGGCTGCAACAACAAATAGACACTCTATTGCAGCAACAAGACATAGACGCCATTGTCTGCACCGCTTCGAGTATGGCGAACTATGTTTTTCGCTCTCAAGTACTTAAACAAAAGTCAGGACGCCCCAGACTAATAATGGATTTCATGGACATGGACTCTCATAAGTGGCATCAGTATTCGCTCAATGCAAAACTACCGATGCGCTGGGTATATCAGCGGGAAGCCAGCCTGGTTAAAAAACTAGAAAATCGCGTTGGAGACCAGTTTGATGCGTGTTTTTTCGTTGCCGAACCAGAAACGACACTATACAAACAACAAGCCGGTCAGCCGGCAGCCAGGGTATTATCGATTGGTAATGGTATCGACCCTGCTGAGTTTTATCCTCTGGCGCACCCCAGTGAGGTACAAACGCCACATTTGTTGTTTGCAGGTGTGATGGATTATACGCCTAACGTGGATGCTATGCTGTGGTTTTACCAACAAGTCTGGCCGAGGATATTAACTATTTGGCCCGACGCAACCCTTACTATTGCAGGTATGAATCCCACCCCTTCAATTGCCAGATTGGATGGCACAGATAATGTCAGGGTTACCGGTTTTGTAGAAGACATTCTTCCTTATTTTCACCAAAGTAATGTTTTCGTGGCGCCCTTTCGCATAGCCAGAGGCATTCAGAATAAAATCCTGCAGGCTTTTGCTTGTGGGTTACCAGTAGTCAGCACCTCAATGGGCGCAGAAGGAATACGCTGTACGCCAGGTGACAATATCGAAGTGGGCGATGAGCCCGATGAGATGTTCGACGCAATCAAAAGACTAATGGATGCGCCCTCTCACTATCAGTCTGTTCGCAACAATGCCCTGGCCACAATCGATGAACATTATTCCTGGGAGGGTATCCTGGCTCCCCTACTGGAACTGCTCTCCAAAGAAAAAGTGAAGCCGCTATGAAAGCCCTGATAAAAAGCGCTCTGAGACTGCTGTTTATAGTACTGATTCTGCCATTCTTTTTATGCTACAAACTACAAAGCGTTCTGATGGGCAAAGACCAGGCAACCACCAGTTGGTCACAGTTGATGAGCCTATGGCCAGGCATGCTGGGCGTTTATTTACGCGCGGCTTTCTATTCACTCATTTTTAAACGCACCAGCCAGGAAGTAGTGATTGGTTTTGGTACTTTGTTCTCCCAAAATGACACCCACATTGGCACCGGCACCTATATCGGCCCGCAATGCAACATAGGGAAATGCGCTATCGGTGAGAATTGTTTACTGGGCAGTGGTGTCCATATTATGAGTGGTAAAGGTCAGCATAACTTTACTGACCCGGATACGCCTTTGCGGGAACAAGGCGGAGTGTTTACTCAGGTTACCATTGGCGAAGACAGCTGGCTTGGAAACGGCGCTATGGTCATGGCCGATATTGGCAAGAAATGTGTGATAGGCGCTGGCAGTGTAGTCATTAGCCCGGTTCCCGATTATGCCATAGTGGGAGGAAACCCGGCCAAAGTCCTTGGCAGCAGAAAGCCTGCAGGGGATTAACGTATGCAGCGCATAGGCTTTTTGGTCATTCTGACACTCTATACTTTGGTCATCCAAGCCAGGGAGTTGCCTACACCCTCCCGTTACACACATACCATTGCGGTTGACTCTGCGCAGGCGCTCTATCAAGCAGTCAGGCAAGCTAATCAGCGCGGTGGAGATACCCAAATTATTATCGCTGAAGGCGTTTACCAGCTGAATAATACGCTCAATGTCACCGGTAACCACATAGCATTAACATCCGCCTCTGGCGATCCGTCAACCACCACGTTGAGGGGAGCGGGAATGCGCCCGTCTAAACAGGTAAAAAACCTAATCAGGGTCACCGGTAAATACTTCACATTTTCCGGCTTAACCGGTGAAGCAGCCCCCCACCACATTATACAGATTGTAGGTGAGGCCAATGCCGACTATGCCGTTATCGAACACTGTGTTTTACAGGATGCCTATGAGCAACTGCTAAAAGTCAGCCACCGGGCCAATAGCCAGGTCGCTGCGGACAATGGCATAATCCGCCACTGTACCTTTGGGTATACTCAGGGCATAGGCCCACAATATTACATCGGCGGCATAGATTTACACCTTGGTAAGGACTGGTTAATCGAGTCAAACCAATTTGTTGGCATAGCCAGCCCGGAAAATCGGATAGCCGAACATGCAATTCATTTATGGAATAACAGTCAAAACAATAGAGTGGTCAATAACGTTATTATAAACAGTGATCGTGGTATTGGTTTCGGCATGGCCGCCAGAGGTAATCAGGGCGGGCTCATTGCCAGTAATATTATTTATCATGCCAACAACAACCACCCTAACGCCGATGCTGGCATTATTCTGGAAACATCCCCAGGCACTGTTGTTAAAGGTAACCGGATTATCCAAAAACACGCTTATCCCAATGCCATTGAATACCGCTACGGGGCTACACGTAATGTATTGATCACCGATAACGGAACTAACCAACTTATTAGAAAACGCAATGGCGGCAACGCTGAAGTAAAAAATAATCACCGGATAAGTGATTTACCGGCTGGCGTCAAAAAGAGAGTTATAGAGCGCTTTCCGGCCCATTATCAGCAGTTGGTTTTTGATACGCTTTACCCGATAAATCAGCAATGAAGTAAGTGTTGCAGGGTCGGTGTCAATGCGATGACATCGTACTGTTTCACCGGGAACTGGTTGAAAAAGGGCTGCTGCCTGTCGACTATTTGCTGAGAATACATCGGCACAAACCAGGTGACGTCCAGCATCGATTCGATTTGTGCAAACATATCTTCCGGGGTTAGCTTTTGAGACGCCAGTACCTCAGGATGTATTTCCAACAACAACACCGCGCCATAAGCGTGTTGGACTGTTTGCAGTGCTCCTTTTACAGCCTGAATTTCCTGGCCTTCCACATCGATTTTTAACACTAACTTATCTGCCAGCTGAATACTTTGGCCGGCCAGATACTTATCGATTGAAGTGACCCGGGTATTACCAGTTGAGTCAGGTAAAATATGCCCCTCGTGGTCACCGGTTTGCGTATTGCCAGTTGTAAAACTCACCATGCCTTCAAAGTCTGAAACCGCCTGATTGACGGCCACAGCCGGCACATCGAGGCGAGCCAGGTTATACCCAAGCATGGCATAAGAGCCGGGGTTAGGTTCAAAGGCAATCACGTTTTGCAGCCGAGCGCAGTTTCGCGATACCAGTGCACTCACAGTGCCTATATCGGCACCTAAATCAAAAAAAGAAAAATGGCCAAGTTTATTGAGCAGGTCGCAAAAAGGCCCGAATTCATCCAGATAGTAATTAGCAGGCCCGCCCTCAAGCCAAAAACACCATTCATCAACGGGGAGAACAAACGTAGCTTCGTCGAAATGATAACGTACATAGCGGTCGGCAAAGTGCTTACACATAAACCGATAGAAAGCATACTTCCCTTTTGCATCGTGCATCTGAAACCAAACCACTAACCGGTTTAACCAGCCTGGCAGGTTACGTAAACTGCCAACTTGCTCTGACAACGCTATTTCCCCACCAATCGCGATTGCTGCGAAAGTGTTGGATACTCCTGGGCGACCTTTTCAATAAACCATTGTTGCTGCGACGCCAGGAACCTTCTCTCCACTTCCATCGACATGATAACCACTGCGCCATGGGCAGGTTCCCCGCCTAACGTAGTGACTATTTGTTGTAGTTTGGTTTGTTGTTTGCCTGCGAAGGTCTGCTCACCTAAGACATACCAGCTGGCTATAAGCCGCAATTGGCCGGCTGGTGAGGAAAGTAATTCCAAAGCGAAGGGCGTTTCAATGGCAGACGGCAGCGCAATGACCTCTACCCGGGTCCAACTATCCTGGTCGTAGAGCCGGTTTAGAGAACTCACCAATTCACCGTCGCCCGCAGCATAAAAAGCCTGGTAAACCGTGATGGGGGCCGCATAAGGCGTTGTGAATTGTTGATATTGTGCCACAGTTGGAGAACGGAACCCGGCACGCCAGGTCAGCCAGTGAATCTCGTCTTCGCTGAGCGGTTTGGCGTTATGCTTGTTGGCAAACTCAAACTTTTGTACTTGCTTATCCGGGATGGCGGCGGCGATAAACTGATACCAGCCTGCAGCTACCAGCAATAAAATACCAACCGCAATCAGACCGCCCCTGGCCGCTCTGAAAGATGTCTGAGGCTGAATAGCCTGCGCAACCTCCTGACTTTGCTGCGGTGCTTTATCACGCAGCAATTCGCCGATACCAATCAAACATACAATGACAAACGCGAAGAAAAACCAACCATAAATAAGATGATCGGCCCCCACTGCATACTGCATATCGGATAAGTGGGCGATTAAAATAATGCCGTAAACTCTGACGATATTGGCTGCTATAGGAAAGATAACTGACAGTAAAACAAAAACCGTCCGCCGTTGTGGACTATACATATTGAGATAAGCATACAGGCAACCAATCACCAGCGAGGCAATAAAAAAGCTGATACCTGAGCAGGCTTCGGCCACCAGAAAGCGTCCCTTGGGGATCTCGATATAAAGTCCGCTGCGAAACACCGGGATGCCGGAAAGCTCGAGCAGGTCTACAGAGAAAGTGGCCGCTATTTGTTGTAAGTAAGGCACCAACTCCTCCCCCACCGGAATACAGAAGAGGATAAACAACAGCGGAAATAAAATTTGCCAGGTCGCTTTATTACCAAGCACCATCCATATTAGTACCGGTAACAAGCCAAACATTGCTGCATGCATAAACAACTGCACATCACCGGCCAGGCCTATGGCGTAGAGCGCAATAGCGGGGAGAATGAATAATATCACCCAATAGTTAGGCTTAACGGGCTGAGCCAGTAAAGCTTTGCGCTTCAGGTAAATAAGAAAAAATGAGCCAGGGATAACGAATAAGCAATGATTGAAAATATCTGAGTTGTACCAGATATCCATGGCGGTAAACAATCCCTGATGAAATACCACTGCCCAGGCGACTAATACCAACACCACGGGCACCATCCGGACAGAAAAAGCCTTGTTTACGTCCTTATCGCTATTACCTGCGACTGCTTGCTCCTGCATGATTTACCACCGCGATTCTATTTAAGTTCGTAAGCGTCTTGCATTGTACCCCAGCGATAATCTGCCAGAAGTAGTTTTAACTTACCTTCCATCTTACTCAGGTTGATGTAATGTCGAACCTTGGATTTCAGCGGTGCCTGATTAATTCGAGGCTGCTGAGGATCTATTTCCCAGGGGTGAAAATAAAAACTGTAAGGGGCAGACTCCGTTTGCATAAACCGCTCAATACGCTTTTTGGAGAGCCAGTAAGGATACAGGCGAAAATAACCACCACCGCCAATGCCAACGTTATTGCCTTTTTTGACAATGGTCGGAACCGGAATTTCGGTTATCCCTTCCGGTCGCTCGTGCTTAAATCGTGGCCAGTCCGGAACACCATACAAATCATGTACAACCGGATAGGTACTGGAAGAATAAGTAAAGCCAAGCTCTACCAGTACTTCATAAATCCACTGATTAGTGTCATTTACAGAAAAGCTTGGCGCCCGGTACCCTTTTATAGCGACACCACCAGCATCTTCTAGAATCGCTTTGCTGGTCTGTACGTCATCAATAAATGCCTGACGATCCATGGTTGTCGCGCGCCTGTGGTTTAACCCATGACTGGCTAGCTCATGGCCTTCATCCACAATGCGTTTAATTAAACCGGGGCAACGTTTGCCAACCCAGCCCAGTGTAAAAAAGGTCGATTTAACGTTAAATTCAGCAAAGATGTCTAACAAACGGTGGGTATTATCTTCCACCCTCAGCGGAATTTCCGGCCAGTCATCAGGCGTAAAAACCGACTCAAACGCAGAGACCTGGAAATAATCTTCCACATCTACTGTCATGGCATTTAAACGGGAATCCAAAGCACCCACGGTTATCGCCCTTTACCAAATAAGACTATCTCAACGGTACGGATGAGAATGAGAATATCCAATAACAGGCTTTGATGCTTAACGTAGTATAAATCGAATTTCAGTTTTTCCATCGAATCTTCAACGCTTGCACCATAAGGATAATTTAACTGTGCCCACCCGGCTAATCCCGGTTTAACGTTGTGGCGCTGATTATAATAGGGCACCTCTTTAACGAGTTGTTCCACAAACTCCGGGCGCTCGGGGCGTGGCCCGATAAAAGACATCTCACCTTTAAATACGTTTATTAACTGAGGCAGTTCGTCGATGCGATACTTGCGGATAAACGCGCCGATGCGGGTCACCCGGTTATCGTTTTTGGTTGCCCATTTTGCACCGTCTTTTTCGGCATCAGGACGCATGCTGCGGAATTTTATTATTTTAAACAGCCGACCGTTTTGCCCGACTCGCTCTTGCTTATAGAACACTGAACTTTTGGTTCTGCGTCCATCATCAAGATAAATGATCATGGCGGTTATCAGCATAAACGGCCAGGCAAAGAACAATACAAATGAAGCCAGCACCGCATTCATCGAATAATCAAGTGCATCGCGCAGATAGTTTTGCGAGTGGAAGCCATTGGAATATATGACCCAGCTAGGGTACATCAGGTTAACCGCTATCTGACCGGTCTCACGTTCCATAAAGTCGAGTAGATCGGTGACTTCAATTCCGCGCAAGCGGCAATCAAACAATATTTCGATGGGCAAGGTGCCCCGTCGCTGGTCACACGCTATGACAATCTCTTCAATATCATTTTCAACCACGAAGTTACGCAGGCTTTCATCGACCTTTACGTGGATGATTTTTTCATTTTTAATGCCATCTTCCCGGTTATCGCCGGGTACTGGTACAAACCCCAGCAATTCGAAGCCAAGACGGTCAACGTCACGGCGCATGCGCTTTTCAATAATTGATGCTCGCTCGCCAGCGCCCAATACCACTAACCGAACCCGGCCTAAACCCAACAAACCCAGGCGGTTGGTAAAATAGCGGAAAAACACCAGCGCGATAATATTCAGGCAAATAGCCGTTGGCAGATAATAAGAATGCATGTCCAGCGACGCGAATAAGGTGCCGGTCAGTATTTCTACAATAAAATAACTCAGGCCCAAACTAACAAATATGCGCCGGATAATTCCCCTGAACGTCTCGCGTAATTTCGCTTCGTAAAGCCCTACTGACAGAGAGCACAGCAGCACTGATAACGTGATCAGAAAAATATTGATGGTGAGATTTTCTATATCAGGTTCAGCTATCAGATTTAATTGAACCAGAATAAAGCTGGTGATGTAACCCACGTACGAAACAAGCAAAGCTTCTGTGATAACTAACGCGTTAGAACGCTTATTTTGTCTGTTTTTTGCAACTGCCATATTGTCTTTTACCAGCCTGTTATTGACGTAATTTCCGCTGTCGGGATTTATGATATGACATTTTTTTTGAATGAGATAGACTAATTGCACACTATCGCATTATATTAGTGGCTAAATTTTAACAACGGACTTAAAAAGTCTGCTAAGTTGAGACGTCACACGTCGATTAATTTGTTAAGTACAGGATAGAAAAGCATGGAAAAGGTAAATACCAGGTTATTATTCGTTGCGGCTGCACTGGGAACTTTACTGACCGGATGTAGTGGAACCAGCAGTCTGCCCCAGGCTACCACCCGTCCCTCACTAACCACGGATGTTAATGACTACAAATATCTGATTGGCCCAGGTGATAACGTTTCAATTTTTGTTTGGCGAAACCCTGAAATTTCAGGCAGCTTTGTAGTTCGTCCGGATGGGAAAGTCACCACAGCGCTGGTTGAAGACCTGGATGTATCAGGCCGTACCCCAACGATGTTAGCGCGTGAAATCGAAGAAAAACTGTCAACTTACATCAATAACCCACGTGTTACCGTTAGCGTAAATGGTTTTTCAGGACCACTTAGCGAACAGGTCCGGGTAATTGGTGAAGCTACTAATCCCCGAGCAATTAACTTCACTGAACATATGACTCTGCTCGACCTGATGATTTCAGTAGGGGGATTAACCGAGTTTGCCGATGGTAATGACGCAAAGTTAATTCGTGTTGTTGATGGCCGTCAGAATACTTACAAAATTGCTATCGATGATTTAATTCGTGATGGTGATATTTCAAAAAATGTGGATATGTTACCTGGTGATATCGTTATTATTCCAGAAGCATGGTTCTAGAAATCAGAATCGTAATCACTGTGTCTAATTTGCGGTAAACGGACGAAATCATGCAGGAATTGCAACAAACTATAGAAATGGTCCTCGATTATATTCGTGGGATCTGGTTGAAAAAGCGCTACATTATGCTGTGCTCATGGCTAATCTGTCCTATTGGGTTTGGCTATGTGGCAATGATGCCCGACGTGTATAAATCAGAGGCAGTTGTATTTGTAGACACGCGCTCCATGCTCCAACCCCTCCTGAGCGGGTTAGCCATACAAACTAATCCTCAGCAAGAAATTGCGATGATGGCTCAGACTCTTTTAAGTCGATCCAACATCGAAATTATCGCTCGGGAGTCTGACCTCGATATTACGGTCAATACCGCAGATGGTTACACCAATCTGATTAACGCACTCAGCAAGAATATCAGGCTGGACAGGACCGGCAGAAATAACATTTACAATATTTCCTACTCTAACCGTAACCCTGAACTTGCCAAACGAGTAGTTCAGGAAACACTGGACTTATTTGTTGAGGGCAGTCTGGGGAATAACCGCCGGGATACCGATACGGCGAGTCGCTTTTTGGATGAGCAAATTTCAGAATATGAAACCCGCCTGATCGAAGCTGAGCAACGACTGGCTGATTTCCAACGCCGCTATAATGATATAATGCCTGTATCCGGCTCGTTCTATTCGACGCTCCAGGGGGCAACCACCAACCTCGAAAATACCCAATTGCAAATCAGAGAGTTACAGCAGCAGGTATCGTCCCTCAAGAGCCAAATGACTGCAGGCCGTGCTACCGATGGATTCGATGTTCGCCAGGGCGATAATACACCAGTGATTACGACCCGCTACGATGATCGAATAAAATCGCTGGAAGAGAAAATTGACCAGTTAAAACTACGATTTACCGATAAGCATCCCGATGTAATTGAGGCCAAGAACTTGCTGGCATCCCTCGAACAATCGCGACAGGATGAACTGAAGGCCTACTTCAGTGAAACCGCCGAAGATGGAGACGACACCAACTTAAGTCCGCTTGCCACTGAGCTGAAACTGGAAATTAGCCGCCTTGAAGGGCAAATTGCCTCACTGCGAGTCAGAGAGGGGGATTTTGAGGCTAAGATTCAGGAGTTAAGGAACAAAATTGACCTGATTCCGCAAATCGAAGCAGAATCGACGGCGCTAAACCGTGACTATGGTATTACCAAACAGAAGTACGAAGAATTATTACGTCGAAAGGAAGCCGCCGAACTTTCTCGTCGAGCGGATGTATCTTCAGAGGAGCTTCAATTCAGAATTATCGAGCCCCCCTTGGTACCAGATACACCTACCGGGCCGAAACGACTCGTGTACTACACAGGTATTCTTGTTCTTGGTTTTGGTATGGGCGTCGCATTAGCATTTGCAATCAGCCAAATCAGACCTGTGCTGGTCCGGGGCAGACAATTAACCGCTCTCACATCGTTCCCGGTATTAGGTGCGGTAACGCATTTGAATCTGAAACAAATCCAGCGTAGAAACCGTATGCGAGTGTTCGTGTTTATCTTGTCATCCGGGGCAATTGTAACCATGTATGCTATTCTACTGGCAGCAGAAGTAGCGCATGTTAACCTGGTAGAGAGGTTCCTATAATGGCTAATAACACAATAGAAAAAGCCTTGCAGCGGCAAAAAGAAGCCGCTGCCAAACAGGCCGCGCAACAAGCCGAAAGCCGCCAGGAAGAACAAAAATCGTCAACTATCGAGCGAACTCTGGAAAAGCAACAGGCTGCAACAACAGAGCAAAGTGCAAAAGCAACGGCTGGCAAGGCGCCGGCTAAACCGCAACCTGGAGCATCAGTTAACGCAGACAACGAAGCATTAAGACTGACTATCAATCTCGAAGAATTAGATGAAAGGGGTTTCGTTTCGGTAAGTAATGCGCGTAAGTTGATCAATGAAGAATACCGGGAAATTAAACGTAAACTGCTACGGAATGCTTTCGGTGCTCTTTCCAAGACGTTAAAAAATAGCAACATTATCATGGTGAGTAGTGCTCGACCTTCAGAAGGCAAGACCTTTACCGCTATCAATTTAGCATTAAGTTTTGCCGCAGAGCAGGATAAAACCGTTCTGCTTGTGGATGCAGACGTACTCAAACCCAACGTTACCAGAACACTTCGAGTCAACCCTGGCGAAGGCCTGATGGAATATCTGTTAGATGAAAACAAGGATATTTCTGATGTGCTCTATCGTACAAACGTCGATAAATTGCGAATTATACCGGCAGGCCAGACTCACCACTTGTCCACTGAACTATTAGCCAGTGAGCGAATGAACGAGACTATTGATGAGTTTTCCAATCGCTATCCTGATCGTATTGTTATTATCGATACCCCCCCATTAATTGGTATTAACGAATCAGCGGTACTGGCGAGCTTTGCCGGTCAGGCTGTTATTGTTACTGAGGAAGGCCGTACCAAGCTCAACGATATTAATAATATCGTCGACCGGCTTAATCCTGATATGGCGGTAGGTTTCGTTGTTAACAAAGCAGTTAACGAGAGTGCCGACAATGGTAATTATTATGGCTACTACTACGGTAGTGGCCCCTCTGAATAAACAGCGATAAAGGACAGCTTGTGGAAAGGATTAATACATTTCGCCCGGCATTTATCGCGACAATTGTGGCTGCAGCATGTAGCGCCAATGTGTATGCAGACGTACAGTTTCGAGGTTCAGTAGAAGCTTCTCTGGTGAATCAATCATTTGATACTCAGAGCAACAATAGTCGTTATGAAGATCGTAACGCATTACAGATTTCGCCCACTCTTACCGGTATTTATACCAGTAAGAAGGCTAATGCCTCGGTGTCTGCAACCCATCTTTATCAACGTTTTGAAGTTGACCAGGGTAGCCGTTCAACCAACTTTACGGAATTCAACTATGCTGGCAATCTCAGTGTAATCGATAACGTTCTAATGGTTTTCGGAAGCGGCTCTCAGGGATATCAGTCCTACCGCCCGGAAACCTACATTTCATCGGATTACCTGCTTAATTCTGACGATTTAACCAAGATAACCACGCACAATGGCGGTGCGAGGCTGACCATTCCCCGCGGTAATATCTGGGGATTAAATGTTACCGGTCAGTATATGGAAACGAAGTCTGATAACTCATTAGAGGAAGTGGAAGGCGATGATACTTCGCCTTTCAATCAGTTTATAGACTCAAAAGGTGTTGCAGCGAATGCATCATTGGTAAATGGTGATTGGTTTAGAAATGCTTACTGGCGCGCAGATGCCACTTATCGTCGGACCGACCGCCAGGATCGGGGGGAGTTTGAGTCACTTTTCGTTAACGGTGAAATAGGTTATAACCTTTACGGTGACTTTGGCTTGATGCTGACAGGCACCCACGAAGAAAATGATATTAACGGCGAATTACAAAACTTTTTTGCCCGCTTTAATAATCAATTCTCAAAGTTTAGTACTTATGGTGTAGGCATAAACTACCGCCCCGCTGAAGGACGCTTTTTCAACGTAACGCTCAACAAAATCGACACCGATGGCGAAGACGATGGAAAAACCTTCGTCGGAGTCTCCACTAGCTGGCAGTTTTCGCCACGAACCAGTGTTCAGGCTCAGTATAATCGTCGTTACTATGGCGAAGCCGCTACCTTTAACCTCAGCCATGGTACCAAGCGTATCCGCACTTCAATCTCTTATCAGGAGAGAACGACAACGTTTTCGACTTTGTTGTTTGATGTAGCTGATGCAGGTACTTTTGTTTGTCCCGCCGGTTCGATTGATATTCTTGACTGTTTCCAGCCTGATTCACTGGATTACGAATTGCAACCCGGTGAACAGGTTGTTCAGTTCAGTCAGTTAATTACAGAATTGACCGATCAGGTAATATTACGTCGTCAGCTTGGCAGTAGCATTGGCTATCAACGCCGAAACTTAAAGCTATCATTGGATGGCAGGTATATTGATACTGAATACAGTATTGAGAATCGTCAACAAATCCAAAAATCCATCGGTCTGACTGCAAATCTTGAGGTGGGAGCCAGAACCTCGCTGTATAGTCGAATTCAGTTTTCACAGATAAACAACACCATCGATGAGGGTGAGCGGGATACTGACTCAAGCATGTATTCTATCGGCATGCGAAACAGTTTATCGAGGAGCTTATCGGTTGGTGCTGATATCCGTTATTTGGATAATGAAAACACCAACGGTATCGGCAGGGATGTGTTTGATTTTAACGAAACCCGCATTTCTCTCAACATGACCTATAACTTCCAAACCAACAGACAATAAAAAAGCCCTTACGGGCTTTTTTATTACTTAATCGTCCGACTTAAGCCGAACATAAGTCCGGTACTTTTTCTTCAGCAGTTTGTCGATATATTGCGTTAGCTTAATTTTATGACTAATCGCATCATCCAGGGCATCTACCAACTCACCTAACATGGCCTTGTAGTATTCAGCGTCCTTAACTTCGTTTCCATTCGGCGTAATAAGCCGTTGACGCGGCACGGTATCCGTATCGGCCTGGCTAGCTTCGGGAGTACTTTCCTGCCCGGCTTCGGCGACAGGCTCTTCTTCCTTTATCTCAGGTGAATCAGGCACAAACATTTCTTCACGTACTTCATCGATAACCGAATCAACAGCGGCTTCGTCGAGTACTTCAAGTTCTTCAAGAAAACCGAACAGTAAAATACGATCCATCAGTGTATTGATTTTACGCGGTACACCACGGGTAAACTTATAGATGTGCTCATAAGCATCACTGGAGAACAACTGAGCGCCATTCCAGCCGGCATGGTGCAATCGATACTCAATATAAGACTGAACCTCTTCAAGCGTGAGCGGCGCCAAATGACAGGATGCCACAATACGCTGGCGAAACTGCTCCATATTAGGCGCCCGTAAGATCGGCTGAAGTTCTTCCTGCCCCAGCAAAAAGCTTTGTAACAACGGTTTACCCGCCTGCTGGAAGTTCGACAACATGCGCAATTCTTCAATCGTTTCGAGGGGGAGATTTTGCGCTTCGTCCACCAGCAACAATGCCCGGCGTCCCTGGGCACTCAGGGCAAACAGGTAGCCTTCTAAATCTTTGAGAATGTCAGCTTTGGTCTTACCCGCCACATCGATTTCAAATTTAGCGGCGACCATTTTTACCAGCTCATCCGGCGAGAGTTTGGGCGTGACAATTTGGGCCGCTACAATGTCGTCTTCGATATCTGCCAGCAAGCTGTTTGCGATGGTGGTTTTACCGGTGCCAATATCACCCGTGATTACAATAAAGCCTTCAGCCTGAGATAATCCATACTGTAAATAAGACATCGCACGCTTGTGCCATTTACTGGCAAAGAAAAACGCGGGGTCCGGGGTCAACTGAAAAGGCTTGGAGTTAAGTCCGTAATAACTTTCGTACATGTAGTGCTTCTACCGCTGTTATTGCGTCCCGCGCCTTATGCGCTCAACGCGATTTCCTTTAGCTTATCCTAAAGCGCCAAAGTGTGCATTAAATCAACACTCAAAAACGTTAGGATTTACCATAACTTTGCTGCTTCACAATTGTCTCAATAATTCCGGTGGTCGATACGCCTTCCTCGAAGTGCAGTACCTTGACCACACCGCCATTTTCCAGCACTTCCTGACCACCCGCGATGTCTTCAACCTTATAATCGCCGCCTTTGACCAATACATCCGGCAAAATTCCAGCGATCAGCCGTTGCGGCGTATCCTCACCAAAGGGAACAACCCAGTCAACGGCACTGAGGCCAGCGAGCACTGCCATTCTGCGTTGTACCGGGTTAACCGGTCGACCCGGCCCCTTTAGCGCCTGAACAGAAGCATCGGTATTCACTGCCACAATTAATCGATCGCCCAGCCTCGCGGCCGCGTCAAGATAAGACACATGACCAGCGTGCAAAATATCAAAGCAACCGTTGGTCATCACCACCTTTTCACCGCGTTGCTTGGCCGCCGATACTGCCAGCGCCAGTTGCTCTTCAGTCATTACGCCACCGTCGGGATGACTATGCTGACCGGCCGCTACCGCCAGCTCAGTCGTTGTAACGGTTGAGGTGCCAAGCTTGCCAACCACGATGCTGGCGGCCAGATTGGCCATAACACAGGCGTGCTGAACACTTTCGCCGGCGGCGATACAGGCGGCAAGCGTCGAAATGACCGTGTCACCTGCGCCGGTTACATCATAAACTTCCTTGGCTTTTGCCGGCAGATGAAACTCCGTTTCGCCCGGCGTGAAGAGTGTCATCCCCTGTTCTGACCGTGTTACCAGTAACGCCTGTAAAGCCAAATCTGCACACAGTTGATTCGCCTGCTCCACCAGGTGCTCCTCGCTCTTCACTTCGCCCATAACGGCAGTAAATTCAGCCATATTAGGTGTAATAAGCGTTGCACCGCGGTATTTGTGGAAGTCTGTCCCTTTCGGATCAACAATCACCGGTTTATTGAGGTTTTTCGCTAGTTCAATCAGTCGCCCGGGATTACTCAACGCCCCTTTGGCATAATCCGACAGGATCACCAAATCATGTTCTGCCAGCGCCTCAGCAAATTGCGCTTCTAACGGAGTTTTATCCACTTCAGCAAAAGAACGCTCAAAGTCCATTCTCAGCAGTTGCTGGTTGCGGCTCATAACTCTGAGCTTGGTAATGGTATCGAATCCCTCACAGCGACTGAACTGGCAGTCTATCCCATACCCAAGCAAACGTTTTTCCAGCGCATCGGCATTGGCATCCTTGCCTGTCATACCCAGCAGGGTGACACGGGCGCCTAACGTCGACAAATTGATTGCCACATTAGCTGCGCCGCCAGGGCGGTCCTCAGAATCACTGATATTCACTACCGGGACTGGCGCTTCGGGTGATACTCTTGCTGTTGCTCCGCTCCAATAGCGATCCAACATTACATCACCAACAACTAATACTTTGATTTGACTAAAATTCGGGAGTGCCATTTTTATCTTTTTCGATACACTAATAGCGGGATTATAACAGTGATCAGAGGCGAAGAGCCAACTCATGACTCGGTGGTACGTATATTTACTCAAAACGGCCGGTAATACGCTGTATACCGGTATTACAGTTGATCCGAAAAGGCGCATGAGACAACACAGCGGTCTCATAAAAGGTGGAGCCAAGGCGCTCAGAGGAAAAGCGCCACTGGTTTATTACTGTATCTTTGAAGTAGCCGATAAGAGTCTCGCGCTCAAGCTGGAAGCCTGGATTAAACAACGCAACCGACGTGCCAAAGAGGCTCTGATCCAGGATGCAAGCGAATTACCGTATCCGGCAACCCGCCTCACCGACGAGGTTATCCGGCAGATGAACTCAACACACTGCTGATGATCATGGCCAACCCAACACTCAGCGTAAGCTCTACAGCAGCAACGCCCACATTGTGTTGCTCATCCACCTCTTTTTGGTAATTAATGCCATTCAATATAGTGCGTTTGCTGATGGCCACCAACACCCACAATAGTAACGACAATAAGACGCTGGTGATTAACCAGCCAGTCACGTTGCTAACGTAGCCTTCAGGAGAATAGCTTAACAGCGCGCCGGCCGAAGACACCACCAGTGCGGTGCCTAGTAAATTGCCGGCATGCTGCACGGCCAGCGCTAACTGACCGGTATCCAGCGCACTCTGAAAAGAGTGATTCTGGTTCTGCATTGCATAGCGCATTTCATAAATGCGGGTCATGATGAGCAAAATGGTCAGCACTACCAGGAAGCCGGTTATAATGGCGATCATGGCATTCACGTCGCTGCCATCCACCCACACCATGATACTGCGTAAAATAATAGCGCTGGATACCAGACTCGATGCATCCACCAGCGCAATGCTGACATTACGGTCACTGATTTTATGCTGGGTATCCACCGCATCCAGTACAATTTTATCGTGCGCAAAGCGCCCTACTTTGACCAGCAGAATGCCAATGACGCCAAAAATCAGCATCCCTATAGCGGCTTGTTCATAGCCTTGCCCTACATGACGCCCGACGACCGAGCTAAGCACCAGACATAAAGACAGCATGCCACCTGCTACACTGATCCCAAACGCAAAATTATCTTTCACTCCCAACTCGTCGCTCACTGATACTCTCGCCCGCGAACGGGATAGCCATTTCATAACGAGCAATAACAGCAACGCCAGGCCCACATCGATAGCAACATATACCCACAGATCCCGGGCCAGCGGCACCAGTTTCACTAATGTCTCCATTTACACCTCTACTTTGCGTTGGCCATTGGTGCGGTCGGCCGCGGCCATTCCACCAGTTGTTTCAACTCATAAAACTGGAGGCAGAGCCACCTTTGTGCCAGACTCACACTCACAACCCACCATCCTAAGTTATTATGCCTACGGAAAAAACAATAAACGGGATTATTCAGCAACATGCTGACGAAAACTGGCAAAAATTGCAGGACAAAGACTATCCGGCAGATCTGCTTCTGTCGCATCAGGACACCATTGTCGAAATTCTGGGGCTGAGCCCGTTTGTTACCGATATCGCCCTGACTAACGCCGATGTTTTTACCCGTATTCTCCAACACCAATGGCATAAAAAAGCAGATATAAAAGCGATTTGTCACGCCTTCAAAACGCGTCTTAGCGAAATAGACAGTGAAGAAAAACTGCTGGTGACCCTACGTTTATTCAGAGCAGAGCAAATGGCCGCTCTGGCCTGGCGAGACCTGACCAATCAACAAAGTATTCAAACCTCCCTGGCACAAACCAGTGAGCTGGCCGATACCTTGATTATGGCTGCTTACGACTGGCTTTATCAGGCTCATACAGCCCGCTATGGGGTGCCACAAGGGCCTCATGGGCCGCAACCCATGCTCATTCTGGGCATGGGAAAACTGGGTGGCAGGGAACTGAATTTCTCCAGTGATATCGACCTTATTTTTTCCTATCCCTATAAAGGCGAAACCGATCATCCCCGAAAACCTATAGAGAATCAGCAGTTCTTTACCAAGCTGGCACAACGACTGATTGCCGCGCTGAATAAAACCACGCCCCTGGGGCAGGTATTCAGAGTGGATATGCGCTTGCGCCCCTTTGGAGACAGTGGCCCGCTGGTAGCTCATTTTGGCGCGCTGGAAGATTACTATCAGGATCAAGGGCGGCAGTGGGAGCGCTATGCCATGATCAAAGCGCGCATACTCAATCCTGAATCACACTATGCCAGCCAGTTAGAAACTATCCTGGCACCGTTTATCTACCGCCGTTATCTCGACTTCACTACAATAGACGCCATTCGCGATATGAAGCGTTTGATTAGCAAAGAGTTACGCCGACGTCGCTTAACCGGCAACATCAAATTAGGTGCCGGAGGTATTCGTGAGGTAGAGTTTTTTGCCCAGAGTTTTCAGCTTATTCATGGCGGCCGTGAAACAACCCTGCAGTCACGGGAACTCCTGAGCGTACTTAATCGCCTCTCTGACTTACAAATTATCGAAACCGATGCCATCAGTCAGCTGCTGGAAGACTATTATTTTCTGCGCAAAGCTGAACATACCTTACAGCAGTTTAATGATGAACAAACACAACTGCTACCCGACAATATCTGGACGCAGGCCGTGATTGCCAGGGTAATGGCGTTTAACGATTACCCGGCCTTCTTAGCCACTCTGAGCAAAGTGATGGAGCGGGTACACGAGCAGTTTAACCAGTTAGTCTCCGAACCTGGTGATGAGCAGCAGGAGCAGGATTCCCTGTTTAGCCGGTGTAAAGATGCCTGGTTGCTGCAAGTTTCCGAGCCCGAGTTTGGCGAACTGCTAAGCGATACCCTTGACGAGGATTCGGCTCTGGCACTTTATGCACAACTGGGCGATTTCAAAGGGCAGCTGAGCAGGCACCGCATTGGGCAGCGCGGTGAAGACACACTGGCGAAGCTCATGCCGGAAGTCATCTATTACATGCTAAAGCAATGCCCTACCAATATCACCCAACTGTTGCCACGGTTAATCAGTGTTATCAGCGCTATTCTCGGCCGCACCACCTATCTTGATTTGTTACATGAGAATCCGGATGTCCTCAAACAGCTCATTAAACTGTGCGCCAGAAGTGCATGGATCACCGAACAAATCCGCAGTTTCCCGCTGCTGTTAGACGAATTGCTTACGCCGCTTTATCTGCAACAACAGCAAACAGACTTACCAGTGGTTTACGAAGAGTACAGCGACGAATTGCGTCAGAGTTTGTTGCGAATAGAGCCGGATGATACTGAATTGCTCATGGAACAATGGCGACAGTTCAAGCTTTGCCAGCAACTTCGTATAGCGGCCAGTGATATCTCCGGCTCGCTACCCATTGCTAAGGTGAGCGACAAGCTTACGGTACTGGCGGAAGTGTTACTCCAGGCTGTCTTTAAATCTGCCTGGCAACAACTAACCGAAAAGTTCGGAGCCCCCTCTCATCTGCAACAGGATGACACCGGCTTTTTAATTGTAGGTTATGGTAAGTTGGGCGGCTATGAGCTGGGTTATGGCTCAGATCTCGATTTAGTGTTTATCCATAACGCGCCGCAGGACAGCGAAACCACAGGCCCCAAAAAGGTCTCTGCTCAACAATTTTATATCAAGCTGGCTCAGCGCATTATGCACCTGCTTAATACCCGGACCCTGTCCGGTCAGCTTTATGAGGCTGATTTGCGCTTACGCCCTTCGGGTAATTCAGGGCTACTGTGCTGTCACCTCAACGGTTTTGAACATTACCAGGAAAAAGAAGCCTGGACCTGGGAGCACCAGGCCCTGGTCAGAGCGCGCAGTATTTTAGGTGACAGTCAGTTACAGCAGGCTTTTAAAGAGGTCAGGAGCCGCATCCTGCAACGTCAGCGCGAACTGCCTTTGCTGGCTGAGGAAGTGGTTAAAATGCGCCTTAAGATGCGCGACCACCTGCTCGACAGTCAGGCCAGCGGGCTCGATCTGAAGCAGTGTGAAGGCGGTATTACAGATATTGAGTTTATGGTGCAGTACTGGGTACTTGGCTATTCTAATCAGTTCCCGCC
Organism: uncultured Alteromonas sp.; assembly: GCF_913058315.1. GTDB lineage: Bacteria > Pseudomonadota > Gammaproteobacteria > Enterobacterales > Alteromonadaceae > Alteromonas. The sequence continues at coordinate 17,407 of NZ_CAJXQY010000019.1, read as the reverse complement.
CCTCACTCACTGGCCGGATAATCTGCGGATCATCGAAAATGTCCAGCAAGCCGGTTTGATAGCTCAAACAGACGCCGAAAGTTTACAAAATGCTTATTTAACCTTGCGTGACCATTACCACCAGTTGACCCTGGCCGGTGAGAAGTTTGCCCACAACAATGAAGAACTGGAGTCGGTCAGACGTCTTGTTACCGCTCAATGGCAGCACACATTCCCTGGTCCGTGAGGGCCGCGCTAGCTGCCCACCCGGCTGCATTGGGTACTGAGATATTCAGTGACTTTTTCAGTCACTACCAGAGAGCGTTGTTTTGGGCAAACGAAGGTGGCTACCTTGCCTTCAAAATTGCTGTCGATGGCGCTGGCAATTTTTGCCAGTGAGCCGGCTACGGTATTATCCATCTGAAACTGATGCTTAATCACAAAATCCTGATTGAGATCCCAGATCACCTGCATGCCTTCCTGTTCGGCATAAGATGAAATCGCTTCGCGCAGGGTATTACCGGCCCTGAAAGTACGGTACTTGTATTCACCTTCCCATCGACCGTCCACCGGTTTTAACGCGCTCGACATCGACTGCAGCCGGTCGTCAAGACTTTGTTCTGATGGCGTAAGATCGAGCACCATGTCGGCGCCTTCAGACCGCTCAGGTTCACTGGCCGTCATTCTGAATTCTCTGTAGAAGTCAGATAACCCCTTGGCAACAGAGCGCTCTTCTGGCGCATCCACCGGTTTGGGCGCCGATGTCATATTCATTTGCAGATGGATAACGATGCCAGCCACAATGATCACCGCCAGTGCCAGTCCAAGATGTTTGGCCCAAAAAAGGGTGGAGGTCGGCTTTTTGTTCATTCAGGCTCTCTGCTTCTCGTCGATAAAACCAGCTCTTGGCTGATTACAGCTATCACTATCTGTGTATCATTTCTGTTAATGATCACTTTTCATTTCGAAACCATCGCTATTTATATAAAGACGGCGCTTGGGGATCCGGCCGGGTCTTAAACCGCTTATGCATCCACAAGTAACTTTCCGGTTGCTCATCTATAATATCGGCAATGTTTTGATTAAGTAAAGTCAGGGCCGGCACATCCTCAAGTTCTCTTAATTCAGGCATCGGCGGGTAAAACTTCACTTTATAACCCTTGTCGGCATATTGGGACGTTACAATCAGCGGCTCACTGTGGGTACGCCGGATAAACATCATCGTTGCGGTGGTCGTTGCCGTTTCCTGCACGCTGGCGAAAGGGACAAAAATACTTTGATTGCGGCCATAATCCTGATCCGGTAGGTAAAGGCACAGCTCACCCTGGTCCAACGCGGCAATCAGCGCCCGGGCGTTACGCTTGTGGATCATATATTTATTCGAGCGGGCCCGGCCGTGATACTGCAAATAGTCCATCAACGGGTTATTGTGTTTGCGGTAAAAGGCGATGCTCGGATATTTCAATCCTAAAATCCGGCAGGCAAATTCAAGATTCATGTTGTGCAACGCCATGCCAAACACCCCTTTTTTGGCCGCCAGAATAGCTTCAACATGTTCAAAGCCTTCCACTGTTCCATGTTTTCTGACCCGCCAGTCCGGCCACCACCAGCCCATAGCGGTTTCGTAAACCGCCATGCCAGCGCGTTCAAGGTTATGCCTGACCAGTTGTTCTCTTTCTTTAAGAGGCATCTGCGGGTAGCAGAGTTCGAGATTCCGCCTGGCTATTTTTACCCGGGATTTAGCGATTTTACCGAGTAACCACCCGGTGCCCCGGCCTAACAGCCTGATCGCAGGAAACGGTAACCAGGTCACAATATACAGCAGGATAACGCCAAGCCAGACCAGCCAGAAACGGGGTCCGAGAAATGCCAATGAAAATTTGGGCGGCTTAATTGCTACAGCCAAGATAAATGTCCTCAGTCACTTAGATGCGAACAGAGTCTCGCCTCTGCCGCCAGAAATTGACGGCATTGTAGCGTAAGTCGGTCTTTTTGAATACTTACAGAGTGCAGCTGCTGCTTATTCAGGAGTGATCAGCAGGCTTTAATAGGCTTTGTCAATCTGGCGCAGTTTCTTTTCGAAGGCATCAAAATCATCAGACTTCTGATAATCAAAATGATACTGGTTGTGAAAGCCAAACTGCATGGCAACTTTAGCGTCGTTGATATACAGGGTGTAACCATCGAAGTCGGTGTAAGCAATAACGCCGTCGAGCCGGTATTTTCCCTCTTGTTCTTCGCCTTCCTGACGAATTTTGTCGAATACCCGCAGGACAAACTTTGAATCTAATTCGTTTTTCATAACTAACACCTCCTGGGGTTTATACCTTCGAAGGTGCGATTTAGATTACTAGCCTGACGGGTTTACCTTACTAGTTAAAGTTATACCGCACACCGAGCGAAATAAAGCTGGTATCAAAGCCGTCTTTTCCCCGCAAGTACTCAGCTTCCAGGCGAATAAACGTTTTGGTTGCCACGTAATAGTCAAACCCTAATCCGATAAGCCCGGCGGCAACACTTTCATCATAACCGCACACCGTCTGATTGCCGGCAGTCGCTACCGCAGTGCCCACTGCACAATCCCCCCCCGTACTCAACTCTGCGCTCTGCACACTCACACTGGCAACGCCTAAGCGATAAAACAATTCACCAACAGGATGCGACGCCTTGCCCAACACACCAAGATAGAGCGCATCCGACTGCAGTGAGAAACCCGAGCCATCAGACTCGGCATCAATATCAGCAAACTGATAATAACCCGCTTCTACATACCACTGACGATGAAATTGATGTCCTAACACCAATTTATAACTGAAGGATTCGTCCTGTGCCTGGCGGTACTCCAGATCAGAGTACCCCGCACCAATCACGCCATACATACGTTCGATAGCCTGGGCAGATTGCGAACTTATCAATAGTAGCGATGCCCCTAACAGCGATTTCAACTTCATAAACCTTCTCCCTGCTATCCTTTAAAAGAAAAACTCGACATTAATTTCTATGTGGTCATCGCGACGTACGAAAAAGTACGGATCGGTAGGCGATTCAGCAGAGAAAAAATACCCGTTAATGGTGAATTTCCAGTTATCCGTCATGCGACTGGATGCCTCAACGAAACCACTGTAAGTCTGTGTATCATCAAGATCCTGCACATAACCGAACAATACCTGGGTACCATCCATATCGTTCCAAACCCAGCGCAACCCCACCATCAAATCGTTTTGCGCCGGCGCAAAGAAGCTATTGTCACGCTCGTCATACTGGTATTCCATCAACCAACCAATATCATAAATGGAATCGAATATACCTACTGAGGTATATTCAAACCCGCCTACCGCCGCATAAAACGACTGCAAATCGGTTTTACGATGGATAGCCTCGAGCTTGTACAGCATAGCACCATTAACCCAAAGCAAGTCGGCACCGGCCTGCTGCATTTGCTGGTAATAGGGTCGCAGCAGTAAATCATTGGTTTCTATTGCACCTTCTACCAGCAACAATGGTTCACGATTGGTCCCGTCAAAATAGGAAAGCCCGACTTCCCAGTCGCCCAGAGTCTGCTGCCAACGAATGGCATAGTCGAGATTCTGTTGTTCATCTTCTGATTCATACACCGCATTATCGTTGCTGATGGGCACTAAAGGACGCAAGCGTCCTTCTTCACCGGCAAAGGTACGCTCACGAAAATAGGGCATGACAAAAACGCTAATCGCACCGGTTTCCATCAGATAGGAAGCGCTAAGCATCGGCTGTCCGAGTTTCTCCTCACCATCCACTCTTTCAATAGCGTCAGTTTGGTTAATCACGTCAACCAGATGCAAAGACTCCGTCTGCCCCCAGAATACTTTGCCCACTCCGGCTTTAAATTCATAAGCTTCACCGGCGTGCAGCCACATAAGTTCGCGAATATCGGCATGTGTTCTTTCTTCGTCATACTGATCAACGCGTAAAAATGGCTTAAACGTAATTCGGTCATAGCCATCGTTCCAGTCGTAAAAAACCTCTGGCGTGACGGTAAGCGAAGTTTGCGCCCGGGCCTGCTCAGGAAAAGCCGCATCCTGTAAAAAGAAACGCTGCTCAACGGTAAACACGCCGGAAAACTCAGCTTCAGCAGCCACCGAAAAGCTTTGCGACACGAAGCCTGTGGCCAACAGAAGCCCAAATGCATTGGTTAGTTTCATATTATCTTGCTCGTTTGAGACTGTCTTTATCCAGATCGCTGTCTTTCAGACCGGTTTTGAACTCAATGTCATTGATGTACATAGCGGTACTTTTACCGGTTTGCTCATTAAACATTTCAGACGTATGGGGACGCCAGTAAGCATCAAGATACAGTTCATAATCGTCAAGAATGAGGGTTTTAAGCAGGTCCCCTTTCTTGTCGAAAAAATCCATTTTAAGCAGGCGATAATGTTCGGTATCAATATACGCGACCTGCTTTGAGTAACCGGAATATTTATCTACCGGCGTTTGTTCAACAATAAAGACTTCCTGACCTTCAACTTCCGTATCACCAATGTAGTCGAACTTAAATTTTTCCAGTTCAAAAGACGTCATATCTTCGTAAGCAAACTCACTGCTCATGAAAGGGCCGGACTTATTCTGCGTGGCAATTCGCTTGACCCGTTTGACCTTGGGTAAATACATCCACTGATCATCCGGCGTCAGTGTATTCGAAAAACTCAGGAAAGCGGCACCTTTTACATCTGCCGGCGATTCGAATACGGTCAGCGACTTGTCTCCCTCATCGACTCTTTCGAGGGTATAAACCCGTAATTCACGCTCACTTTCTTTTCCCCGGGCATCACGCAGTACCATAGTGGTTGATGCCACAGTGTCTTGCCATCCTGAATTGCGCGACTTTCTCTCAGTGGCGATGCGCAATCCCTCTGCTTCATCGGCATTTACCGCCGCAGGCCACAGCAGTGGCAAAGATAAGCCGACAAGTAACGAGCCCAATACAAGCTTACGTTCCAACATATTGAAATCCTTTATGCTTCTTCAGAGTTATTGGCGATACTATACTGGTATCGACAACAAATTACAGTAAGCCTGCACGTTTAAAGCCCTGGCAAGCCAGTACTCGCCGCTCTGCTCTGTGCGATTACGGGTTCTGTTACCTAACTATAGCCGCCTTAACCGTAAGCTCCAGGCCATTAGCTGAACATACCCCCCCCCCCCCACACTTACTGCCACTAATATACTTTCCCTTCGCCTCAATTGGTTTATCTCGCATCAAAAATACAGGAATAATTCATAAAATACATACAGTTAACAATATATTTGCAATTGAATTTTTTTTCTGTATCATTTGCAAAACCAACTGGTCAGATGAGCGGATGAGTTATGAGTATCAGAACAAGTTTGAAGAAAGTTTTACCTCCAATTTCAATTACAGAACAAGAAGCCCTGGATGCGGGTGATATTTGGTTAGAGTCTTCCATTTACCGTGGGGCTCCTGACATGGAGGCATTGCGAGCAGTTCCTCAAGCCAAGCTGAGTGCCGATGAGCAAGCGTTTATGGACGGACCGGTAAAAGAACTGTTAGGCATGGTGGATGATTTTGAATTAGGTAATTCAAAACATATCCCACAACATATTATTGATTTTTTGGGCGAGAATCGCTTTTTCTCGATGATCATTCCCAAGAAATTTGGTGGTCTTGAGTTTAGCCCTTATGCCAACTCAACCATCGTAGCAACCATTGCCGCGAAAAGCGGCGCGCTGGCAGTTACTGTAATGGTGCCTAATTCATTAGGCCCGGGCGAACTGCTGATGCACTACGGCACCAAAGCGCAGCAGGATTACTGGCTGCCGCGTCTGGCTGTCGGCCAGGACATCCCTTGTTTCGCCTTAACCAGTCCGGAAGCCGGTTCCGATGCAGGCGGCATCCCTGATGCTGCGATTGTGACCAAAGGGCAGTTTAACGGCGAAGAAGTCATTGGCTTGAAGGTCAGCTGGGATAAGCGCTATATTACTTTGGCACCGATTGCCACGGTTCTGGGTCTGGCGTTTAAAGTATTCGATCCGGATCAGTTGCTGGGTGACAAGCTGGAACTGGGTATTACCTGCGCGCTGTTACCAAAATCGCACCCTGGTGTGGAATTGGGTAACCGTCACGATCCAATGGGCGTCAGATTCTACAACGGTACTACCCGGGGTCAGGACGTATTTATCCCAATGGACTTTATCATTGGTGGTCAGAAGAACATTGGCCGTGGCTGGCAAATGCTGGTGAGCTGCTTAGGTGCGGGTCGGGGTATTTCACTGCCGGCCATGGGCACCGCCACTGCTCAAAGCGCATTAAAATCAACCGCTGAGTACGCTTTTGTTCGTGAACAATTCGGTTTACCCATTGGACGCTTTGAAGGTATCCAGGAAAAATTGGCAGAAATTGCTGGTAAAACGTTCCTTTGTGAATCCATGCGTGTACTGACCACTGAAGGGTTAGGCGAAGGCCTTAAGCCATCGGTAGTCACCGCTATTGCGAAATACCATATGACCGAGATTGGTCGTCAGGTAATGAATGCAGCCATGGACGTGCAAGCCGGTAAAGCCATCCAGCGCGGTCCGCAAAACACGCTGGCAGCAGGTTATTCAGCTTTGCCTATCGCCATTACGGTGGAAGGCGCGAATATTCTTACCCGCAACCTGATGATCTTTGGCCAGGGGGCAATGCGTTGTCATCCGCATTTAAAAGAAATGGTCGACCTGATCTACAGTGAAGATAAGGCCGCCGATGCACAGTTCAATAAGGTACTGCGCAAAACCGTAGGCTTTAGCGTGAAAAATGCTTTCCGCAGTCTGTTCAGCAGCTATCTGCCATTTGTACGTGGCGCGCAGTCCAGCCTGCCGGAAGTACGCGGTTACGAAAAACGCTTAAATGCGTTATCAGCCAAGCTTGCGCCAATGGCCGATTTGTCACTGGCGGTACTGGGCGGCGACCTGAAGAAAGCGGAATTACTGTCTGCCCGCCTGGGTGACATTATGAGCTATCTGTATGGTGCCATGGCCGCGATTCGCTATTACGAGCAACGCATTGAAGATCGTCAGCAGGCCAAGCCTTACTTCGATTATGCAATGCAATGGTCACTACAGCAGGCAGAACAGGCACTGGTGAACTTTGTGCGTAACTTCCCGAATACACCAACTCGTGGCCTGATGCGACTGCTAACAAATACCTACAGTGGCAGCGTAAGTACCATCAGCGACGACCTGATCCGTGAACTGTCGATGGCAGCCTTGCAGGATAACAGCGTTAAAGCGCAGTTAACCCATCTGGTTCAGCCGATTGCGGGCGATGGCAACGACATTAATGAACAGGCCTTCAAAGCTAAGCACAAAGTGCTGCCGCTGCTGAGCAAAGTGCAAAAAGCGCTGCGCAAAGAACCGGTTATTCCATTCCTGTCGTTTGAAAACGCGTTAAATAAATTGCAGGAACGTGGTGTGGTAACGGCTGAAGAAGCCAAAGACCTGCATGACTACAACGAAAAGCGGAAACTGGCCGTTCGCGTTGATGAGTTTACCTTCGACCTGGAGCTGATTTCAGCACAAGAGCCGGGGCAGGAAACCAAAGACGCCGCTTAAGTCATCGCTGTAACCTAATAACTAAAGCCGGGCCCTTGTGCCCGGTTTTATTGTTTTTATCGCCATAATTCGCCCTTATCGGCGAAATTAGCTTGCATTACTTTTGCTTAAACTCAACACTATAAACAGACAAAATTTGTAATTTGCGGGGGACGCGTCTACAAATTCCTGAGCACCGCTCTAAATAGCCCGCACACTGAGTATTGATAAACGCAGCATGATCAAATCACCGTCTTCTTCAGCCAACATCGCGACAGCGAGAGAAGTTGTAGAACTATTGTACGCCAACGTTTTTACCGGGCTGGTTATGACCATCCTGAGTATCAGTGCGATTACCTTTGGGTTTGCCAACCCCCAGATCGCGTCGTACAAGTTTTCACTGTGGGTGACCATGATGATGTTGTCACTGCTGCGAGCCTTCGATGGTGCTTACTGGTATTTGCGTCTGCGCAACACCAGCTATCCCCCGCGCTGGCCGCTTGTCCGATTTATACTGGGCTCTTCAATGTCAGGCGCGATGTGGGCATTCTTTTGCGTCAGTCTTTACGAAAGCATGTCCTTAATAGAGCTGTCGACCACCATGGTCATAGTGGCCGCCATGGCGGGCGGCGCAGCGACGACCCTGGCCTCACATTTACCCCTGGTGCTGCTTTACACTACCTTGTTACTGCTGCCCTTATCGGTTCGGGCGCTGTTCGACAGTGATGACCAGTTTACCTTACTCGGCGGTTTAGGCACCTTGTTCTGGGTGGCCATGTGCAGCGCCGCGGTAAAAGCTAATGACTTCACCAAACAAGCGATTGCCATAAAACACGAAAACGAAGAGTTAGTGGCGTTAATGCGTCAGGAACGCAATGAAGTCAGAAGAGTTAACCAGGCGTTACTCGACTCTAATCAGAAACTCGACCATGCCAACAGCAATCTCGAGTCAGAAGTGAATCGTCGTACAAAAGAGCTACAGGATATTTCTAATCGCGATCCGCTGACAAACTTAATGAACCGCATTGGGTTTATGCAAAACTTCAATGCCATTCTGGAGCGGGCCACTAACGGCAAGACTTCCATGGCAGTGTTGTTCATCGATCTTGATGGTTTCAAACAAATCAACGACAGCCTGGGGCACCAGGCCGGTGATGTAGTGTTATCCAAGGTGGCCGGCAAGCTTAGCGAATACTGTGAAGCCAATTGTATTGGCCGTTGGGGCGGCGATGAATTTATTATTATTCTGCCCCACGCCGATGGTGATACCGCCGTGGCAATCGCGTTAGCCATCAAAAGCAGCCTGACCACGCTGAATCCCATAGCCAACAGCCCGCTGTCTCTTGACGCCACCATAGGCATTGCCTTGTACCCGGTACATGGTGATTCTGCTTCTACGTTGGTGCAGTTAGCCGACCTGACCATGTATCACTACAAGCGCACTTCTCCGGGTCTGGTAGGTATTTACACAGAAGCCTTGTACGACAAGATGCACCATGAGCAGCAGTTGCGGGAAGGTTTGCGCCAGGCTATAGAGAAAAAACAGCTTCAGGTGGTCTATCAACCGATAATCGATGCCACATCAAATCGCCTGTGGGCCATTGAAGCCTTACTGCGCTGGCAATTTAACGGTGTCTGGATCAGCCCCGACGAGTTTATCCCGCTGGCCGAGAAAAGCGGGGCTATCCATGATATTGGCACCTGGGTTTTACACCGGGCTTGCATTGATGCCGCTCAATGGGACGATCAAACCTTTGGTGTGTCAGTTAACGTTTCTGTATTACAACTGGTCAGTGAAGACTTCATTGCCTGCGTCGACCGGGCACTGGCGAGTTCCGGGCTGGCTCCTCAGCGTTTACACCTGGAAGTCACCGAATCTATTTTCGCTGACGACATGGCAGTCCTTACAACCAATATCAGTGCCTTGAAAGCCCGGCGAGTAAAGGTTGCTATCGATGACTTTGGCACCGGCTTTTCTTCGTTAAACCTGCTCCAGTCACTGGACTTTGACTTGCTAAAAATCGACCGCGCCTTTGTGCAACAAATGACGCTTAGCAGTGATGCTATCGTTAAAGCAACGGTATTAATGGCCAAGGCGCTTGGCTGTAAAACGGTGGCTGAGGGCGTTGAAACAGAAGAACAGGCCAGCTTACTTCGCCTGCTGGGTGTCGACTGCCTGCAGGGGTATTTATTTGCCCGTCCGTTAGAGAAAAAAGCCCTGCAGGAATGGTATACTGGCTGGCAGGATAATAAGTAGAAAAGACTATGGCGCAACTATATTTTTATTATTCGGCAATGAATGCCGGTAAATCAACTTCACTTCTTCAATCGGCTTACAACTATCGCGAACGGGGTATGAACCCACTCATTTTTACTTTCGCGCTGGATAATCGTTTCGGCAGCGGTAAAGTGGCTTCACGCATTGGTCTGGAAGCCGACGCCAGGCTCTATAATGAAGATGATGATTTGCTCACTCTTATTGCGAAATTGCACAGTGAGCACTACGTCGATTGTGTCTTTATTGATGAGGCGCAGTTCTTAACCAAAGCACAGGTATCGCAGCTTATTGAAGTGGTTGATGAGTTGGATATTCCCGTACTGGCCTATGGCCTGCGTACCGACTTCTTAGGGGAGACCTTCACCGGCAGTCATTACCTGCTGGCCTGGGCCGATAAACTATTTGAACTCAAAACCGTGTGTCATTGTGGTCGCAAAGCCAATTTTGTGGTGCGTATCGATGAAAACGGGGTCGCGGTGACCAGTGGCGCCCAGGTCGAAATTGGCGGCAACGATCGCTACGAATCCATGTGCCGTAAGCATTTCAAAGCGCTGGTGTGGGACCCGTCCAAATCCAGCGAAGCATAAGATAACATTGACAATCGCAGCGCGACCCTGCAAATTGAATAAATTATTCCAAATATTCATTTTTCAGGGAATCAGTATGTTTGCCACTCGCGCTACCCATCTCTTTGCCAGCCTGGTGTTATTATCAACGACCGCCTGCTCCGCTTCTACGGCCTTACCGACTGCACCACCTGAAAATACCACCCGCGTTATCGAGCAAGCCTTGACTGAGTTTTACACGCCGGGCATGGGTGTTGGTGTCATCCATCAGGGTCAGGTAGTTTATCTGAATGGTGTAGGACAGCGTAACCTAACTGACGACTCAGCAGTTACCCCGGAAACGTATTTTCGCCTGGCCTCGACGTCCAAAGCCTTCACGGCTGCAGCCCTGGCCATGGCCATCGATGAATTTTCACTGAGCTGGCAAACCAAGGTCACTGACATTCTGCCTGAGTTTCAGATGCAGGATCCCTGGGTTACCCGGGAGTTTACTTTACTGGACCTGCTTACCCACCGTTCAGGCCTTGCCAGCGGTGCAGGAGACAGTATGTTGTGGCCGGAACCGAGCGGCTTCAGCCGCCAGGAAATCATCCACAACCTGCGCTATTTAACACCGGTCAGCAGTTTTCGCAGCGAATATGCCTACAGTAACTTAATGTTCATTACCGCCGGAGAGGCGGTGGCCCGGCTCTACGAAAAACCCTATGCCAAGGTGATAAAAGAAAAGATATTTACGCCACTGGACATGCAGTGCTTTGCCGGCGATCTGAACGATAGCGCGTTGCAAAATGTTGCAATGAGTTACGGTCACAATGATGAGCGCGGTCTGTATGCCATACCACGTAATGCCATTCACGGCAGTGAACTGGTGTCTGCGGCAGCGGGAGGTATCGTGTGTAACGCGGCTGAAATGCTCAAGTGGGTCAGCATGTGGCTGAATGACGGCCAAACAGCTGATGGCCAGACTTTGCTGAGTCCTGCACAGATCGCGTTTATGCAAAAAGCCCATCAGGTTTTACCGGTCTCCGGCACGGATGAAGAATGGGACAATATCAGCCTCAAGTCCTATGGACTGGGCTGGCGGTTAGCGGATGTGTATGGTCATAAAGTGGTCTCTCATACCGGCACGCTCTCTGGTTATCAGGCTTACGTAACCCTGGTGCCGGATCTTGAGTTAGGCATTGTGCTGTTAAATAACGGCTCAAACTACGGTGCCCGCAGCGCTGTAATGCAGCATATTTTAAAGGCCTACCTGGCCCCCCAGGAAAAAACAGACTGGGTTCAAACCCTGAAAGAGTATCAGGCCGAACGTGAAGCGGTTTATCTGGCCAATCATTCTGTGCCTGAGGGAACAGGAGAAGTTATTCTGGATCCGCTTGCCTATGCCGGGCAATTCTCGGATCAGTGGTTTGGGCAACTGACCATTGCCATGGTAAACGGCGAGTTGCGGATCCAATCCGAAAAAATGACCACCTTAACCGGCACCCTGACACCGTTTGCCGATCATACTTTTGTGATCCGCTGGGATAACCAGAACGCCGCCGGCGATGCCTTTATTCACTTTGATGTGAATACACAGCGGCAGATCACCGGGTTTAGCTTGTATCCGTTTACTGATAAGCAAAAAGACGCTCACGAATACAGCGATATGTATTTCACCAGGAGTGATTCACAAAACCTATCAGAGTAATCATTTTTAATTAATATAAAGAAATATAAAACACTTCTATAGTGTCTGTAACCAATAAGGAGACAGACACATGAGTAAATTAATAGCCCAAATCAAACAGCGGATCGCGGCTGAAAATCGTCAGGCTGAAATGGCCTGTAACTATGCCAATAATTACTACGGCGACCAACTGTGTAAAACTGCGCCAACTAATGACTAGCCGGCACAGGCTTACCGATTACACCGAGATTGAGCGCCCACTCAGGGCGCTCAATTATTCCGGGAAAGTTAATTTAACCACTTTCGGCTTGCGGGATGAGCGGTCCTGCCCTACCAGATAAAAGTTGCCCGAGGCATCTTTCACCTCAGTCCCGAAAAACAAAAAGTCGTTCAGTTCGGGCATTGTGTAATTCACCGTGGCACCGGATATTTTTTCATATATCAGCCATTCCGCATCGGCGTCTGATAGACGACTGACCCCCATCACAAACTGTTCACCATCAATGGTAAACAAACTGGGAATATTTGCCTCACCAGCCGGATTAAACAGGCCGTGATTTATCAGCTTTTCAGCCCCCGATTCATTCGCCTGAATTTGCAGTAAATAGCCCTGTCCCAGCGTGAAATAGACATCACCATTACGCATATTGGTATAGGCTATAATGCCCCGGTAACGGCCCATATTCTTGCTCTTGTAATCTGGTAGAGGATACTCGGTGACCGGATTCAGGTTCTGGTCAAACTCAACCAGCATAGCCGTAGGTTCGGTGTTGATGCCGCTCTGCGATATTTTAGGTACATACACATGCCCCTTGCCATCAACTAAAAAGTGGCGCGACACATGACCAGGCACCGAACCCACTTCGTTTTTCCGTACCTCACCCGTTTGCGTGTTGTACTGATATAAAACATGACCCCAATAGCCAAGTGCATAAACATAATGACCATCGGTATTCACGGCAATAAGTGCCTCCGGTGTGGCCAGCAAGTGCTCCCATTGCCCGGAAGCTGAATTCACCCGCCATAGATGACCGCCGTAGTCAGGTAAACGTACCTCCGTCTCGCCGGCTTCATCAAAACTGGAAAAGTAAATGTAACCGTCACGGGCGGGCACAATCTGGCTGTGAATTTTGCCCTGGCTCTGTGTAGCCGAACCAATGCCTTCGCGTTTAAGCTCGGTTAATACATCTCCCAGCACTGCAGACTGCCCCATGGCGTTAATCTTAACCAGATACGCACTCCTGGGATCGCCGTAAGACTCTGCCAGGCCAACATAGATATCGCCTGCCGTATCATTACCCACCGCACCCCAGGACACATCAGTACGACCAATATTTGCTAGACTAACGGGTTCAACAAGAGGCTTTTTAAAATGACGCTCAGCAACCGGTTCGTAATGCTGCTTCACCGGTTTAACGATTTCGGTAACAGAAGGTGTATAAGGTGTTTCGCCGCCAGCAGTATTGGAACCGGTCCCGCTGCTCAGCCAGCCAAATACAACAATCGCGATAACGATAAAGAAAAATAACCCACCGAATAATTTCACTGTTCATACTCCATGGCAATCGGTGCCTGATAGGTTGTAGCTCATTACGTTTTCTTAAGCTAACAAACCCCGCTCAGAATGCCCAGTACATTCACCGCGCCAGCGCCTATTTTGCTGCGGTTTGCTGCCTGGTTAAGTCACTTTACAGACTTAACAAAATAATCAGCGCTTAAATTTATACTTTTGTGAAGTTTGTTCTACCTTTACTAAGTAAATTGTTAGGCATCATCTTTATTTATGCATAATTATAAATGTAAAAAATATTCGTTATTTACTTATTTTTAATAATCATACTTAATCGAAAAAAACCAACCGGATAAACGACCTACACATACCACCACTAAGCCACAGTAAATAAAGTTAAAAAAATTTACTTAATTGATTAAGAAAATGACTTGACGCCCGCTAAAACTTTAACTATTGTTAACATCGATGTAACAAGATTGCACCGTTCACACTTTAGTTAGGGCACTAAACATGAAGACTAAACACATTTTTAAACCAGCACTGTTGTCACTGGCTGTGACCTCAGCAATGTATTCAGGCCACGCGTTATCACAAGAAAACAATAGCGCCAAAGAACCTGATGTAGAAGTAATTGCAGTAAAAGGTATTCGCGGCTCCTTGATGCGTGCTCAGGCCATCAAGATGGACAACACGTCGATTGTTGAAGCCATTTCTGCCGAAGACATCGGTAAATTACCAGACTCTTCGATTGCTGAATCACTGGCACGTCTGCCAGGTCTTGCCGGCGAGCGCGTTGGCGGCCGGACTTCGGGTATCTCTGTTCGTGGTTTTAAAGAAGATTTCACCGGTACATCCTTAAATGGCCGTGAGCTGATTGGTATTGGCGATAACCGTGGCGTTGAATACGACCTGTACCCTTCTGAAATCATGACCGGTGCAACCATTTATAAAACCACTGAAGCCAACCTGATGGTTCAGGGCATTGGTGGTACGGTTGATTTACAAACTGTACGTCCGCTTGCAGCACAGGAAACACTGACACTGACCGGTGTTTATGAGATGGGCGGTAACGACTCTGACAACCCGGAATTTGATAACACCGGCAAACGCCTGGCGTTATCTTTTGTTGAAAAATTTGCTGATGACACAGTGGGTATTGCTGTGGCACTGGCGACCACTGAATCACCACGTAACGAACGTAAATATGGTGTGTGGGGATACAGTGCCAATGACGCAGGTCAAATCACGCCATCGGGTCTGGATACTCAGGCCATCAGCCGTGAACTCGACCGTGACACCATTTCAGCCGTACTCCAATGGCGTCCTACCGATAATCTCGATATCGTAGTAGATGCGCTGAGTATCGATTACTCAGATTCAGGCGTTATTCGTGGTTTTATCGAACCCTTCAATGCCGATCCGGCTTCACTAAGCGGTAGCGGCACCAATGTTTCTGGTACTCAGGTGGGCGTTAACCCGGTGCTGCGTACTGACCCGGCGCAAAAAGACGGTGAGCTGCAAACTTTTGGTCTGAACGTTAAATACAACATTGATGACAACTGGTCGGTAATGGTTGATGCAGCCAACAGTCAGTCAGAAAAACGCGACCTGCGTGGTGAGTCTTACGCTGGTTTAGCCCGTAACGGTGCCATCGATTCTTTCGGCACCCGCCAATTCCAAATGAGTCCTAACGGGGTATTCTTCACTGGCAGCACGGGTCTGGAAGCATTCTCCGATCCATCTCTGTTACAACTTACCGGCCCGCAGCAATGGGGTGGCGGTATGGCTAACATTGCCGACCAGTTTGCTACAGGCGTAAACACTGTATTTACTGACGCTGATGGCAACCCAATCCCATTCAGCTACTTAAATGCACAGGATGGTTTCTTAAACTACGCAGACTTCGAAGAAGAACTGACTACAGTTCGGGTTGAAGCAGAAGGCTATGTAGAGTGGGGAATTATCAACAAGATTCAGTATGGTGTTAACTACAGCGATCGTTACAAGATGAAGGACAACAAAGGTTTCTTTGCCACTGCTTCCTCTTACCCTTACTCAGAAGCCATTCCTTCAGAGTACCTGTATAACGGACTGGCCGATCTGAGCTGGGCAGGCTTTGGTCAGGTAGTTGCTTACGACGGTTTTGCCCCGTACAACGATGGCGAATATACCCTGAATGACGCAGGCCTGCTTGAGCCGGACCGTTTAGGTGACAGCTACACCGTTGACGAAGAAGTTGTGACCATTTATGCCAAGTTTGATTTCGAAACTGAAATCAATGGCTTCCCGGTTATTGGTAACTTTGGTGCGCAGTATGTGGATACCACTCAGTCGTCTACTGGTTATCTGGGTATTGTCGGCTCAAACTTCGCCGTATGTGACGACAACAACGACGGCCAGGTAGATTCAGACTGTATCTTAAGTGACGGCGATGAGTACAGCCACTTCCTGCCAAGCCTGAACGTAAGCATTGAAGTTGACGACAACCAGTACATTCGTGTCGCGGCCAACAAAACCATCAGCCGTGCCCGTATCGATCAGATGAAGGCATCAGGTTTTGTTAAGTTCGACCAGAACGTTGACTTAATTACGATTCCAAACAGCCAGGCAGATGTAGAGCAATTAGGTTCTCCATGGAGCAAGTTCCAGGGTAACCCGTCGTTACGTCCGCTTGAAGCCAATAACTTCGACCTGTCTTTCGAGAAGTACTTCGACAACGAAGGTTATGTTGCCTTAACGTTCTTCTACAAAGACCTGGTTAACTGGACAGATGACGCTCGTGAGTTAATCGACTTTACCAACGATTCAACCAACAATGGCGCCAACTACTTTATCCCTGGCTTCCACGACCGTATTATCCAGACCACCGGTCTGTATGGTCCGGCCAACGTGGCATACAACGCAGGTGATTTAGCTACGCCGCCGGACTTTGGTTATTTCGAGTACTTCCAGGATGGTCTGAAAGGTGAAGTAAAAGGTGCTGAGCTGACCGCCAATATCCCACTGGGTAACTTTATTGGTGCACTGGAAGGCTTTGGTTTTGCAGGCTCTGCCACTATCATCGATGCAGAACTGGAAAATGGAAACCCAATTCCAGGTCAGTCTGACCAGGTATTGTCACTGACTGCTTACTACGAGATGAATGGTTTTGAAGTTCGTGTGGCCGCTACCGACCGCTCTGAATTTGCAACCTACCAGCGTGGTGGCTCTAACAAAATTGAAACCGCAACCCGTGACAAGATCACTCAGGTTGATGCGCAAATCAGCTACGACTTTGAAGGCAGTGGTATTGAGTACCTTGAAGGTCTGCGTATTTCACTGCAGGGTACTAACCTGACAGATGAAAAAGAAGAAACCATCGGCGGCGACGGCATCGTGACCCTGCGACGTGAGTTTGGTCCTTCTTACATGCTGAACTTCAACTACTCGTTCTACTAAGAGTAACCTGTTAAAAAGCCCCGCATTTGTGGGGCTTTTTTGTTCTGGCAGGTTTGCTTTTCATTGTAATTTCACTAGAGTCAAAAGCAAACCGATGAAAACATGCTCAAAGGATGATTCATGCCTGATGCAATTAAAAAAGTGGTCATTGCCGGAGGCGGCACAGCCGGTTGGATGACTGCCGCACTGCTTAACAAAGTGCTGGGTAACAGCGTTACTATCGAACTCGTCGAGTCCGAGCAAATTGGTATTGTAGGCGTTGGCGAAGCAACAATCCCGCCAATCCAGACTTTTAACCGCTTTTTAGGGATCGACGAAAAAGCCTTTCTGAGGGAAACCCAGGGCACCATTAAACCTGTCTCTTATACACATCTGACGCTGCCGACGAATAGAGAGGT
>NZ_CAJXQY010000018.1 GCF_913058315.1 uncultured Alteromonas sp. | reverse complement strand
TATTGTTGTTTGATTAAAGTTATTCGCCAATTTTTAGTATGGTCAGTATTGGTACTGACTACCGGCTGCGTTGCCAATGCGGTCAAGCCACCCAAGCAACCATTGTTGAGTGCACCTGAAGCAACCCCTTTCGATTTGGCGGTAAATGTTTACTCATCCTATATCAGTGACGAGGTTGAGCAGCAATGTAATACCGCCGCCTTATCAAAGCGCCCCTGCAAAAACGATGGTATCCCCGCCAATGACTTTCTGAAAGGTCTTGAAAAACTCAGCTTATTTGCCGAGCTAAGCCCTTCGGTGAGTCGCCATGACTATGAATTGCTTATCGCCAATCAGCTAGCCGATTTCCCTACAGGACAACAGCAGTTATCTTCTGATTTACCTCTGCAAAGCTTTACCGAGTTTGCGGTAGAATGGCGCGGCGTGCACCTTGACAGCTTCCTGGTGCACTACTGGCATGAAAGCAAGGTTGAGCACGAGGATGTTGAGCAAATCATCCTGCGCTGGAGTGAGCATGCCAGGCAACAACACATTTTTTCTACCCCCTACCTGTATCAGACCATGGGCGCGAGTGATTATTCTACCGCGCTGACCCTGCCGGACTTACTGGGTGAATTTCAGTTAGCCCGCCAGTTTCTTTACCCGGACCCGTTTAAAGGTGTGCTGGCCAGGTACCTTCACCCCTCTTTTAGTGAAGCCATTATGGATATCGCCATTTATCCGGTGTTAGCCCCGTTAACAGGCGATCAGGCTCAGCGAGTCAGTCACGAACTGGAAGATGCGGTAGAACAAGCTAAACAGATTGCCGTGGAGCGCGCGATGGCAATGGAAATCAAACAGCACCAGAAAATATTCCGCCATGACAGCAGCGCAATGCAGGGCGTAATGTCAGAAATTGCGGCCGAAGGAGACAGTGGCGAAGCTCTGTATGCCACCATTTATGTCTTTCAGTTAGAAGATAAGTTTGTCAAATTCAGTACAACGTTCCCATCACGGATTGGCGATCCGTTGGTTAAAGAGGCTTTGTCGCAACTTTCTGTACCCGCTGAGTCAGCGCTAATGAAAGAGTTACGTAAAGCCCTGTAGTTCAAATCCCCATAAAAAAGCCCTGCTATGCAGGGCTGTTGTTTCGGTTATTTCTTATTCTTGTGGTAATCCATCATCCGGCGACGCTTACGTTGCTGGGCTAACGTTAACTGATTCTTTTTCCCTTCAAAGGGGTTAGCCCCTTCGCGGAATTCAATTTTGATAGGCGTTCCCATGACATCCAGCGCCTTTCTGAAATAATTCATCAGGTAACGTTTATAAGAACTGGGTAAATCCTGTACCTGGTTGCCGTGCACTACGATAACCGGTGGGTTGTATCCTCCGGCGTGGGCATACTTCATTTTAATCCGGCGTCCCCGCACCAACGGCGGCTGATGGTCTTCCTGAGCCAGCTCCATTATCTGCGTCAGCATAGAGGTATTAATCCGCTTAGTGGCGCTACGATAGGCCTCCTGCACAGACTCAAAAAGATTTCCTACGCCTGAGCCATGCAAAGCTGAAATGAAATGCAACCGGGCAAAATCAATAAAGCCCAGGCGACGATCCAGTTCTCGCTTAATGTCATCCTTGATATCGGTATCCAGGCCATCCCACTTATTCACCGCTATCACCAGTGAACGGCCTGAGTTAAGAATAAAGCCCAGCAGGCTGAGGTCCTGATCGGAAATACCTTCCCGCGCGTCAATTACCAGCAACACCACGTTAGCTTCTTCGATAGCTTTTAAAGTTTTAACAATCGAAAATTTCTCAACCGCTTCTGATACTTTTTTGCGTTTACGAACTCCCGCGGTATCAATCAGTACGTAGTCCCGCTCATCCCGTTGCAGGGGGATATAAACACTGTCCCGTGTGGTGCCTGGCATATCAAACACAACTACACGGTCTTCGCCCAGAATACGGTTAGTAAGTGTTGACTTACCAACGTTAGGTTTACCGACAATAGCCAGTTTAATAGGCAAACTTTGCAGGTGTTTCAGCTGATCTTCCGCATCGAGTTCTTCGTCTTCTTCGCTGGACCTGGTCACCAGCATTTCCGGAAATTGCTCATCGAGCGGCAACAGAGAATCCTGGATCAGCTGAGATACACCGCGACCGTGGGCAGCCGCTATCTGATGAACATGACCAAGACCAAGTGAGAAAAATTCTGCACTTTCGCTGTCGCCATTAATGCCATCCACTTTATTAGCCAGCAAAAATACAGTTTTGTCACTTTTGCGCAGGTGGTCGGCAATCAGTTGATCGGCAGGTAGCAAACCGGCCCGGGCATCGACTAAAAAGAACACCACATCGGCCTCTTCAATGGCCTGAAGAGACTGTTGGGCCATTAAGGTATCAATACCTTCCTCATCGCCGGTAATACCACCGGTATCAACTACGATGAAGTGACGTTGCTCATAACTGGCCCGGCCGTACTGGCGATCACGAGTCAGGCCCGGAAAATCGGCCACCAGCGCATCACGGGTATGAGTTAAACGATTAAACAGCGTTGACTTACCCACATTGGGCCGGCCAACTAACGCCACAACAGGCAACATATTGGTGTTCCTTTAAATAATAAACAAGCAAACGGCCGCGCATATAGCGCGGCCGTTAAATTATATCGGAATATCCTGAGAATTACAGGATAAGCATGGTTACTGAGCTGACAAGGCAGCAATTTCCCCATCACGGGTAATGGTTACTACCAGATCGTTAACTTTAACCGGGGTAGCGTAGATGGCTTCATCTTCATCATCACCGCCCAAATCGTAACGGGCAACCAGTTTGCCGTCTTCAGCATTTAACCAGTGCATCAGGCCCCAACGGTCGCCAAGCACTAATTGTTCACCCATAACCAATGGCGCAGTCAGATTTCGCTCTTTTAAGCCACTCTGAGACCAGATTTCCACACCGTTACGACGGTCCAGAGCGTATACAATAGAACGCGTATCGACGACATAGATACGATTTCCGCTCACGGCTAAATCGCGGTATGAACCGTATTCACGCTTCCACATAATACGACCACTGCGTAATTCAACGGCAGCCAGAGTGCCGTCGTAAGACACAATATAAACCGTATTGCCATAAACTACCGGCGCAGAGTCAACATCGATAATACGTTCGAGCTCTGTTGCACCCGCCGGAGCGGTAATAGCGGTTTCCCAGGCAGGAATACCACTGGTCAGAATATTAACCAGCAATTTACCGGTTGGTGTACCCACCAGTGCGCCACCATTAGTAGCAACTGGGGCTGAAATACCACGCAGACTCAGCGGCGGCACATCGGTTTCACTTCGCCACAGCTGCTCACCGGTTTTGGCATCCAGGCCAAATAACACGCCGGCGCCGGTATTCAGTACCAGAATACCTTCGTCCATAGCAGGCGTAGCCAGGATCTCACCTGGAACCGTTGTTTCCCACAGCGTTTCACCAGACTCTTCGTTCAGCGCACGGATAATGCCGTCTTCGGTGGCCACAAACACCATGTTGTAGCCTGCCGCAATGGCACTGACTTTAGCAGATGCACCGCTGCGCCATAGCCGCGCTATGTCATCCCAGAACGATTCGTCCGGGAAAATAGCAAAATTGCGTTCCCACACTACGTCGCCGGTATCCGGTGTTAGCGCCACGACTTCGCCATGACGTTCAGCGGCATAAACCATGTTATTGGCAAAGACCGGTACCAGACGCGAGAAATATTCATCGACACCATCACCAATAGAATAGCTCCAGACTTCTTTTGGACTTATCTGGTTTTCAATAGGCGCGATACGACGGATTTTGATTTCGTCTTCATCAGCGAACCAGTCTGACACGGTGGCACAACCAGACAAACCAATAATGGCTGCGGTTAAAACGACCCGTTTAAACATACGGCCACACAGAGTTGATTGCTGTGAGATGTTTCGAGTATTTAAATTCATTCACTATCCTGCGCTAACTGCAAGGTTATCTAACTTCATTTGCAGTAATCGATTGTTAATATTTTTCTCCAAGGCAGAGGAGTAGGCTATGCGAGCCTTGTCAAAGTTCCCCTGCGCGGCAAAAATATCACCTTTCACTTCTTCAACCTGCGCTGTGAACGCTTCATCAGTCACAGATTCAATTGTCGCTAATGCGTTATCGAACTGTTCCAGAGCTAACTGAACCCGTGCCAGGCGCACATTGGCAACTTGCTTGAGACTTTCGTCAGCGGCATTGGAGGCAACCCCTTTGAGATAAGTGGCAGCACTTTCCAGATCGCCATCATCGGCAGCCTGTTTAGCAGCAAGCAGGCCCGCCACGTTGGCATAGCCGGCACCACTTTCAGCACTGATAACAGCATCAATGGGCTGATTGTTCGCTTCGTTAACCAGCGACTCAAGTGCAGCCTGATAAGATTGAGAGGCGCTTTCTTTGGCAGCAATCTGCGAATCGCTGTAATACTGCCAGCCAAATAAGCCAGCCAGTCCCAGTACCGCACCCACAATCAGAGACGTGCCATGCTCTGACCAAAATCGCTTAATCGCTTCTACCTGTTGTTCTTCTGTAGCGAATTGTTCCATCTTTAAACCTCTTTATTTTGCTAACGGTTATACAGATAACACGTTATGTAATGCTGCTGGCAGCTCATCAAGAGCTACATTGACTTGTTCGCCGTTGCCACGCAGTGGCTTGAGGGTCACTTGCCGGGCTTCCATTTCTTCTGAGCCAATCAATAAGGCAACACTGGCTCCTACTTTGTCTGCCCGTTTTAGTTGTTTCTTCAGGTTGCCGCCACCGCAATGCAGCATTACCCGAAACTGATTGTCAGTATCGCGTAAAGACTCAGCTACCTGGCTGGCGTAGCCCCGGGTATCATCACCCAGTGCAGTCACATAGATGTCGGCCGCAGGCTGATTCTGTGCAATTTTTTCGAGGGTATCAAGCAGCAGAACCAGGCGCTCCATACCCAATGCAAAGCCAACACCTGGCGCGGGCTTGCCACCGAGTTGCTCAACCAGGCCATCATACCTGCCACCAGCACATACCGTACCCTGAGCGCCGAGACTTTCTGTCACCCATTCAAATACCGTGCGGTTATAATAATCAAGACCGCGTACCAGTCGCGGGTTGATTTCATACGCTACCCCGGCATTATCCAACAACTCACACAACAAGCTGAAGTGGGCTTTAGAATCTTCATCCAGATAATCGAGCAGTGATGGCGCATCAGTGACTAACGCTTGCACCTCTGGATTTTTGCTGTCCAGTACACGCAGCGGATTAGATTCCAGGCGACGCAAAGAATCTTCATCAAGGGCGGATTCGTGTTGTTTAAGATAAGCGACTAACGCGTCTTTATAATTCTGCCGGGCTTCATTTGACCCGAGCGAATTAATTTGTAACGTAACATGGTCACTGATACCGAACAGTTTCCATAAACGAGCCGATAACAGGATCACTTCTGCATCAATGTCGGCGCTTTCTAACCCGTAGGTTTCTACCCCAAACTGATGAAACTGGCGATAACGGCCTTTTTGTGGACGTTCATGACGGAACATCGGCCCCATATACCACAGGCGTTGCTGCTGATTATAAATCAGGCCATGTTCATTACCGGCGCGCACGGCACTGGCTGTTCCTTCCGGACGCAGCGTCAGGCTATCGCCGTTGCGGTCAGCAAAAGTATACATTTCTTTTTCGACAATATCGGTGACTTCACCAATAGAGCGCTTGAACAGGTCGGTACTTTCGACGATTGGCGTTCTGATTTCCTGATAGCCATAACTGGCCACAACCTGCCGAATTCCTGCCTCGACCTGTTGCCATTTACCCGACTCCGTCGGCAGGCAGTCATTCATACCTCGAATAGCCTGGATTGTTTTTGCCACCTGTTCTCTCTCAGCCTAATTAAAAGCCCCGCATTATAGGGGCTTTAGTGATTAACCACAAACATTCTTGCCAGCCAGGTCCGAAGCCCGGCGTTAAGGTTTTTCTACCACGGGAATCGCATTGGCAGAATCCAGCATCGCGGCTTTAGCCCGAATGCGTTTTTCCAGCTGTTCAACTAACTCGTCGTTAGCCAAACGTTCTTTCTGACGTTTACCGTCCAGATAAAAACCGCTCATATTGCGAGCACCGGTTAACCCCAAATCTGACACTTCCGCTTCACCTGGGCCATTTACCACACAGCCGATTATCGAGACGTCCATTGGCGTTAAGATGTCTTCAAGACGCTGTTCCAGGGCATTTACTGTGCCAATCACATCGAACTCTTGTCGCGAACAACTCGGGCAGGCGATAAAGTTTATGCCGCGGGAACGGATCCGCAGCGACTTTAGAATATCAAAGCCCACTTTAATTTCTTCCACCGGATCAGCAGCCAGTGACACGCGCAGCGTGTCGCCTATCCCTTCGGCCAGTAACATGCCAAGCCCAACTGCGCTCTTTACCGCCCCTGCACGCTGGCCGCCGGCTTCAGTGATGCCCAGATGCAATGGTTGCTCTATTTGTTTGGCCAGCAACCGGTACGCCCCAACGGCTAAAAACACATCAGAGGCTTTTACCGACACCTTGAACTGATCAAAGTTAAGCTTATCGAGAATATCCACATGGCGCATAGCCGACTCGAGCAGCGCTTCTGGCGTTGGCTCGCCGTATTTTTCCTGCAGGTCGCGTTCTAATGAACCACCGTTTACCCCAATACGAATAGGTATATTTTTGTCTTTGGCACAGTCGACTACCGACTTAACCCGTTCCATATTACCGATGTTACCCGGGTTGATACGCAGGCAATCCACGCCGTAATCAGCTACTTTAAGTGCTATCCGATAATCAAAATGGATATCAGCAATCAGCGGCACACTCACCTGCTCACGAATTTGCTTAAACGCTTCGGCAGCATCCATGGTAGGCACTGACACTCGCACTATCTCACCGCCGACGGCGACTATCCGATTTATCTGTGCAACAGTGGCCGCCACATCGGTAGTTGGCGTGTTGGTCATTGATTGCACGGCAATAGGCGCACCATCACCAATTGGCACGTTGCCTACATTAATGCGAATTGATTTTCTGCGTTGGATTGGACTATCAGCAAACATTATTGTTCCTGCCTGGGTAACGAAAACTTCGCGGTGCGGGTAGGATCGAATCCAGACATGTCTACCGCCTCACCGTCATAACTAATTTGCACCACATTGGGAGCACCGAGGGTCACTTCAAAAGGCGGCATGCCTGTTACCTGCATTTCATAACCAGACGCTTTAATGCCATAGGCAATGGCTTCACCACTGGCATCGGTAATATTGACCCAACAATCAGCGCTAAAACTGAACACCAGTTCAACGGGAACTCCATCACTGAGGGCATCCTGTTCCGCGCTGGCTTCGACAGGCTGCACGGTTGGTTCATCCGGCTCATCTGTTGCCGTAATGGCCGCTGCAGTGTCATCTTCAGTATTCATGTCCTGCAGGGGTTCAGTAATATCAGCAGCAGTTTCAGTAGCAGTAATCGCTGTTTGCGGGGTACCCTGCCCCTGCATTTGTTGCGCCACCGGTTGTGGCCGGCTGGTTGCGGTAATGGGCTGAGTGCTGGACTGATTAGTGGGCTGACTTTGTGTACCTGGCGGTGTAGCCGGCTGCTCAGTACTTTCATTGGCAGGTTGTTGATACCACCACACCACCACACCGGCAATCAGCACGATCGCAATACCGTAAGTCACCATCATCCAGCGGTCATCGTGGGCCTGCTTGGCAACACGACGGGAAAAACTCTGTAATTTAGCCGGCGGTTTAGGAGTAGTGTGATATTGATTGAAAAGGGTTAATACTTCTTCCGGGTTAAGCCCCAGGTTCTTTGCATAAAGACGCACATACCCCTTAAAGAATGTCACAGACGTGGAATCATCAATACGATTTTGTTCGAGATCGTCAATGATTCCGACTTTTAAATACAA
The DNA here is from genome assembly GCF_913058315.1 of uncultured Alteromonas sp. GTDB lineage: Bacteria > Pseudomonadota > Gammaproteobacteria > Enterobacterales > Alteromonadaceae > Alteromonas. Next base: position 45,485 of record NZ_CAJXQY010000018.1, on the reverse strand, counting down.
CTTATCAGCGATTGCCTGTTGTGTCAGGCCCTGCTCTTCCCGCGCTTCCCGCAATACCTGACCGGGACTGGGTGCGGCAGGCACATGCTGCTCATCAGCTTCAATGTGCTGCTCTTTGTCCATTTGTTACCTGCGTTAGTTGGTTTGTTCTGCTGGCGGCACCAGCCATAATTTCATGCCGACCTTAATAGACCCGTTTTTGTCCAGGTCGTTCCACTCTTTCAGTGTGTTCAGCTTAATATTATATTTGAGCGACAACCGATAGAGGTTTTCTTTCGGCTGAACGATATGAAACCGGGTGTCGGTTTTATCAACCGGCGCATTCTGGCTAACTTCAGCTGCCGCTTCAACCTGCTCTTCTGCTGGTTCTTCAGGCTCTTCGGCCACTATAACCGGCCCGCGCTCAGGCGCTTGTGATTGAGTCGGCTCGGAGAGCTCAGTTTGCGGAACGGCTGGCTCAGACACTGTCGCGTCTTCAACGACAGGCTCCGGGACTTTTTCGGGTGCCGGTGCAGGTTGCGACTGAGGCTTGTTTTTTATCTTGATGACTGGCTGTGGCACCGTCTTTTGACGCTCAATGTATAACCGGGCCAGAGAACTGTCCGGGTACATGCGCAGGAGCATATCACCATAACCATTGGCAGCACGTAAATCACCCTGACCTTTTGCAATCTCTACAGCCATCCACAAGGAGTCAGCAGAGACTCTTGCCACCTTTTCATAGCGGCGCAAGGTTTCAGCTGCCAAATCATATTGTTCAGTCGCTGCGTACATCTCGGTAAGAATAAATAAGGTTTTGGCTCGACCCGGCTGGTGCTTCAGGGCGCTGTTTAGGTAGTCAATAGCATCTTCGCCCTCACCCTGACTCTGTGCACAAAGCGCCATGTTCTCGTAAGTTTCTGCGGAGCTGGCATACTGCTTGGCATTGAGAGCCTGCATAAAGAATGTTTTGGCTTTTTCATAGCGCCCGTCCTGGCATAAAAAGGCGCCGTAGCTGTTGGCTATGTTAGCGTCACGTGGCGCCAGGCTCATCGCAGTTTGGTAAGACTCATCAGCGCGTTCGGTTTCGCCCACTACCTGATAGTAATAGGCCAGCCCGTAATGGGTGTCGGCGAGACGCGGTGCGAAAGACAACGCTTTATCCAAATTTTGCTTGGCTTGTGAATAATTGCCGTTTTTAAGGTAAGTTAATCCTAAGGAAACACGGGTTTTGGCTGCTTCCTGTTGATCAAATTCAGAACTAAAGGCTCCGGGCTGGGTTTCACTGACACAGCCAGCCATGGCTATCATCAGACTCAAAACTATCAGTACTCTCATCGGCAGCGCTTACCTTATGTTTTTTCGATATATTGTTATTGGGACATTTTTACCGAAATTGGCTCGCCCTTCATCTGTTTTTTCAACATTCTTTTCGTTCGGTCCACTACGTCACCCACTAACTGACCACACGCGGCATCAATATCGTCGCCACGGGTTTTACGTACAATCACCGTATAACCGTACTCCATAAGCACTTTAGCAAAGCGATCGATACGAGAGTTGCTGGAGCACGTATAAGGCGAACCCGGATATGGGTTAAACGGGATCAGGTTAATTTTACACGGCGTATTCTTCATCACTTTAGCCAGCTGGTGGGCATGCTCGGTTGAGTCATTAATCTGATTCAACATAACGTATTCCACCGTTACCTTGCCCTGATTCGCTTTCGACTTAGCCAGATATCTGCGAACGCCTGCCAGAAAGGCTTCGATGTTGTATTTTTTATTAACCGGTACAATCTCATCACGCAGTTCATCATTTGGCGCATGTAACGAAATAGCCAGCGCCACATCGATTTGATCACCCAACATATCAAGGGCCGGCACCACACCGGAAGTGCTCAGCGTAACCCGGCGTTTTGATAATCCAAAGCCATAATCATCCAGCATGATATCCATAGCCGGCACCACGTTTTTCAGATTCAGCAAGGGCTCACCCATGCCCATCATCACCACGTTAGTGACCGGTCTTGCTGAGGTGTCATTGGACAAGCCTAACGTGGTCGCGACCCGCCATACCTGGCCAATAATTTCAGCCACGGTGAGGTTACGGTTAAAGCCTTGCTGGGCGGTTGAGCAAAAGGTGCATTCCAACGCACACCCTACCTGCGAAGAAACGCACAAGGTAGCGCGGTCGGCTTCCGGGATCCACACCGTCTCCACTTCCTGACCGCCATCGAGCTTAAGAGCAAACTTGATGGTGCCGTCGGTAGCCTGCTGGTGATAGGCAATTTCTGGCGCTCTGACTTCACACTGTTCGATTAACTTAGCGCGCAGGTTTTTGTTGATATTGGTCATCTGCTCAAAGTCACTGATACCGTGCTGGTAAATCCACTTCATGACCTGATCGGCACGGAATGGCTTCTCGCCGATTTCAGCGAAATAGTCGCGCAATCCCTGCCGATTAAAATTAAGTAGGTTTGTTTTGGTCATAAAGCGTTATCAACTCTTCAAATTAGTGGCGTGGAACGGGTATAGAATATCACGAAAACGAAAATCGATCACAGACAGAAAAGGGAGCCGAAGCTCCCTTTTTGTATTGCATCAGGCTGAGCTTAGCGAGTGCGTGGGCAGATTTCTTCTTCTGAGAAGAAATACGCGATTTCACGCGCTGCTGATTCTGGCGCATCTGAGCCGTGAACCGCATTTTCGTCGATAGATACTGCATAGTCAGCGCGCAGTGTACCGGCAGCCGCTTCAGCCGGGTTAGTCGCACCCATGATTTCACGGTTTTTAACTACGGCGTTTTCACCTTCCAGTACCTGAACCATTACCGGGCCAGACGTCATGAAGTCTACCAGGGCGCCAAAGAAAGGACGCTCTTTGTGTTCAGCATAGAAGCCTTCAGCTTGTTCTTTGCTCATGTGAACCATTTTAGAAGCAACGATGCGCAGACCAGCAGATTCGAAGCGGTTGTAGATTGCACCGATTACGTTCTTTGCAACGGCATCAGGCTTAATAATTGAAAACGTGCGCTCAAGAGCCATTTTCTGTCTCCGGGTTTAATTGTAAAATTTTGGTCGCGAATTATAGGCAATCTTTACGCCTGTGCCTAGGGGGTAGCAAACAATTATCAAAAAATCTTAACAAAGGTGCTGATAAATGCAGATTATCCGCCGTGCTGAGCGGCTAAATGCTGTATTTTCCCTACAATAGCGCGTAAACCATTGCCCCGGGTTGGCGTGATGTGGCGCTCAAGGTCCAGCGCTTCAAAGTACCCATCGATATCAAAGGCGGTTATTTCAGCCGGGGTTTTATCGTTATACGCTGCCATCACTAGTGCCAGTAATCCGTGAACAATAACGGCATCACTGTCGACTTCAAAGTGAATTTTATCATCCATCATTGAGGTAACCAGCCACACGCTGCTCTGACAGCCTTTGACTAACCGTTCCGGGGTTTTCTGAGCATCATCAAGGCGCGGCAGAGCTTTGCCCAAATCAATGATGTATTGGTACTTTTGTTCCCAATCATCAAAGAACTCCAGATCTTCAACGATTTCCTGACTAGATGGTAACTGCATTGTTTATTCCCGAATTAAAAAAACAGGCCGGCTTCAAGCTGGGCTTCTTCGCTCATTTTATCCCGTGACCAGGGAGGATCAAACACCAGCTCTACTTTGACGTCCTCGACGAACGGCACCAGTCCCACGCGGTATTCCACATCGCCAACCAGCACCGGCCCCATGCCGCAACCTGGTGCGGTGAGAGTCATGTCGATGGTAACTTGTTTCGCGTGCTGGTTGATGTCGACGTTATAAATCAAACCAAGAGAAACCAGGTTGATCGGAATTTCCGGATCGTAGATGGTTTCCAGCGCGTCCCAGACCTGCTGTTGATCAATATTCCCGTCTGCTGGCGCGGTAAAATCGAGACTTTGTGGCTTACGACCAATGGCGTCGGCATCGGTGCCATCAATACGCAGCATGTTGCCATGCCAGGTAACCGTATAGTTGCCGCCTAAATCCTGGGTGATATTGACAAATTCGCCATCGGGAATGATAACGGTTTCGCCGGAAGGCACTTTACGCGACTTCACTTCACGCTCAGTCACCACCATTTTTTGTTTCATAAATTACCTTATCCGACGTTAAAGCTTTCGCCGCAACCGCATTCATCGACAACGTTAGGGTTGTAATACTTAATTACCCCGTTAACACCTTCCATTACATAGTCAATTTCGGTGTTCTGCAGTAGCGAAACCGCCTCTTTGGCGATAGCGACAGTCAGCTTATCGGACACACTGAGTACTTCGTCACCGTCTACCGATGCATCGGCAAAATCCAGCACATAAGCGTACCCTGTACAGCCACTTACCTTGGTTGATAAGCGAATGATTTTACCTGGCTGGCTTTTCAGTTTACCTTCAAAGTGCTTAATAGCACCGGGGGTGAATGTGACAACGTCTTTACTGGGTACAAAAGTTTCTACTGACATGGTTTTCTCTCCTAGCCCAACATAGTTTGAGCTTTACGTAAGCCCGCAAAGAATGCCGAGACTTCTTCCAGGGTGTTATACAACGAGAAAGAAGCACGGGCAGTACCATTAATACCAAGGCGATGCATCAGTGGTTGTGCACAGTTATCACCGGTGCGTATAGCGATGCCCTGGCGATCCAGAATAAAGCCAATATCGGCCGGGTGCGCATTGTCCATCACGAAGCTTAAAATACCAATCTTATTTGGCGCCGTGCCGATTAAGCGCATGCCCTGAATATCCGCGGCCTGCGTCATTGCAGCATCGATTAATGCTTTTTCATGGGCCTGAACGGCGGCAATATCAAGATTGCTAAACCAGTCCAGCGCTGTGCCTAAGCCAATGGCGCCGGCAATGTTGGGGGTTCCGGCTTCAAGCCGGTTGGGTAACGCTCCCCAGGTGGCACTCTGATAAGTCACATCGGCAATCATTTCACCACCGGTTAACCACACCGGCCAGTCTTCCAGTACAGATTGTTTGCCCCACAGCACGCCAATGCCGGTTGGACCAAACACCTTATGCCCTGAGAATGCATAAAAATCGCAGCCCAGCGCTTGCACGTCCACGTCGCCATGAGCGATACCCTGAGCGCCGTCTACCAGCACCAAAGCGCCATAGGCCTTGGCCATAGCAGTCAGTTCTTTTACCGGATTAACAGTACCTAACGCATTGGATACGTGAGGAAAAGCCACCATGCGGGTGTTCGGCCCAAGTGAAGCTTTAAAGGTGTCGAGATCGAGTTCACCATTATCAAAAATCGGGGCGACACGCAGCGTAGCGCCACTCTGTAAACAGGCTTGTTGCCAGGTAACCAGGTTAGCGTGGTGTTCCATTTCGGTCACCACTACCTCGTCACCCGCTTCCAGTTGCTGGGCCAGGCCTTTCGCCACCAGGTTAATACCTTCAGTGGTGCCGCTGGTCCAAATCACTTCGTTGCGATGAGCCGCATTGATAAAGGTAGCCACCTGATCGCGGGCTTTTTCGTAACGGCGCGTCGCTTCGTCTGACAACTGGTGGGCGCCGCGGTGTACATTGGCATTACACTGGGTATAAAAATTGACCAGAGAATCAATCACCACCTGAGGCTTTTGCGTGGTGGCACCATTATCCAGATACACTAACGGCTTGCCATCTACCGTTTGCGATAGAATAGGAAACTCTTTGCGGATTGCCGCTACGTCAAAACTCATTTAACCTCCATGCCCACAAAACGGTCATGTAACTGGTTAAGTAACCAGCCGGCTATGTCTTCGTTCGGGATCTGATTGATGAGTTCCTGAATAAAACCAAAGTTAAGCATGATCAACGCCTGACTGCGACTAATGCCGCGGGTTAGCAGATAATACAACGCGGTATCATCTATTTCTGCCACGGTAGCACCATGTGCGCACTTGACGTCGTCGGCGTAGATTTCAAGTTCAGGCTTGGTATTTATCACCGCCCGGCGGGACAGTAACAAATTGCGGTTGTTTAATTCCGCCAGCGTTTTCTGTGCGTCGCGATGTATATGAATACGGCCGTTAAATACCGCTTTGGCGCGATCACCCACGATACCCCGGGCATTTTCCTCGGTGGTACAGTTAGGAACAGCGTGCTCAATAGTTGTATGCAGATCAAACAGCTCGCCTTCGGCCAATAAATAGATGGCATTGATATTCGCGTTGGCAAATTCGCCGGTATAGATCACATCTACATCGAGGCGTGATAACTGGCTTCCATAGCCGATCAGCGTGCTGTTTAACTGCGCCTTTTCGGCGACCTTAAAATGGCAACCGCCAACATGCATCGCTTGCTGAGTGAACATGGCAAACCGGTAATGCTCAAGATGCGCTTCGCTCTCCAGTACATATTCACTGAATGCAGTATTAACACTGCTGGCATCACCGTAACCGTCTTCAAGCACAGTAGCTCGCGCGCCGGCTTCGACCTGCATCAATACACGCAGGTGCTGATCGCCTTCATTACTGGCAAGCTGGGAAATACGAATGGGAGTATCAATGGTTTTACCCGCTGCAACACGGATATATAAACCATCCGCCAGCAAGGCGTCGTTAACCTGTCCAAACAGGTGCTTAGCAGGTTTTACGTCTGATAACAGGCTTTCAATAGCGGTTTGCTGTTGCGCAGTAGCGGTGGAGAAACGCACTATCTCCAACCCTTCAGGCAGCGCCAGCGCACTGACATCGGTGAGTAGCTCATTGCCACTGAAGACTAATTCGATAGCGCTTAACTCGCCAATTTTGGGCGCGCTGAATGTGCTATTTTCAGGCTTAGCCAATAACACACTGCGCTTTTCTACCGGGATAAGCGGCGTAAAACGCCAGTCTTCCACTTTGCGTAACGGCCAGCGAACTTTTTCCAGTTCCGCCAGAGCCGCCTGACGATGAGGTGCCAGCCAGTCCTGATGTGTTTGCGCCGTGGCGATTACTTCAGACAGCCATTGGCTCATGCATCAGCCTCCTCATAGGCTTTGCCTAAAAAGGCATAACCAGATTTTTCAACTTCCAGCGCCAGTGACGCATCACCGCTTTTGACAATCTTGCCGTCTGCCAGAATATGCACAAAGTCTGGTTTGATGTAGTCGAGCAGGCGTTGATAGTGAGTCACCACAATAAAACTGCGCTGACCGTCACGCTGACTGTTTACGCCATCTGCAACCACTTGCAGGGCGTCTACGTCGAGGCCTGAGTCTGATTCATCCAGGATGCACAGTGATGGCTCTAGCAGAATCATTTGCATGATTTCGTTACGCTTTTTCTCACCACCTGAGAAGCCTTCGTTAACTCCACGCTTTAAGAAATCCAGCGGCAGATTTACCTGCTTACAGGCGGCTTTGGCTTTCTTTAAAAACTCAGCAGCAGTAAGCGGCTCTTCACCACGGTGTTCGCGCAGCGCATTTACGGATTCTTTTAAGAATTCCATATTGCTGACGCCGGGAATTTCTACCGGATACTGGAACGCCAGAAACAGGCCTTCACGGGCGCGCTCTTCAACTTCCAATTCAAGCAGGTCTTTACCGTTCAGCTTGACGGCACCTTCATTCACTTCATAGCCTTCCCGGCCTGACAGGACATAGCCAAGCGTACTTTTTCCGGCGCCGTTGGGCCCCATGATGGCATGAACTTCACCAGGCTTAACTTCCAGATTCAGCCCTTTGATAATGGTTTTATCTTCAACACTGGCGTGTAAATTATCGATAGATAACATTAAATTCTTTACCCCACAGAACCTTCTAAACTAATTTCGAGTAACTTGCCGGCTTCTACCGCAAATTCCATTGGTAATTCTTTGAAGACTTCTTTACAGAAGCCATTAACGATCATGGACACCGCTTTCTCAGCGTCCAGGCCACGTTGTTGAGCCAGGAATAATTGTTCGTCACTCACCTTGGAGGTAGTGGCTTCATGTTCAACAATGGCTGACGGATTGCGACTTTCGATATATGGGAAAGTATGCGCACCACACTGATCGCCAATTAGCAGCGAATCACACTGCGTAAAATTACGGGCGCCATCTGACTTTGGCCCCATCTGTACCAGACCGCGGTAGGCATTATTACTCTTACCTGCCGAGATCCCTTTTGAAATAATGGTCGAGCGGGTATTTTTACCCAAATGAATCATTTTGGTGCCGGTGTCGGCCTGCTGACGGCCCCGGGTAAGCGCTACAGAGTAAAACTCACCAACACTGTTATCCCCTTTCAGCACACAGCTTGGATATTTCCAGGTGACTGCCGAGCCAGTCTCTACCTGAGTCCAGCTGATTTTGGCATCGTTGTGGCAAATACCGCGCTTGGTCACAAAGTTGTAAATGCCGCCTTTGCCGTTCTCGTCACCGGGGTACCAGTTCTGAACGGTAGAGTACTTGATATTGGCTTTGTCCATAGCAACCAGTTCAACCACTGCTGCATGCAACTGATTTTCATCACGTTGTGGGGCAGTACAGCCCTCCAGATAACTGACGTGACTGCCTTCATCGGCAATAATCAGGGTACGTTCAAACTGACCGGTGTTTTGCTCGTTAATCCGGAAGTAGGTCGACAGTTCCATCGGGCATCGCACGCCCTTCGGAATGTACACAAAAGAGCCATCCGTAAAGACGGCACTGTTTAATGCCGCAAAGTAGTTATCAGAACGGGGCACCACGGAACCAATGTATTTCTTTACCAGCTCCGGGTATTTTTGAATGGCTTCAGAAATAGGGCAGAAAATAACCCCCGCTTCATGCAGTTTTTCGCGGAAAGTGGTCACCACCGAGACAGAGTCAAATACCGCATCGACTGCAACACCGGCGAGCATTTCCTGCTCGTGCAGCGGAATGCCCAGCTTGTTGTAGACATCGAGTAGTTCCGGATCAACTTCATCCAGTGACTTAGGCTTGTCCTTCATACTCTTGGGTGACGAATAATAAGAAATGGCCTGATAATCAACCTTTGGATAATCCACGTGAGCCCAGTCCGGCTCTTCCATCTCCAGCCAAGAATGATAGGCTTTTAACCGCCATTCGAGCATCCATTTCGGCTCATTTTTCATGGCAGATATACGGCGGATAATGGATTCGTCCAGACCATTTTCGAAGGTATCAGACTCGATTTCTGAATAGAAACCCGCCTCGTATTGTTTCGATAGCGCCTGTTCGATTTGCTCGCTCATTGACTCATCTCACTGTTATTAAACATTTCGTCGCGATGTCGGCAGGTAATTACTGCCACTAACTCTGGTTAGTACTTTCGCTTTATCACGACATGGGTGCCACATTATATAATACCCGAGTATTTCACTCAACTATTCAGCCGGGACGTTACAACCTTGTGCCAGCCTCCGGCACAGCTAACGTGGCGCTTTGTGTGCACTGAAATCTGGGGGCCGCAATCTTGCCTGAATATTGGCTTAACTGCAATCTTAGCGGCTCCGACTTAGGTCTGAATTACACGCTTTGACAGGCGGTAGTGCTAACCAGCCTGTCTGACCTGACGCAATGTTTCTACGGTTTGTATTACCCGTTTTGCGGCAAAACGGATGTCTTCTTCAGTAGTAAAACGTCCGACCGAGAAACGCAGACCCGCATGCGCCAGTTCTGCACTTCGACCAAGCGCCGTTAAGACGTAAGAAGGCTCCATGCTGGCCGAGGTACAGGCTGAACCGGTAGAGATTGCAATATCATGCAGTCCCATCACCAGACTTTCGCCATCAACACCACCAAAACTGATGTTGATAATGCCAGGCACGCGATGGGTGAGGTGACCGTTAAGGTGCACATCATCGAGGCGACTGACCTCTTCCCATAATAATTCAGTATACCCGCGTAATCTGGCAGCTTCTTCATTCAGGGATTGGCCGGCAAGCTCACAGGCCTCACCAAAACCCACTATCTGATGGGTTGGCAGCGTTCCCGAGCGCATACCCCGCTCATGACCTCCGCCGTGTATTTGCGCGGCGATATGCACTTTGGGACGGCGCCGAACATATAGCGCGCCGATGCCCTTTGGTCCGTAACACTTGTGCGCAGAGAAAGACATTAAATCCACGGCCAGTTCGGCCAGGTTGATTGGTAACTTGCCAAGACTCTGTGCCGCATCAACATGAAAATACACCTGATGCTCGCGACATAACTCACCGATAGCGGCGATATCCTGGATAACGCCCGTTTCATTATTCACATGCATTACAGATACCAACACAGTGTGGTCGGTGATCGCTTCAGCCACCTGCTCAACTGAGACTAACCCAGCAGTATCCGGCTGAAGCAGCGTAACGCTAACCCCCTGCTGTGCCAAAAACGCTACGGTATCGAGTACGGCTTTGTGCTCGGTCGCCACTGTAATGACATGTTTATGCTGTTTGTCTGAGGCCTCTACCACGCCTTTAATGGCAAGGTTGTCAGACTCGGTGGCACCCGACGTAAAGACAATTTCACGGGGATCGCTATTAACCAGCTCGGCAATTTGATTGCGCGCCACATCAACGGCTTCTTCTGCCACCCAGCCAAAACGGTGTGAGCGTGAGGCCGGATTACCAAAATTCCCCTCCAGTGTCAGACAGGCAGCCATTTGCTTTGCCACGTGCGGATCCACCGGTGTAGTTGAGGCATAATCTAAATAAACGGGAGTACGGTTCATGGTATATCTTTAAAGCTGTATGCTGACCTGGATTTTACCGTCGACCGGCATTTTATGCTTATCCTGACGGCCAGCCACTGCCTGCACGTCGCCCTTCGCCATCAGTTCTCCGAGGCTGATCCCATCGAGAAAATGACTAATGCGATCGCTAAGGTCCTGCCACAGACTGTGAGTGAGGCATCTTTCACCGGCCTGACAATCGCCCTGTCCCTGACAGCGCGTAGCATCTACCGATTCATCCACAGCGCGGATCACTTCACCTATGGCAATAAGTTCAGCTTCACGGCCCAACTGATAGCCACCACCTGGCCCGCGAACACTGAGCACCAGGCTTTCTCTGCGTAATCGAGAAAAAAGCTGCTCTAAATAAGACAGGGATATTTCTTGTCTGGCAGAAATATCGGCCAGTGATACCGGCCCCTGCTTGGAATGGAGTGCTACATCTAACATTGCCGTTACTGCGTAGCGGCCTTTTGAAGTCAGTTTCATAACCAGATACGGATGGTGAACAATGGTAAAATTGTTCCATACCTGAGTAAATTGGTCAAGTATAAAACCCTACTCATTACTCAGGTATTCTCTTGTTCCTGCTAGGCGGATAATCTTCAGCAACAACGTCGTTTAGATTTGCGGGTCAAATTCTTCATGATTCGTCTGTTTCGGGTTCGGCACAACCGGCGAGATACCAGTACTGGCAAAGTCCTCTGCGGTCATCGCGCTCAGACGCTCTTTTGATACCTCTCCTCCCATACCCTGAATGACCTGGCACAGCTCTTCGATCCGCCCATCCATAGCATGAATATGCTCTACCATAATCCCCATGGCGTTCGCCACCGGGTCAGGATTATCTGAAGCCACTGCATAAGCGTCGAAACCATATTTCTTTGCAATAGCGTTACGCTTTTCTTTACCGGTGTCGGTGTCTTTAGCCGGCTGCAATATGTGACCGGGAATACCAAGTACCGTGGTACCCGGCGGGGCGTCTTTCACGACCACAGAATTGCTCCCGATCTTTGCCCCTTCGCCGATAATAATTGGCCCCAAAACCTTAGCGCCAGCGCCAACAACCACGTTATTTTCCAGCGTCGGATGACGTTTGCCTGAATTCCAGGTGGTACCACCCAGAGTAACGCCATGGTAAAGGGTGACATCATCTCCAATCTCTGCCGTTTCGCCAATCACCACGCCCATACCGTGATCGATAAAAAAGCGTCGGCCAATGGTGGCTCCAGGATGGATTTCTATACCCGTCAGCCAGCGGCTGAACGTAGACAACGAACGTGCCAGCCATTTAAATTCAAGCCGCCAGAGTTTATTGCTGACCCGATGAAGCCACACCGCGTGTAAACCCGGATAGTTTGTCAGCACTTCAAAGGCGTTACGCGCCGCCGGGTCACGATGGAAAACCGCTCTGACATCTTCTTTAATTCGGCTGAACATGGCTATTTCTCGGCTGATTTATCCACTGAAGCCAGAATACCGCGCAGGATATTCAGTTCCTGAGACTCAGGACGGGCTCGATTAAACAGGCGGCGCAGGCGGGTCATTACAATACCTGGGTGATTTTCATTGATAAAACTGACATTTTTTAACGTCGATTCCAGGTGCACGTAAAAACGCTCAAGGTCATCGTTTAACGGGTACTCGGTTTGTTCTGTCGGGATCGCGTCTTTATTCAGGTACGCCATGCGAATTTCATAACACAGCGTTTGTACTGCAGCAGCCAGATTTAACGAACTGTAATCAGGATTTGCAGGTATGCATACATGAAAATGGCATTGCTGTAACTCTTCGTTAGTAAGGCCATTATTTTCACGACCGAAGACCAGTGCAACCGGGTAATTTTCCACTTCTTTTATCAGCTTTTCGCCGCAACTGCGAGGTTCCAGCATGGGCCAGCTTAATGTTCTTGAACGAGCCGAGGTTCCGACGACCAGACCGCACCCCGCCACCGCTTCTTCGAGTTTACTCACCGTTTTGGCATTGGCTAATACATCGCCGGCACCCGCAGCCAGCGCGCTGGATTTACCATCGGGCGGGCTGATGGGATCTACAAGGTACAGGTTACTTAAACCCATGGTTTTCATCGCCCGGGCCGCAGAGCCTATGTTACCGGTATGTGAGGTATTAACTAATACGATTCTGATTTTATCTAGCATGTTTTGAATGAGTACGGCTGTAAATGGCGCTGAGTGTAGCATACCGCTTACACATTCTCACCGCTTAGCTGCGTATTTCGTCGGGCGTGGCATTGCATTGTGAAGCGGAACTGGTACACTGCGCCGCGTTTATTTTTTGATCTTTTACAATTGGTGGTTTTGTTATGCATCCGATGCTGAACATTGCGGTGCGCGCTGCGCGCGTGGCTGGCTCTATTATTGTCCGTGGTTTCGAGAATCGTGACGACCTGGTTAAGCAGGTTAAGGGCGCGAATGATTATGTTACTCAAATCGACAAAGAAGCCGAGATGGCAATTATTCACAAAATTAAGCAGTCGTATCCCGAACATAGCTTTTTAGGTGAAGAGAGTGGCGAAACCGCAGGCGAAAGCACTGAATTTCAGTGGATTATTGATCCGCTTGATGGCACCACCAATTTTATTAAAGGCATTCCTCATTTTGCCGTGTCTATTGCCTTACTTCATAAAGGCCGTATCGACCAGGGCGTTGTTTTTGATCCCATCCGGGGTGAATTATTTACCGCTTCCCGTGGTCAGGGGGCTCAGTTAAACGGCTACCGAATCCGAGCCAGTAAAGCCCGTGATTTGTCGGAAACCGTTCTGGCAACCGGTTTGCCTTTCAAAAACAAAGCCCAATATGCCGACTACGCCATCCGCTTAAACAAAATTTTTCACGATTGCGGCGACATTCGTCGTGCAGGCAGTGCTGCGCTGGACTTAGCCTATGTGGCCGCCGGCCGGCATGATGGTTACTGGGAGCGTGGTATCAAACCCTGGGATATTGCTGCGGGCGAGCTGTTAGTGCGAGAGTCCGGAGGACTGGTTACAGACTTCAGCGGGAATAACGATCCCTTGTATAAAGGTGAAATTGTTGCAGGTAGCGTGAAAGTGGTACAAGGGCTGGTTAAGCACCTTAAATAAAGCCGCGAAGATCGTTTACAAATAACAAAAAGGCCACTTCAATGAAGTGGCCTTTTTGTTAAAGAAACCGTTTAGCCGTTTAGTGAAGCCAGGTATTCTTTGAATTCCTCGCCCAGGCCTGGATGGCGCAGAGCATATTCCACGTTCGCTTTCATGTAACCCAGCTTACTGCCACAATCGTGGCTCTTGCCTTTCATGTAGTAAGCATCGACCTGCTCTACTTTCATTAATGAAGTAATCGCATCGGTTAACTGGATCTCACCACCGGCGCCCGGTGGAGTGTACTCCAGTAACGGCCAGATTTCATGTGACAACACATAACGACCTACCACAGCCAGATCGGACGGCGCTTCTTCAAGCGGCGGCTTCTCAACCATGTCATGAATCTTCGCAGACTCACCCGGCTTAATACTCGCGCCTTCCAAATCAACGATACCAAACTTAGAGATGTTCTCTTGCGGTACCTGCTCTACCATCACCTGACTTACGCGACTGGTGTTAAAACGTGCCACCATATCCGCCAGATTGTCCTTTTTGAGGTTACTGGCGTAGTCGTCAATAATAACGTCTGGCAAAACCACGGCAAACGGTGCATCACCGACCATGGGATGAGCACACATAATGGCATGTCCAAGACCTTTAGCAGCACCCTGACGAACATGCATAATCGTTACGTCTTTAGGGCAGATAGCCTGTACTTCTTCCAGTAACTGACGTTTAACCCGCTGTTCCAGCGTCGTCTCCAGTTCGAAAGAGGTATCAAAATGGTTCTCGATACTGTTTTTACTGGCGTGAGTCACCAGAATTATTTCTTTCAGACCCGCCTGAACACACTCGTTAACCACGTACTGTATTAGGGGTTTATCGACAACCGGCAGCATTTCCTTGGGAATTGCCTTGGTTGCTGGCAGCATACGCGTACCTAGGCCGGCTACAGGAATAACCGCTTTTTTTACCTGACTCATAGTTTATGTCCTTTTATAGATAGTCCTCGACCAATGGCATAGTAATGCAATCCGTATTCCGACATGGTTTTCGGGTCATACAGATTTCGGCCATCAAAAATTAATGGAATGCTGAGTTTTTCTTTGATGAGGTCAAAATCCGGCGCGCGGAATGACTGCCACTCCGTACAAATAACCAGGAAATCAGCATTATCCAGGGCCGCTTCTTTGGTTCCGGTTAATTTTAGATCGGAACGACTGCCAAAAATACGCTGCGTTTCTTCCATTGCTTCAGGGTCGTAAGCCTGAACAGTTACGCCCTGCTCCCACAACAGTTGCATTAATACGCGACTGGAGGCTTCACGCATATCATCGGTGTTGGGTTTGAAGGATAACCCCCACAATGCAATGGTTTTACCTTTCAGGTCACCGTTGAAGTGGCCGGA
This sequence comes from uncultured Alteromonas sp., assembly GCF_913058315.1. Taxonomy (GTDB): domain Bacteria; phylum Pseudomonadota; class Gammaproteobacteria; order Enterobacterales; family Alteromonadaceae; genus Alteromonas. The sequence continues at coordinate 30,364 of NZ_CAJXQY010000018.1, read as the reverse complement.
AATGTATTCAAATAACTTTTCTTTTTGGGTGTAGTTAACCGCTTCCACGGATTCAAGTACTTTAGCCTGATAACCTACCTGATTTGCACTACGAATGAGCGCTTGCACATCTTTGGGGAAACATGAACCACCGTAGCCACATCCCGGATAGATAAACTGGTAACCAATGCGTGGGTCTGAACCAATTCCTCGACGAACATTCTCGATATCCGCACCAAAACGCTCTGCCAGATTTGCCATTTCATTCATAAAGCTGATCTTCGTCGCCAGCATACAGTTTGCAGCGTATTTGGTCAGTTCAGCAGAGCGAATATCCATCACGATTACTTTGTCGTGATTACGATTAAAGGGCGCGTAAAGCTCACGCAGTTTCTTCTCGGCTTTCTCGCTTTGCGTGCCGATAATAATGCGATCAGGACGCATGCAATCGTTAACCGCGGCCCCTTCTTTTAAAAATTCCGGGTTTGACACCACATCAAATGTGACTGATTTGCCCAACGATGCCAGGGTTTCGTTAACTTTGGCGGAAACTCTGTCCGCTGTACCGACTGGCACAGTTGACTTATTGATGATGATTTTATGATTTTGCATATGCGTGGCAACCGTCTCTGCCACTGCCAGTACATATTTCAGATCGGCGGAGCCATCTTCATCCGGCGGTGTGCCCACGGCAATAAAAATCAGCTCTCCATGCTCGATACCCAACTGAGCATCCGTAGTAAAGTCAACCCGACCGCCTTCGTAATTACTTGTCACTAACGGGGTTAAGCCCGGTTCATAGATGGGGATCATGCCTTTTTTGAGGTTTTCAACCTTGGCCTGATCCACATCCACACAAACAACGTCGTGGCCCACTTCAGCTAAAACAGCAGCCTGTACCAGACCCACATAGCCAATTCCAAAGACTGTTACCTTCACTTGTTTCCTTCCTTCTTAAACTCAGCGTTGCCCGTGTTGACAGGCATTTCTAATAATAAAGCTAAAACATTAAAGCATCATGACGTTACCGGCTCAACAGAAAACTTATTGGTCAGCCTTGTAACGGCCAGCACGCTTGTGCAGACCATCTAAAAAACCACGCCACATGTAGTGTCGGCGTTGCTTTGAGTGCTCCAGACACCAGCCGTTGATCCACCACCGAATCGGCAGCGCTACACAATTTCTGATTTTCCAGTAGATAGGTACGTAAGGTCTGCGCAGTAAAATCAGAATATTGCGATATTGATAATAAAGCCTGACCGGACTGCCCACCTTAAAAGTCACGCCCAGAATGTGCTTGCGTGACTCACCCTGGCGGTGTCTTAGAGTGGCTTGTGTATCGCAAACGATCCGATATCCTTTTTGGCTCGCCCGCCAACACCATTCATGATCCACGCCATCTATAAATAACTCATCTTCCATCATGCCAATGTCCCTGAGCACTGAAAGCGGGATCACTTTTCCGGAAGCAATAATCTGCCTGCAATGCAGGAACCCCTGATTATCTGGCACCGCTCGCTGGACCTTCGCCCTGACGACCTGATTGTCGAACTCACTGACAATGGAAGGGCCGTAGGCTGCAAGCTTCGGATACAGCGCCCGCGCATCAACGACTCTTTTTTTTGCTGTGTTCAGGAGCTGCCGGGAAAGGTGGCTATCCTGGTCCAGGAGCATGGCATAATCACAGGTCTTTTCCTGCGCCAACCGTAAACCAATATTTTGCGCATGAGCAATGCCTGCGTTTTCAGGGCAATGCCTGTATTCAACGGAAGCATCCAACCATTGCTGGTGGCTCTGGGGCGAATTATCAACAACAATAATCTGCCAGCCGTTAGCCGTCAGCAGACTGATATTGTTGAGCAATATGGTACGCTCCGGGTAGAAAAGAATGATAATGGCCGAAAATTTCAATGCTTCACTATTTTTTCAAGGATGTGCCGATCGAGCTTGTAAGCCATTTTGACAACACCTGACGGCATCATTCTCAGGCCTAGTACAAGACAGGCGTACAGCAGGTTGTAGGGAGTCAGGCGCTTCAGCCAGCGCATTGCCCTGAATCGGGCGCGGAACTCATTGAGCGACTTCATTAGCCCGCGACGCTTGTAAAAATCATTCACCCGTCGAAATCGCAGTAACTTATCTTTTAAATTACAAAAAATATAGCCCGCCGCGGCGAGCTCAATCCAGAGGAAATAATCCTGTGTATTTTGCAGCGCGTCATCATAACGATAGCCGTCGCTGAACACTTTGTAGCGAATACATACAGTAGGGTGATTAATCGTGCAGCGGCGCGGCAGCAGACGGGTTATCTGGCGGTTTGTTTGTGGCATCACCCGTGCCCCAACCTGTTTATTCTGCTCGTTAATTTCAATCAGGCCGGTGCCGAGAATCGCAACATGGGAGTGCTTGGTCAGGTAGGTTATTTGTTTTTCCAGACGATTAAGTTCTGAAATATCGTCGGCATCCATACGGAAGAAGTACTGGGGTTTTAAGGATAACGACCAGTCGATAGCAAAGTTCATGCAGGTCGCTAACCCTCTGTTAGCGCTACCTTCTATAATTACCAGGCGTTCGTCGTCATCAGCATGTTGCATAATTACGGCCAGCAATTCAGGTGATATATGGCCATCAATCACAATAACATACAGAAAATCGCTGTAGGTTTGCTGACGAATACTGATAATTGCCTGGTCGACCCAGTCCGAGCAATCCTTTTCGTACACAGCCATAGCAACTATAGCGGGTATTTCATGCACCCGGTAGTTGCTGTGTTTAATTGAAAAGTTGGGGGTCAAGGTAAAATCCGGCTATCGACAATAACGCGAAGTGTACCGGATTTTTTGAAAAATATGCACCATCGTGATGCAATTTATGCAGGCAGCAAGCGGCGTTTTACCGCACGAAAAACCCGAATGAGTTTCCAGATATTCATAATCGCTGCGCTGTAAATCACCAGAAGTGCCATGAATCCCCAGAACATAATGTACGCCGGTACCTCATACACCTCTCCGAGAATACCAATCAGACAATAGCCAGCGCCCATCAGTAGAATCGCTACTAACGAGCGGCGTGGACTAAACCCGGCGCGCATAAAGATGTTGTGGAGGTGCTTGCGATCGGGTTTCAGTACAGACTGACCTTTTCTGGCACGTCTGAACATAATGGCCGCCATGTCCATCAGGGGCAGGCCTATTAACCAAACACCGGTAATCGGGCGTAAAGACGCGCCGGGTCCCTGAGTATGATCAACCAGCAACCATACGATAGTAAGACCAACAAACATACTCCCCGCATCGCCCATGAATATTTTGTTGCCTTTGAAGCCTTTGAGACTCAGGTTAAAGGCCAGAAACGGTACGATGGCAGCTATAATCACCAGCGGTTCCATGATGGCCGCACCGTTATCCGACAACAGTAACAAACTGACAACACTCAGCAGCACAACCAGACTCATCCCGCCGGCAAGGCCATCAATACCGTCGATCATGTTAATAGCGTTTATCACACCCACCACACAAATCAGAGTAAAGAAATAACCGGCCAGACCCAGGTAAACGGAGCCAAAACCAAAAATATCGCCCAGGGATGTAATGTAGTTCTGTGCACTCCACGCCATAATAGACGCCACACCGAACTGACAAACTAAGCGCCCTTTGGCACTCAGGTCAAAACGGTCGTCAAGCATACCCAGCAATACTATAAATGCCGAAGCTGTGAAAAACAGCGGATTGTTCTTCATCCACACATCAGTCATTACACTGGCCACCAGCACAGCAACAAAAATAGCCACGCCGCCGGTTAGCGGCACAATACCATTGTGGCGCTTTCTGTATGACGGTTGATCAACAAGACCAAACTGATGCGCCAGAGGCGTCATCACCACCAACAAAATCAATGCGACAAAAAATGCTGTAAATAACGGAATAAACTGCAGATAGTCCATCATGCCTTACTTTTCTCCACAGAATCCTTACCCACCTGTGTTCTCACGCCCACACTACAACCAGGACAATCCATTTAATCACTAACTCCGTTGAGAATATCGCCGAACCTGTTCATGGCTACACCAGCCATCTGAGGCTTCGTGGAGAGGTCACTATAATCACCCGATATAATAGTAAACATTAGTATAACTGACTACCCCCCGGATTAAATTTAAATTTAAACGAACATTTTTTACTCAGTTGTGTTCAGTTCTGCTCAGAGTTTACTCGGCCGAATAATCAGTGCATGCCTTTTCGCCTGATTATGGTATGCTACGACCACTTTTAAATGGACGTATTACAGTCAGGCAATGAGAAGACAAGTTATATTATCCGCTCTACTTTTCAGCACTATGACAATGCTGGGATGTGTGTCACAACCTCAGAGTGTCAAAGCAAACCTGCCGCTGGTTAATCCAAGCTTTACGCACCACCTTAGCGATACAAACGCTGGTATACCTGAAGGTAAAGCAAAAGCTATTCCAGAGTTAAACATAAGCGCCAATAAAGCCATTGTGATCGAAGGAAATAGCTATGTAGTTTCCAATAGTTATATCTCAGCTCTGGGCAATCAGTGTTATCGGCTAAAACGTCAAGGCCGTTCAGGTTCAACTGAAGTTCGCCCCGTCTGCAACAATCAAACGTACTGGTTGCTTTATCCAGCGTTGGTTTTTAGTAACACCCTATAAAGGCTAATTCGCTTATGCGTATATCTACGTGGTTAACGGTCGCTGCTTTATCGCTATCGTATTTCAGTAACACACAAGCACAAACAGCAGAGCAAATTCAACAAGTTCAGCAGCAACTGAGCCAACGCGGTGCCAGTAACACTGCTTCAGCTAACGCTGGTAATACAGGGGTTAGCCCTGTTCAGTTATCTACGTCTCCCACCCTGCAAGGCAACAGTCAAACGGGTACCCGGCCAAGTTCAGGGCAGTATAATACCCAACCCAGAAGCGGGTTAGTGTTGCCAGGCGAGCCGACGATGGATATGGTTTTTCCTCTCCAGGAAGCTATGGAAAATCCGCCCTTTGCTGCCAACTTATTTGTTGGGGGGTTTGAGTCTGAGCGCACCAATGCAGTCAACCCCAATTATCTGGTGGCGCCCGGCGATCAAATTTCCATTTGGTTATGGGGAGCGGTAGATTATTCTGATGTTGCAACCGTCGACAGTCAGGGCAATATTTTCATCCCTAATATTGGTCCGGTTAATCTGCTGAATGTACCGTCCAGCCAGGTAAATGCTACGGTGACAAGAAGCATTAAGCAGGTCTATACCAATGATGTTAACGTATATGTCAACTTATTAACCGCTACGCCTGTCTCTGTTTATGTTTCGGGACCGGTCCTAAGACCAGGGCAATATGCCGGCCAGGCAACTGACAGCCCGTTATACTTTCTTAAGCGCGCCGGCGGAGTGGATTTTCTGCGTGGCAGCTTTCGTAAAATAGATATTTTACGTGCTGGCGAAGTGGTCCACACAATTGATTTATATAACTTTGTTACCGATGGCGAGTTGCCGGCCATTTCATTTCAGGACAAAGACGTAATTTTGGTTCGCCCTATTGGCCCAACGATAACCGTGAGCGAAGGTGCCAGAAACAGTTTCACTTTTGAGTTGAAACCATCAGATTTAACCGGTGAAGCCTTGGTTGATTATGCAAAGCCAGGGGATTTTATCAGCCACGTTTCGGTAAGCGGGCTTCGTGATGGTGCCCAATTTGCGCGCTATGCCACACTGGCTAATTTCGAACAATTCAGCCTGCGTCCCGGCGATCATGTTGAGTTTAAGAACGACCATGAAGTACAAGTTTACCCGATTAATGTAGCAGGAAGTTTCCGCGGGGCATCAAGAGTCATGGTTTCCAAAGGCGCCCGATTACATCAGGTGCTCAGCAATATTGAAATCGACCCGAACCTGGCTGATTTTAAAAACGTCTATTTATTGCGCGAAAGTGTAGCCGATCAGCAACAATTAATTATCAATCAGGCCTTGGATCGTCTTGAACGGAGTATCTACACTGCGCCGGTCCGCTCTACCGGAGAAGGCTCCATCAGGGTTCAGGAAGCACAGCTTGTCACCGACTTTATTGCCAGGGCCAGACAGGTGAAGCCGTTGGGTAAAGTGATTATTGCTGAAAACGATAATGTGGCAGATATTCTGCTGGAAGAAAACGACACTATCGTTATCCCTACCAGAACAGATTTGGTTCATGTAGGTGGTGAAGTACTCATGCCTCAATCGGTGGTATTTAACCCGGATGCTGAACTTTCTGATTATGTAGCCTGGGCCGGCGGCTTTAGTGAACGCGCTAATGATGCCCGTATTCTGATTATTCGCGCCAATGGTATGGTGGATTTCTATGACGTGGATGATAGCTCTGAAGTCACAGCAGGTGATCAGGTAATTGTATTGCCTCGCGTTGATGCGAAGACTTTACAGGCGGTAAAAGATATCACTCAAATCATTTACCAGATTGCTGTGGCGGCCAACGTAGCACTGAACTAATGTCAGATATTGTAAGCGTCTCATTTCGCTCCCAGCTTAAAGTATGGAAAAGCGTATGCTTTGCGCTTTTCCTGCGTGAGTTGCGCTCTCAATTTAGTGACAGACTGGGATTAGCCTGGGGTTTTCTTGAACCATTTGCTTTTATATTTGGTTTGTCGTACCTGAGAAGCTTAATCCGCGACGGTGACGCTCACGGTTTACCTATCTTCATTTTTATGTTGATTGGTATGGTCACCATCCAATCTTTTCTGCAACCTTTTACAAAAATCGCCAGTGCATTTAGTAAAAACAAGCCCCTTTATGCCTTCAGGCAGGTGCAGCCCATCTCTGCGCTACTGGTATCGGCCTTCGTTGAATACACCATAAAAATTATAGTCATTATTCTCGCCCTGTTAACGATATACCTGTTGGGAATGACGTTCCCTGTTCATGACCCTTTGCTGCTGTTTTTGTTATTCCATCTCCTGTGGATTATGACAATCAGCATGAGTTGTATATTAGGAATTGCTTCTTCTTATTTGCCTGAAGTAAAGAAAATAGTCGGTGTATTTACCCGACCACTTTTTTTCATCTCCTGCGTGTTTTTTAGTTTACAGGATATCCCTGTGGAATACTGGCATTGGTTTACCTGGAATCCTCTGGTGCATTTTGTTGAACTTGGCCGTTATGCCTGTCTGGAATCCTATGGCGATAACGGTGTGAGCCTCCACTATGCATTCCAATTTACCCTGGTTGTCTTTTTCTTTGCCGTTTCACTGTATCACCTGACCTGGAAAGGGTTGTTATCCCGATGACTATCCGCTTAATCAATCTAACCAAGTCTTACCCCAGTAGATTAGGGCCTCAGTATATTTTCAGGAACCTCAACTTTGATTTTCCGACTGAAAACAATGTGGCTATTTTGGGAAAAAACGGTGCTGGTAAGTCCACCTTATTTCGCATGCTGGCCAAAAGCGAATACCCGGACAAAGGCCAGATTTATACGAATAAATCCATGTCCTGGCCAGTTGCGCTGGCCACAGGCGTTCATCCTAAAATGACCGGGCGGGAAAATGCCCGGTTTATTGCCCGCATAAATGATGTAAAGGATTTGGCTGCTTACGAAGAAGCAGTGCAGGATTTTGCCGAAATCGGCAAGCGATTTGACTTACCAGTGCAAACCTATTCTTCCGGTATGCGTGCCCGACTGGTCTTTGCCTGTTGCATCAATATTCATTTTGATATCTATCTGATAGATGAAGCAACCTCAGTGGGCGACCCTAAATTTCGTCGTAAGGCCAGAGAAGCTTTGGAAATTAAAGCCAAAGAAGCCGGCCTGATTATGGTCAGTCATGAGATGGATCAGGTACGGGAATTTTGTACCTCAGCGATCATCATTGAAGATGGTAAACTCAATTACTACAGTGACCTTGAACAAGGTATTGCAGCCTACTTGGAATAATCGAGCAAAAAAATGAAACAAGTGTTAGACAACATCACCGCTCACATAAAAAAACGCCCTATTCTTTTAGTGGTTATCCCCTGGCTGTTATATGCCGTTTATCTGATTTTGATTGCGGCCCCAAAATACGAAAGTACCAGTCAGTTAGTAGTTAAATCTGCCGATGGTGCAAATAGTTTTGATCCCTCATCGATGTTAATGAGCGGCGTAACCGGTGTTGGTAGTGCAAACGATAGTCAGTTGGTCGTAGCGTTTGTAAAATCTGCAGATATGCTCCATTACCTGGATGAAACTATCGGACTGCGCGCACACTACACCTCATCAGCCGGTGATTTTATTAGTCGGCTCGGCGCTCATCACAGCGAAGAGGATTTCCTGGAATATTACCTGGCCAACACCGAAGTAGTTATCGACTCAAATACCAGTGTGATTGAACTCTCGGCAAGAGCCTACGATCCAGCCTATGCAAAGCTAATCAGTCAAACCATAGTAAAACGTGCAGAGCTGTTCATTAACGAGATCAGTAATAACCTCGCCAAATCGCGCCTGGCTTTTGCTCAAAGTGAGCACGATATTGTTGAGGAAAAGCTGCAGAATGCCAAACTGGCGCTGATTGACTTTCAAACAAAATACAATGTGTTGGACCCTAATGCCGAAGGTGTAGCCATTCAACAAATCGCCTTTACTCTGGAAGCGACACTGGCGCAAAGGGAAGCAGAACTAAATACCTTAAAAAGCATTATGTCTGACTCTGCCCCGGAAATCATCTCGCTCAAACGTCAAATCAGAGCACTGGAAGAACAGATTAACAGTCAGAAAACCAAGATCAGCGATGCACAGAACGGTGAGTCGAAGTTATCCATTAATCAGCTGATGGCGCAATATTCAAACCTACAGGTTCAGGCCGAACTTGCCATGCAGGCTTATGGCTCATCTTTAATGACGTTAGAAAATGCGCGGGTCGATACTTACGAACAAATTCAACACCTGGTGACTATTGAATCACCTACCCTGCCAGACTCAGCAGCTTATCCTAAAACTGTTTATAACCTGGTTTTAATTGGCGTTATGCTGATAATGGCCTTTATAGCTGGCCGCATTATCATTGCAACCATTAAAGAGTTGTAAGACAAACACTACAATTGAGTGGTTTCTGATTCTCTGCCGCAGGCTACCCTTTAACCCAGGTAGCTTGTTTCAGGATTCATCCTCTAGTATAAGAGAGATAACCAGTGTACGAGCAGCTCCTGCCCGTTGTGAGTACGCGCGGACGATAATAATTTTAAATAAAAACTATATGGAACTCTGTTGTGACAACAAAAACTTCTAACGACACCAGCTTCTTTGGCCATCCAAATGGCTTGAGAACGTTATTTTTTACTGAAATGTGGGAGCGCATGAGCTACTACGGCATGCGTGCTCTCCTCGTGCTGTTTATGACAGCCAGCTTGCAAACGCAAGGGCTTGGCTTCACTGTAGCGTCAGCCGGTGCCATTTATGGCCTGTACACCGGGGCCGTTTATTTTCTTGGTTTACCCGGAGGTTGGCTTGCTGACCGTCTGATTGGCGGTAAAAAAGCCGTTTGGTATGGCGGTTTAATTATCTTCGCCGGGCACATTGTGCTGGCTGTAGACCTCCAAAACCTGTTCTTTGTCGGTCTTATTCTGGTTGCAACCGGTACAGGGTTACTTAAGCCAAACATTTCGGCCATGGTTGGCCAGCAATATGGTGACGATGATAGTCGCCGGGACAGTGGCTATGCACTGTATTACATGGGTATAAACATCGGTTCTTTGATTGCGTATCTGGTCACCGGTTACCTGCAGGAGAACTGGGGCTGGCACTATGCATTTGGCGCCGCTGCTGTCGGTATGGCCGTTGGACTCGTTCAGTATTACTTTAGTAACCGCTCTTTGGCTGCGGAATCAGTGGCACCTGCAAATCCATATGTCGGTGCCTCGAAGCAGCGTGCCTGGCTATGTGTACTGGGAGTGTTAGCAGCAGCCATCGTGGTCATTATTCTGGCACACCTGGGCACCATTGTTATCGAACCTGTTGCCCTTGCTGAAAAAGTCGCTGTTATTTTCACCGCCATTTTCTTTATTTATTTTGGCTTCATCTACTTTAAAGGTGAATTAAGCGACAATGAAAAACAGCGCATGTGGGCCCTGTTTTTAGTCTGTGTGGCCTCTGCATGTTTCTGGTCAGGCTTCGAACAAGCCGGTTCTTCACTTAATTTATTTGCACAAAACTATACCGATCGCGCTCTGGAAAGTGGCTCATGGCTAACTTCATGGTTCGGAATGGACGCTATTCCTACCGTATGGTTCCAGCTCTCTAACTCACTTTTTATTATTATACTGTCGCCGTTCTTTGCCGCACTTTGGATTAACCTCGCCAAACGCATGATAGATCCTTCGTATACCATTAAGTGTGCAATCGGTATTGTTATTATGGCTTCAGGTTTTCTGGTCATGTTTATGGCATCCCAATATGCGGCGCAGGGACTTAAAGTCGCCCCCATGTGGCTTGTAACGACTTACTTCCTGCACACCGTGGGCGAACTTTGCCTTAGCCCAGTAGCACTGAGTGCAGTAAGCAAATTGTCGCCTAAGCGTTTTGCAGGTCAAATGATGGGCGTATTCGTACTCACCTACTCTATTGGTAATATTATTGCTGGTCTGCTTTCAGGTAACTTTGACCCTGATAACGTGCAAGAAATGCCAAACCTGTATCTTCAAATCGCCCTGTTTAGCATTGCTATTGCTATTATGATTGGTTTGATGAGCTTTAAATCCCGATACTGGGAGAAAGCCGGTATCAAGGAAACGGCGCAATAAGGACTCGTGTGTTTTAAACACTAGCAGATTGCCCTACAATAACCGCCGTAACATTACGTTCCGGCGGTTTTTTATTAAGAGCACTTTATGCATTTCTATTTTTCGACGCGCAATATTCCGGGTCTAGCTGGCCTGCCTCTGGCAGAACGTATGCGCAGACTGGAGCGGGCGGCAAAAAAACTCACGGTTCCGGAAAAGACAGTACTGAACATCCTTAAACTACTGGTGATTGTGCCGGCCTTTGCGCTGTTGCTCAGAGTCGCAGCAGACTGGACCTCATTATTGTGGGCGTTGTTAGTTTTCCTTCTCTATCCCATCGTGGTGAAACCTGTACAATACTCCTTAAGCGCTAAATATTTAGAATCGTTGTCAAACAAGGATAAGCAATGAAAACAATACTTGTCACCGGTGGAGCTGGCTATATCGGCAGTCATACCGTACTACAATTACTGGAAGCGGATTATCAGGTAGTGGTATTTGATAACCTCAGTAATGCCTCAGAGGAGTCTCTCAAGCGTGTATCAGCTTTAACTGGTAAAGCCGTGACATTCGTGCAGGGTGATATCCGCAATACTGAGCAGCTCGATGATGTATTCTCACACCATGACATCGATGCCGTCATTCACTTCGCAGGCTTAAAAGCCGTTGGCGAGTCTGTACAGAAGCCCCTTGCCTACTATGAAAACAACGTCTATGGCTCTGTGGCACTATGCGATGTTATGCGTAAGCACAATGTAAAGAACATTGTCTTTAGCTCTTCCGCTACCGTATATGGCGATCCGGTTTCGTTGCCGCTCAGAGAAGACATGGCTACCGGCCAGCCCACTAATCCTTATGGTATGTCTAAGCTCATGGTGGAAACCATACTGACTGATTTATACCAGTCAGACGAAGCGTGGAACATTGTATTGCTGCGTTACTTTAACCCGGTTGGTGCCCACCCCTCGGGTCAGATTGGCGAAGATCCTAACGGTATTCCGAATAATCTGATGCCCTATATCTCGCAGGTTGCCTCGGGCAAACTTGAACAGTTAGCCGTTTTTGGCGACGACTACGACACCGTGGATGGTACCGGTGTTCGTGATTATATCCATGTAGAAGACCTCGCGAATGGTCATTTAAAGGCCATTGAGCGCCTTGGCTTAAATATGGGACTCGATATCTATAACCTGGGCACCGGACAAGGATACTCCGTACTGGAGATGATTAAGGCCTTCGAAAAAGCCTGTGGTAAGCCTATTAATTACAAGATTGCGCCTCGCCGGTCAGGGGATGTGGCAGCCTGTTATGCCGACCCGACCAAAGCCGCTACTGAATTAAACTGGAATGCGCAAAAAACCCTGGAAGATATGTGTGAAAATGCCTGGCACTGGCAATCTCAAAATCCTCAGGGCTACTAACACTAAAAACAACAAAGGCGCTTTAAGCGCCTTTGTATTACCACCTAGTTATCACTTTCTTCGTCGGTTGGCGTACTTTCCAAATCCACATCGTCGAACAGTGCTTCGAATTCGTCAAACTCTTCAGCCTCTTGTTCATCTGGCTGCGCATCGAGATTTTTGCCATCCGTTACACGAAATTCAAGATTTTGAAAATAGATGTTTTTAACTTGCTCATAAGGGTCTCGAGCATTCTCAATCTGGCCTTCCTGACCGAGTAACTGCGCCCGCGCCTCCAATGCACCAACCGTAAATCGCAACACGTTAAGATTTCCGGTCATCAGTGTCATGGGGAAATAAAGGTTGTCCACTATATCGCCCGTAAAACTGCGCGGATCGCTTGGCCCCCGGGCCGGTAACATTAAAAACGGTCCGCTTCCAACTCCCCATTTGCCCAGCGTCTCACCAAATTCTTCTTCCTGACGTTGCAGTCCCATGGCCCCGGCAACATCAAAAAAGCCCGCGACACCAACGGTAGAGTTAATGACGAAGCGAGTAAAACTATCAAACGACGGTCCAACTTTGCCCTGCAACAGGTTGTTTAACATGTTGGCTGGCTCAGCAAGGTTTTCTACTGCGTTGGAAAGCCCAGTGCGAGCAAAGCCTGGCATTACAGTGACATAGGTGGTTGCCGCCGGGCGTAACAGATATTTATCAAGAATGTCCCAGTTAAAATCCCACACCACGCGGTTAACGCTTTCCAGCGGATCCCGCGGATCAGAATAATCCGACTTAATTGCCACGGCATTTGCCTCGGCATCAGCCTGAGTTTGCTGTTCAGCACTATTACTGGCACAGCCAGAGAGAAACAATGCGCCGAGCATCAAAAAAGATAACGAAAAGCGACGAATGGATAATGTCACATCAATTCCTTGTTTATTACGATAGTTTGGTCAATCACTTTACCGTTTTCCACTAAGGCTTCCAGAGAGCCCTCTAAATCGCCCGGCTGGGGCGGGGCTTCCTGATCAGCCGAAATCCGGGCGATCAGGCGGGCTGTGGATAACTGGTCGAGCGAATAGTTCGGTGCCATGGCATTTTCACTGGTTAACTTAATCGTTAGCGGTAAATTTTCTAACGGAAGTCGGAGTACGGCCGCTGGCATCCGGTTTTCACTGTTGGCATCCTGAGCAAACACGAATAAAAACGCATTGTCAGGCAATTGAGTCGCCATCTCTTCCGTAATCTCAACCGTAAGATTGAAACCAGTAAGTGCTTTTTTAACCGGTGGCTCGCCATTCAAACTGGCAAGACGCTCACTTAATTGCCTGGCAATAGGGCTATCTGCTGGCAGTTTGCCCTCCAGCCTTGTCAGGGTATCAGCCAACAGCGTTTTATCTCCGAGTCTGCCTGCAACCACAGCCTGCATCAGCACTAAATTATCATTCTGCTGGTTTGTATCAATTAGCGAAGCTAACAATCGACGGGCATTTTCTAACTGTGCCTTATCATCGCTCATCATTAATGCCCGCGCATAAGTCATCCTAACATTCTCGTCATCAGGGGAATAATGCAGGGCTTTTTCCAACGCCGCATAGGCTTCCTCGGTCTGATTCAGTGCCATCCAGATTCGGCCCAGGAACATCCAGCCCTGTCCATCTTCCGGGTTCTCCTGCAAACGCTTGCGGATAGCCAGGGTCAATTGCTGAAAATCCTCAGGAGTAAAGTTCTCTCCCTGCCCCTCTGCCAGTTTCGCGCTGAGATTGGGTAACGCATCTATAGCCGCCTGCGCATCATTTAAGTGCTTTATATTACTGGCCTTGTAATAGGCCGTAGCGCCTACTGCAATAGCCAGTAATGCACCACACGCTAATGCGAAGGAAGCGTTCGCCGAGCCTTTTGACTCTGCATACTGTTCTTCCACTAACGAAATTTTAATCTCGTCACTGGCCTGACGCATGTCCTGCTCACTAAGCAGTCCTTCATCGACTTCCCGCTGCAGTTCTTGCAGCCGCTCTTTGACCACGGCAATGTTAGCCTGAGTCAGATTCTCCTGTTCCGGACGGCGTCTCAGCCAGGGTAAAACAACCATCAGGATTAATACGGCTACCAGTGCAACAACCGCCCAAATAAACATCCAAGACATCACTTATCACCCTGTTTTAACATCGCCTCGGCTTTAGCCAGCTTGGCTGCCATATCTTCCGGCGGTGTCGACTTTCGCCTAACCACTACAACCACGAACGCCAGTAAGGCAAATAACACAGGTGCCAGCCACAACCACAGGGTAACCGGCGTTACAGGCGGCTTATAGCTAATAAAATCGCCGTAGCGGGTTTTCATGTAGTCAATCACTTCATCGCCGGTTTTCCCTTGCTTCACCAGGTTATACACTTTACGACGCATATCATGAGCAATCATCGCATCAGAATCGGCGATATTCTGGTTCTGACACATCGGGCATCTCAGCTCCTCAGTCAGTGACAGAAATAACTGGCGTTGCTGTGGTGTATCAAATTCATAACTGTCCTCAGTCGCCAGTACGGCAGAGGATATAAGCAATAAGACCGTCAGTATCAGCGTTTTCATTCAGTTGCGTGCTCCTGCGCCAGTGCCTGTTTTAACTGAGCATATAGCGGACCGACTTTGTTGTTCCAGACACGTTCGTTGATATCACCAATGTGATGCATGCGGATCACACCGTTGTGGTCAATAAGGAAATGTTCAGGAGCGCCGGTCACGCCAAGATCCAACGCGGTGTCGCGATAGACATCGAAAATATGAAACTGATAAGGATTGCCAAATCGGTTGGTGATCTCTTCGACTTCCTGTTGTACCCGGTTTAAAGTTTTGGTGCCAAACTCCGGATCCAGATCCTGGTCAAAATAAAGGCCAACAATACTGATCCCTTCCTGCTCCGAAAGTTCAGTGAGGTATGGCAATTCTACCGCGCAGGTAACACACCACACGCCCCAAACGTTGAGCAAGGTTACCTTCCCTTTAAATACCTGCGGCGTGTAAGTTTTATCCGGGCTCATCAGATCTGGCAACGAAAAGGCTGGCATGGGCTTACCTTTCACCTGGGAGTCAAGCTCCCTGGGATCGGAAAACAAACCACTGAACAAGAACACCACCAGCACCACAAATGCCAGTAGCGGCACGCCAAAAAGCATTATCTTTTTCATGCCTGAGCCTCCCCGCTAGCGGCTATGCTTGCCACCGCTGAACGCACTTTAGCAACCCTCGCCATGCGGTAACGCTTGTCACTTATCGAGCAAATGCCACCAATGGCCATGATTACCGCGCCGGCCCAAATCCAGGTCACAAACGGTTTTATATACACCCGAATTGCCCAGGCTCCGTCATCAAGAGGTTCACCCATAGCAATAAACAAATCCCTGAAAATGGTCGAGTAGATACCGGCTTCGGTCATAGGCATGCGTTGGACCAGGTACAAGCGCTTCTCCGGTTCAAGATGCACCAGTTTCTCACCCGACTCATACACATCAAATATGCCTACATCAGCGGTATAATTCGGCCCGCTTCGTTGCTCTACTTTACGAAAGGCAAACTCATAACCAGACAGTGTTACCGATTCACCCGGCATCATCCGCACATCCCTTTCCACTTCAAAATTACTCACCAGCGTAATGCCAATCAGGGTCACAGCAAAGCCCAGATGTCCAAGGATCATCCCCCAGTGACTGGGCGTAAGTTTGCGCAAACGTTCCCCGGCACTCAGACTGGTGTTCAATGAAGAGACTCTTTGCATCACTTCAAGGGTGGTGGTAATCAGTATCCAGGCACTCAGCACCAGTCCCAAAGCCGCCATGTAAGTAGGCGTATCGTAGGTAAAGTTAATTAACACCCCGGCGCTTACACTCAGGCCGAAGGCAATCAGTATTGTTTTTTGTACCTGTGATACCGGTTGATGTTTCCAACGGGTAAGCGGACCCAATCCCAAACATAAAACAAAGGGCACAATAAGCAGGGTGAACATCTGATTGAAGAACGGTGCCCCAATGGAAATGGAGCCTAACCCGAGTTCTTTATGTACCAGAGGCAGCAATGTGCCCAGCAACACCACCAGTGTAGCGGCACATAAGAACACATTGTTGCCCATCAGCAGCACTTCCCGCGAAAACAGCTGAAAGCGCCCCGGGCTTTTCAGCTGTTGAGCCCGCAGGGTATACAGAACCAAGCTTAAACCGGTCAAAATAACCAGAATGCCCAAAATAAACAATCCACGGGCGGGATCACTGGCAAAGGAATGGACCGACACAATCACTCCTGAGCGCACCAGGAAGGTGCCCAGCAAGCTCAATGAGAATGCCGCTATAGCCAACAGCACCGTCCAGGACTTAAACGCTTTACGTTTCTCCGTTACGGCCAGCGAGTGCATGAGTGCGGTCCCCACCAGCCATGGCATAAACGATGCGTTTTCAACCGGATCCCAGAACCACCAGCCGCCCCAGCCAAGCTCGTAATAAGCCCACCAGCTCCCCAGTGCAATCCCTACCGACAGAAAACTCCACGCCGCAATCACCCAGGGCCGTGACCATCTCGCCCAGGTTGAGTCTAGCTGCCCGGACAACAGCGCTGAAACGGCAAAAGCAAAAGCCACGGAAAAGCCCACATACCCCATGTACAGCATTGGCGGATGAATGATCATGCCAAAATCCTGTAATAGCGGATTCAGATCCCGTCCATCTACCGGGAAATAAGGCAACATACTGTCGAAAGGATTAGAAGTCAGCAGGATGAACAGGTAAAAACCAATCGACACCATCCCCAGCACCGATAATACCCGGGCGATCATCACTTGCGGAATACCACGACTGAACACCGCCACCGCCACCGTCCACAGTGACAACATCAGTACCCAGAGTAAAAATGACCCTTCGTGACCACCCCAGACTGCGGTGACTTTATAGTAAACCGGCAAGCGACTGTTAGAATGCTGAGCCACATAGTTCAGTGAAAAATCATCGGTGACAAACGCATAGACAAGACAACCAAAAGCCAATGCCGTAAACGCAAATAACGAGATAGCCAGAGGTTTAGCGGTGCCTATCATTGCGGTATGGCCACGATAAGCCCCCCACAGAGGATATACCGCCAGCAGGATCGATGTGACCAGTGCCAGCGCAACAGCGATATTACCAATTTCGGGGATCACGAGCTTGTATTTCCTTGATTCGGGTTAACATGCTTTATGCCTTTCATCTTTTCGGCGAGCTCAGGCGGCATGTACTCTTCATCATGTTTCGCCAGCACTTCTTCGGCTTCAATCACACCAGACTCAAGCAACACACCGGTGGCGACAATGCCCTGACCTTCCCGAAACAAATCAGGCAGGATACCGGCGTAGCGAACCGTTACCTGAGGACCGGTATCAATAAGATTAAAGCTAACGGCTAATGACTCAGAATCACGACTCACCGTACCAGGCACGACCATACCGCCTATTCTAAGGCGCTGTCCGACAGTAGGTTTCACGCCTTCCTTGCCCTCGACGATTTCTGAGGGGGTGTAAAATAAATCAATGTTGTCGGTGAGTGCGAATAGCATTAGCGTGATCGCACCAACGATCAGTAAACCTATGCCGCCTACCGCAGCGAGTCGTTTTTGTCGTCTTGGATTCATACTGCTTAACTACCTGTCTGTTCTGATTCAGATTGCACTGTTTGTGCTTTTCGGGCCGCCGCAATGCGCGACTGTCTGGCTTGTTCTTCACGGGCATTGCGCAACAGTTTTTTGTGCGCACTGGCACTGTCGGCAACTACCCAAACCAATGCCAGCAACGACACCCCAAAAGATAACCATACATAGAGGGCATACCCCCCCATGGCAAAAAAGGCCTGTAAACTGTCAAACTGCATGGTCGTCTCCGAGCGCTCTCGCCGCAAGGTCTTTGACCCACGGACGATGATATTCTCGCCGAATGATTTCATTTTTCATACGCATTACGGTCACTGCTGCAATAAATAAGGCCAAACCCAGCAAAGCGATCAATAATGGCCACAGCATTTCAGGGGCAATGGAAGGTTTATCAAACTTGCTGATAGTGGCCCCCTGGTGCAAGGTGTTCCACCACTCTACGGAATAATGAATAATCGGTACATTCACCACCCCGACCAGCGCCATCACGCCGGCAGCCTTACCCGCCTGTTGTTTATCCTCAAAGGCGCCATACAAAGCAATCACACCAAGATACAGAAACAGCAGTATTAATTCAGAGGTCAGTCTTGCATCCCAGACCCACCAGGTGCCCCACATAGGCTTCCCCCAGGCAGCTCCGGTAAACAAAGCAATAAAAGTAATGACCGCACCAACCGGTGCCATAGCGATCATCGCCATAAATGCGGTGCGCCATTGCCACACAATACCCACTAAAGCCGCAACCGCCATCGCTACGTAAGTACTCATCGATAAAATGGCGCTGGGTACATGAATATAAATAATCCGGAACGAGTCACCCTGCTGGTAGTCCTGGGGAGCAAAGGCAAGGCCCCATAGACTCCCCACCAGCAGGCATAAGATACCCGGCCAAAGAAAATAGGGCTGTAACGTTACGCACAGTTGATACGCTCGTTCAGGTTTTGCATACGGATGTAACCACTTCCACATCAGTTTTGACTCACTTTTAGTGCATAAGCAATTGCAAAGGGGGCTGTTGCCATTGCCAGCATCAGCATGGCGCCAATAATAGCAAGTTGAGCCCGGTATGGTAATTGGAGTGCGGCAGAATCTACCGCCGAGGTGGCAAAAATCAATAACGGAATGAAAACCGGTATTAACAACAGGGCCAGCAACACGCCGCCCCGCTGTAAACCAACTGTTAATCCCACCGCTATCGCGCCCACCAAAGACAATAGCGGTGTGCCGAGTACCAGTGTCAGCATTAAAGCAACATACATATCGACCGTGAGATTTAAAAAAAGTGCTAACAATGGCGAAAACAGCACCAGGGGCAAAAAGCTCACCAGCCAGTGGACCAGCACTTTAATCGCAGCGATGGCAGCCACTGACTGACCGCTCAGCATATATTGTTCCAGCGAGCCATCCCAGAAATCATCGCGAAACAAACGCTCCATGGCCAGCAGGGAAGACAGAATAGCGGCAATCCAAATCACGCCCGGCCCTATTTTTTGTAACGTCACCGGCCCCGGCCCTATGCCCAGAGGGAAAAGTGTGATGACCATCAACAGGAACATCAGCGGTTGCGCTAACTCAGAACGCTGGCGAAAAGCCAGTGCCATATCTCGTTTGAAAATACCATTAATCAGCGTATTCATAACCGGTACTCCAGCACCAGTTCTGTGAATGGGCCGGCGTGTTCACTTAAGGGTTGATGTGAGGTAGTGATAATCGCCCCCTGACTGGCAACATGTTGCTGCATGTGCTGTTCAAGTAATTCAATACCATCGGTATCCAGTGCCGTAAAAGGCTCGTCGAGGATCCAATAGGTCGAGGGTTTTAACCATAACCGCGACAGCGCGACACGGCGTTGTTGTCCGGCAGATAACATTCTCACCGGCACATCTTCCAACCCTACCAGCCCCAGTCGGGCAAGTACCTCATAAGCGTGACTGGCAACAAAAGCGGTTCCGTGCTGGGCACACCAGAAGCGTAAATTTTCCATGGCGGTAAGTGCGCCATTGATGCCCGCCTTGTGACCTATATAAATCAGTTGCTGATTGAACACATCACGAGTGGCTTCCAACGACTCGCCATTGAGGTACAAGCGACCGGATTCCGGCGATGATAAACCGGTTAAAATCCTTAACAGGCTGGTTTTACCTGCACCGTTTGGACCCCGCAGGTATATAAGCTCTCCTGGCGATAACGTAAACGACAGGTTGGTGAACAACACTCTGTCACGTTTTATACAGGTTAAATTGTCTGCAGCAAGTCCTGCCAAGATGCATCCCGTTCTGTTAGCAAAAAATCCGCCGCATTCTATCATAAACCAGCCACTTCGCATCTTACCCAATAGGCGGATCGGCAAATTTCTGATCTATTTCAATCTTTGGCATGATTGACATTATACTTAACTGTTGAAACCGGCTGCCGATAACACCTTATGCATTCTTCCAATCTGCCCCCACAAACCGCCACCGATAGCAGTCGTGTTAACGTTACTGAATCGGCCACTGCCGACGCCAAACAGCTGGCAATCGCCAGGATTGGCCAGGTGTTGCAACCCGTGTCACCGTCCGCAGTACCAGTATCAACAACGCCTGCTGGTCAGGGTAATGTTGGCAAAACCGCCGTTGGCGCAAACGTGTATAGCACGGCAAACCAGCAGCTGGTACAGATCTCTCCTGCGGTGCGCATTAGCGGTGCAGAGAACCTGTTATTGGTTCGCCTTCCCACAGAGGCTCCGATTCAACCGCCTCAGGGGGGCCCAGTATCGCTTAAATCAATGCTGCCGCCTGAATCCGGGTCTCCGGTCTTACCCGCTTTACTAAAACTTTCGCCGCAGACCATTCGTCAGCAAGTTACCCAGGCGCAATTTCAAACGCTGATGACAGTGTTATCTCAAACTTTATCTACGCCAGTGACACTGCCTGCTACCGTTATACAGCAAGAAAGTACTTTGATAAGAGTTAACGCAGGGGCTGAGCGGCCATTAATAATTGATATCCCTCTAAATAAAAATACCCGGCAGCCTGAGAGCGCATTATCCAGCGACGTTAGGGGCAAACCGCCACTGCCGCCAACCGTTTCGATTACTGTCTCGCTTCGTCATAACCAACTTCAGGTACAGATAACGCCGCGTCCTCAATCAGCGCCAACGTTACCAACCACCGGGCCGAATCAGGGCATCAATAATGTGGCGAATCCTTTACGTATCGTATCTGTACCGGTGAGCTCACCTGTGGCCAATAAACTCACTCAGGCCGTTACCCAGCAACTGCCGCTGATGACAGAGCCGATGAAGCTCGCCAACTGGGCAAAACAGGCCCTTTCTCCGCTCGTAACAAAAACCATTGAACAACTGAGTCCGCTGTCACCTGCGATAGTAAGTATTAAAGGTAATGAAGTCACCATAACCGGTAGTAAAACCCAGCTTTTGGCAGTAAATACCCCATCCAATACAACATCAACAGCCGCCTTGAATCAAATGGCGCCAAGGGTAACCACGCAGCAAATCAGTCAGCTTAATATGCAAAGTGTCACAAGTAAGAACGTTCCGCAGGTCACAATTACGCCATTGCAATCTCAGTCTGACACAGCCTCTTCTTCGCCATCGCAGGCGCTGCAGCAGTCTGGAGACAAGCCTGCTAATGCAAAAGCTGATGTCGCCCAGCCTCTGCTGTCACCTTTTCATGCCCTGAGGGCTGAAAATGCGGTCGGTAAGTCCACGATACCGACCGAGATTGAAAGTATCGCAAAGTTCAAGGTGGAGCAGTTAACCGTTGAGGTCAAAACGGCCCTGGAGCAATTTATTCGTTCAGCCAAGCGGATAAATCTAAGCAACACGGAGCCTCTGCAATCGAGTCTTTCCGTGCTCACCAGCGCACTGCAGAAATTCGCCAGCGCCAACCCTTCGTTGCTCAAAAACATTCACTCAGTCATTGAGCAATTGCAGCTTCATATGCCAACGGCAAGCAGGACGACAACGGCCGAGATGCCACTTGCTAAAACTGAATCAGGCCAACAGCCAGACACTATAAGCACCAAACCCGCAGCCGACACCGCACAAGCTGGTCGGGCACTACAGCAATTAATGACCTCTCCGGCCTGGTTACAGTCGCCGCTTATGCTGTCATCTCCCCCGGCCGGGCAGAGTTTTTTAAGTGGTCTTATCCAGCTATTGCAAGTGTCTTTACTCGGCAGGCACTTTAAAAATGTGGAAGATATCGACCAAGCCCTTCACCGGCAAAGAGCCTCTTCTTCTAAAGGCAGCGCCCCTGCCGGACTCCTAGGAGCAATTACCGGGCGGCAGGTCCGAGAGTTTGCACAACTCGACAGCCAGCAAAATCTCCTCAAACAACTGAAGGGATTACTTGCAGGTCACCAGGGCGCTAAACTAGGCAATATGGAACAAGCACTGCAAGGTCAGGACAGCTTTTACTATGTGCTGCCTGGATTAATGCCGCAACAAAAACCGGCAGAACTGCTAATCCGACGAGAGCGGGAACGTCAGCCGGAACAGGAAAACCAAAACACGCAAACGCAGTGGCACCTGACAATGAAGCTGGATATTGGCGAACAGGGTGAATTACTTACCAAGGCCAGGATCAAGGATGAGCAGCTTTATCTTGATATATACTCTTCCAATCAGTCCTTGCTGGAAAAAGTGGGGGTAACACTGCCCTTTTTACTCAAGCGGTTTAAGCAACTCGGCTTAACGGTTGAAGAACATAAGCTACAATTAGGCAAGATACCTGAAACGCTGGCGACCCGCCCTTACCAAATACTGGAGACCCAGGCATGACACGTAAAAGTAAACGCGCGGTAGGTATTAAATATAATGAAGCAGAGCCGTCGCAGGCCCCAACGATTGTCGCTAAAGGCTATGATGACCTGGCTGAAGCAATTATAGCCAGCGCCAAAGCCAATGGAGTGTTAATTCACGAAGACCCTTATTTGAGTGAATTCCTCGCTACGCTTGACCTGGGTCAGGCTATTCCGGAATCGTTGTATTATGTCATTGCCGAGTTACTGGCATATTCCTACGTACTGCAGGGTAAAATACCCGAAAGCTGGCAACAGGCCTTTCCTGGCATAGAAGAAAAAATCTAAAGGGTCAGGTCGACAGTCACATCGCCAGTATTGGAGTTATAAAAAATGGAATATGCCGGTTGCGCAACCAAATAAAAAGTACAGGTGTTGGCGGTGTAAGTAGCCTGATAATCTGCCGAGGTATCCTCAGCAACCGTTGGTGAACCATCAAGTAACACCGCTCCCCACACCGAAGTACAGTCCCAGGCATTATCCAGCATTGGACTCGCCTCATAAGGCAGGTAGCTTTGGGCAGGCCAGCCATTAACATTGATGTCCATGAGGTTTTCACCATTACCGTACAAATCGAGGTTATCCACGGGTCCAGAGCCACCACTAACCGCCCATTTGAGGTGAGCCAGTTTGATAGCAGAGTCAAATGCCGTGCCGGTCCCTTGTACCGATGCTGCATAAGCATCGTCCTGAAAATCAACGAAACGCGGCAGTGCCGTAACAGAAAGAACACCCACTAAAATAATCACAGTGATCAGCTCAATTAGCGTAAAGCCCTGTTGTCGGTGAAGTGGTGTCGTCATTTAATAAAGCTAATGTCCGGATTACATCATTGTCGTTACTTTATCTTGCTCAAAATTTTATGCCAAGCTTTTGTTTACTCGAAATATTTAATTTACCCAATAAAAAAGCCCATCCAAATGGATGGGCCAAACTATAAGTTAGGCTTATAGGGGGAAGTTTCCAACGGTTGTTGAAAAAGGGTCTGCTTATTTAAAGCGCATCTTCCGGCTCAACATCGTCGGCTTTAATGTCTTTCGATAGCAGTAATTCAGCACGGATTTTGGTTTCAATATCGTTCGCGATGTCCGGGTTTTGCTTAAGGAATTTCACCACATTAGCTTTACCCTGACCAATTCTGTCGCCATTATAGCTGTACCAGGCGCCGGCTTTATCAACCAGTTTTTGCTTCACACCCAAGTCAATCAGTTCCGCTTCTTTACAGATACCGGCTCCATACATTATCTGGAATTCAGCCTGTTTAAATGGTGGCGCTACTTTATTCTTCACCACTTTTACGCGAGTTTCGTTACCCACGACTTCATCACCTTCTTTCACTGCCCCAATGCGACGAATGTCCAGGCGAACTGAAGAATAGAATTTGAGTGCATTACCACCTGTAGTGGTTTCCGGGTTACCAAACATGACACCAATCTTCATTCGGATCTGGTTAATGAAGATACACAGTGTATTGGAACGCTTAATGTTACCGGTCAGCTTACGTAGCGCCTGCGACATCAGACGTGCCTGCAGACCCACGTGAGAATCACCCATATCGCCTTCGATTTCTGCTTTAGGGGTTAATGCAGCAACCGAGTCAACAATCACTACATCCACGGCACCTGAGCGAACCAGCATGTCACAAATTTCCAGTGCCTGTTCTCCCGTATCCGGCTGTGATACCAGCAGATCGTCAATGTTCACGCCTAGTTTTTCGGCGTAGACAGGATCCAGTGCGTGCTCAGCATCTACGAACGCACAGGTTTTTCCCTTTTTCTGAGCTTCGGCGATCACTTGTAGAGTCAATGTGGTTTTACCCGATGATTCAGGACCGTAGATTTCCACAACGCGACCACACGGCAGACCGCCAATACCTAACGCAATATCAATACTCAGCGAACCGGTAGAAATGGATTCAATATCCATTGCCTGATTGTCGCCCAGACGCATAATCGCGCCCTTACCAAATTGCTTTTCAATCTGACCGACCGCAGCCGATAGTGCTTTAGATTTATTGTCGTCCACCGAAAACCCCTCGTTATTCTTTACTGTGTGCGTTATCCGCAATGGCTTTTACTGCTATCGCCGGTAAGCTGATCAGCTGTAAAATAATGACTGCATAATATACTGTATGATTATACAGTGCAATATGCATTTTACCTTTTCTTTATTTCATCATGCCTGTGATATTCTGCAACTAGTCTGTGGTGCAGTGTTGCAATAACAAACTCAATAGCCTGGGTACGAACTGCTTCCCGATCGCCATCAAACTGGCGGCGAATTGTATCGGTAACCCCGTCGAAGTGAAACCCAAACCATACCGTGCCCACCGGTTTTTCATCACTGCCGCCCCCCGGGCCAGCAATACCACTGATAGCAGCGGTGCACTGGGCGCCGCTTTGCTGAGCGGTCCCGACAGCCATTTCATGGACGGTTTCAGCGGAAACAGCCCCAAATTGCTCAAGAGTTTCAGCACTCACACCAACCAAAGCTTGTTTTGCCTGATTAGAATAGGTGACATAGCTTTGATTAAACCAATCCGAGCTGCCGGCCACCGAGGTTAACGCATAGGCCACTCCGCCGCCGGTACAGGATTCAGCACAGGAAACCGACCAGCCCTTTTGCCGTAGCGCCTCACCAACGGCCAAAATCTGCTCAGCTAACCCATTTATATCCAGTTGCTGTCGTGAAAAAGTTGAAAATGACTGGCTCATAGGAATAATACACTCATAATAATGAGACCCTATTATTGGTCAAAACAACAATCGCAAGCAACCAGCAAGCCGAGGCATTCTTGGAATCACACACGCCAATGATGCGCCAATATCTGAATATAAAGGCGCAGCACCCCAACATTTTACTGTTTTACCGTATGGGCGATTTTTACGAATTGTTCTATGACGATGCCAAACGGGCTGCCGAGTTACTGGATATCTCGCTGACCGCACGGGGCAAATCCGGCGGCGAACCCATTCCCATGGCTGGCGTGCCCTATCATGCCGTCGAAAGCTATTTGGCGAGACTGGTGAAAATGGGCGAATCGGTGGCTATTTGCGAACAGGTTGGCGATCCGGCCACCAGTAAAGGCCCGGTGGAGCGCCAGGTGCAACGCATTGTAACGCCCGGTACTGTAACCGATGAAGCCTTACTTGATGAGCGCCAGGATAATGTCCTGGCCGCCGTTTACAGTGTTAAAGAGCAATTTGGTCTCGCCTGGCTGGATATTACCAGTGGCCGGTTTCTGGTCAGCGAGTTTACCGGTACCGATATGTTAAGTGCCGAACTGCAACGCTTAAATCCGGCTGAATTGCTCTACCCTGAAGGGTTTGAATGGCTGTCGAAAGTGGATCACATTAAAGGTCTGCGGCGCCGGCCAGAGTGGGAATTCGATCAGCAAACAGCAGAGCAGCAATTAAATAATCAGTTTGGCACCCGTGAGCTTAGTGGCTTTGGGCTAAGTGGCATTTCACTCGCCATCAGTGCTGCCGGTTGTATCTTGCAGTATGTAAAAGACACACAGCGTACCGCATTACCGCATATTCGGGCGATTACTCTGGAACAGCAGTCCACCAGGGTCCAGCTGGATGCCGCCACCCGCAAAAATCTTGAACTGACCCGCAATTTATCCGGCGGTACCGAGCACACCTTATTCGCGGTTTTAGACAAGACAGCCACTGCCATGGGTAGCCGCTTACTGCAGCGTTTTTTACACGCGCCGATTACCGACCGCCATGAGCTTAACGCCCGTCAGCAAGCTATTGGGGATTTTCTTAACGGTGATTACCCGGCACTGACAACTCAATTAAAACAGATTGGCGATATTGAACGGATAATGGCCCGCCTGGCGCTTCGTTCCGCTCGTCCACGGGACTTTGCCCGCCTACGCAATGCCCTTAACAGTTTGCCACAACTGCAGCAGGGACTCAGTCTGTTTGGTGCGCCACTGATAAAAGTGCTCGGCGACGAAGTGAGTGAATTTCCGGAATTGGCGGAATTGCTCAACCGCGCGATTATTGATAATCCGCCGGTGGTCTTACGTGATGGAGGGGTCATTGCACCGGGCTACAATGCCGAGCTCGACGAACTACGGGATTTGTCTGACGGCGCAACAGAACTGTTACGCCAGATAGAAACCCGTGAGCGTGAACAAACTGGTATCAGTACCCTTAAAGTGGGCTACAACAAGGTACACGGCTTCTTTATCGAAGTATCACGGGCCAACAGTCATCTGGTCCCGGCCAGTTACATCCGCCGCCAAACCTTAAAAAACAATGAGCGCTACATTACCCCTGAACTTAAAGAGCATGAAGATAAAGTGCTCACCTCACAAAGCCGGGCACTGGCGCTGGAGAAGCGCCTCTACGAAGAACTCTTCGAGCTGATTAATCCCCGCCTTGACGCGTTAATCACCTGTGCGGCAGCGCTGGCTAAGCTCGATGTACTGATCACTCTGGCCGAGCGCGCTGAAACACTGGAATACCATTGTCCCACGTTATCTGATGTGCCCGGCGTTACCTATCAACAAGGCCGTCACCCGGTGGTTGAGTACGTCATGGATTCACCGTTTATTCCTAATCCACTTAACATGGATAAAGACTCGCGGATTAAAATCATTACCGGTCCCAATATGGGCGGTAAATCTACCTTTATGCGGCAAACGGCATTGATAGTTTTGCTGGCTTATATGGGTAGTTATGTCCCGGCTCAGGCAGCCGAAATTGGTCCGGTAGATAAAATATTTACTCGCATCGGCGCTTCTGACGATCTGGCATCCGGCCGTTCTACTTTTATGGTAGAGATGACCGAGACCGCCAATATTCTGCATAATGCAACGCCCTATTCACTGGTGTTAATGGATGAAATCGGCCGTGGCACCAGTACTTACGACGGCCTTTCTTTGGCCTGGGCCTGCGCTGAATACCTCGCCAGTCAGCTCCAGGCATTTACCCTGTTTGCCACCCATTACTTTGAGCTCACGGAGCTCACCCACACTTTAAACGGCGTGCAAAATTTACATCTTGATGCCGTCGAACACGACGACACCATTCGCTTTATGCATTCGGTGGAAATTGGTGCGGCAAGTAAAAGCTACGGGTTACAGGTAGCGCAACTGGCAGGCGTGCCGAAAGCGGTTATCAGTGCGGCAAAAACCCGGCTGAAAACTCTCGAAAGCCAGCATACCGTATCGGCCAGCGAGCAAACACTTGCCGCAGGCCCTGCCCAGCAGAGCCTGTTACCCGAAGAGCCCGCTGAATTACCGGCCAGAATAAGCGCCCTTGAGCAGGCTTTTGAAGAGGTGGATCCCGACGAACTTACGCCAAAACAGGCCTTAGCGCTGATTTATGAACTAAAACAGCTAAAATAGTAAAATTACCAGAAAGCCCGCCTTTATCAAACCTGATTGAACGGCTTCCCGAAAACGGAAGTCGTTTAAAATCAGTCCCCTTGTATAAAACACCAGGAAACAGTATCTTTTAGAGCTGTTATAATTGTGTGAAAGCGCCAGATTGGGTATACTGTTGCGCCGTCTACAGTGTTGTTTAAAAACAACGTTTTACCCAAAAAATATAACCCAACGTCTTAGGTTTCGCATGACAAACTATATTTTCGTCACCGGTGGTGTTGTTTCATCGCTTGGTAAAGGCATTGCTGCTGCATCCCTTGCCGCTATCCTTGAAGCACGCGGTCTCACCGTGACCATGCTTAAGCTGGATCCGTATATTAACGTCGATCCTGGCACAATGAGCCCCATTCAGCATGGCGAGGTTTTTGTTACTGATGATGGAGCAGAAACAGATCTCGACTTAGGTCATTACGAGCGGTTTATTCGCACCCGTATGACCAAACGCAACAACTTTACCACCGGACGGGTTTACGAAGAGGTATTGCGTCGTGAGCGTCGCGGTGATTATCTGGGCGCAACCATTCAGGTTATTCCGCACATTACCAACGAAATTAAACGCCGCGTTATCGAAGGCGCACAAGGCCACGACGTGGCTATCGTGGAAGTAGGCGGTACAGTAGGTGATATCGAGTCACAACCGTTTATTGAAGCGATTCGTCAGTTGGGTACCGAAGTGGGCCGCGACCATGCCATGTTTATGCACTTAACACTAGTGCCTTACATGCCAGCCTCTGGAGAGCTGAAAACCAAGCCAACGCAGCACAGTGTAAAAGAATTACGATCAATTGGTATTCAGCCGGATATTCTGGTGTGTCGCTCTGTGGGGGCCATGCCAGCTTCAGAACGTTCAAAGATTGCGCTGTTTACCAACGTTGCTGAAAAAGCGGTTATTTCATTAAAAGACGTTGATAGTATCTATCGCATTCCGGCTGCATTAAAAGCGCAAAGCCTGGATCAACTGGTAGTCGATCGCTTCCGTCTAGACTGCCCGGAAGCTGACCTGACCGAATGGGAACAGGTGCTGTATGCAGAGTCTAACCCGGTTGGCGAAGTAAACATCGGTATGGTAGGTAAATATGTTGAACTGCCAGATGCCTACAAGTCTGTTAACGAGGCACTTAAACATGCCGGCCTTAAAAACCGCCTGACAGTCAATATCCATTATGTGGACTCGCAGGACATAGAAACCAAAGGCACACAAATTCTGGAAAATCTGGATGCTATTCTGGTACCGGGTGGATTTGGTGAGCGTGGTATCGAAGGCAAGATTGCCGCCGCTCGCTATGCGCGCGAGAACAAAGTGCCTTATCTGGGTATTTGTTTGGGTATGCAGGTCGCACTGATTGAATTTGCCCGTAACGTGGTGGGCATGGAAAAAGCCAATAGCACCGAGTTTGACCCCAGCTCACCATATCCGGTGGTGGGATTGATCACCGAATGGCTGGACTCAGACGGCAGCACTGAAACCCGCGACGAATCCTCGGATTTGGGTGGTACCATGCGCCTGGGCAGTCAGCTTTGTCACCTGATCCCTGGCAGTAAGGTTTATGCCGCCTACGGTAACGAAGAAATTTACGAACGTCACCGTCACCGCTACGAAGTGAATAACAACCTGCGCGATCAAATTGAAGCTGCTGGCCTGAAGGTCAGTGGTTTGTCCACCGACAAACGTCTTGTCGAGGTCATCGAAATCCCTGATCATCCATGGTTCGTTGCTGGCCAGTTCCATCCGGAGTTCACGTCAACTCCCCGTGACGGCCATCCATTGTTCACCGGTTTCGTAGCCGCGGCGCAATCGTATCAAAAAGAAAATCATTAATTTATAAAACCCGGCACTGTTACTCCCGCAGTGCCACCATTATTGTTGAGGAAGAAAAAATGGCGAAGATCTCGCGTATCATTGGACGTGAAATTCTGGACTCTCGTGGTAACCCCACTGTAGAAGCAGACGTATATTTAGACTCAGGTGTTATGGGTCGCGCCTGTGCACCATCTGGTGCCTCTACTGGTTCACGCGAAGCACTGGAATTACGCGACGGCGATAAAGGCCGCTACCTGGGTAAAGGTGTCGAAAAAGCCGTAGCAGCAGTAAACGAGAGCATCGCACCAGCCTTATTAGGTATGGATCCTGTAGCACAGGCTGATATCGATAAAACCATGATCGATTTAGATGGCACTGAAAACAAAGAAACCTTAGGTGCAAATGCTATTCTGGCTGTGTCTCTGGCCGTAGCAAAAGCCGCCGCGACTGAAAAAGGCGTTGCATTATACGAGCACATAGCCGACTTAAACGGTACGTCTGGCCAGTACTCTATGCCAGTACCTATGATGAACATCATCAACGGTGGTGAGCACGCTGACA